>CACFTO010000003.1 GCA_902569245.1 uncultured Pelagibacteraceae bacterium | reverse complement strand
GTGTTGTTGGTTCATTTGTATTACCTTTAATTATTTGTTACCTTTTTTATAATAATTTGAACAATTATTTAAACTTCAATACACATGTATTAATTGTAATAATTTCTGTTTCTATAGTTTCGCAATTAGGTGATTTACTTATTTCTTTTTTTAAAAGAAAAGCTAAAATAAAAGATACTGGTAATATTTTACCTGGTCATGGAGGAATACTCGATAGAATAGATGGAATTCTTTTAGGTCTTCCTCTAGGAACTTATTTAATCTCTTTATAAAATGATAAAAAATATTAATTTATTAGGATCAACGGGATCAGTTGGTAAAACAACTTTAAAAATCATAAATAAAGATAAAGGTAATTTTAAAATCAAATTGTTAACCACCAACAAAAATGTTAATAAAATTTACAAGCAAGCAATAGAATATAATGTAAATAAAATAGTTATATTTGACAAAAATATATCAAAAAAAAATCTTGAAAAGTTTAAAAAAAAAAAAATAAAAGTTTATTCTTCAATTAAAGATGCCTTCAAAAATACAAAAAAAAAAAATTTCTTAACTATAAATGCAATTTCTGGCATCGATGGATTAGAACCTTCGTTAAATATAATTAAATACACCAAAAATTTTGCAACAGCAAATAAAGAATCCATAATCTGTGGTTGGAGATTTTTGGAACGAGAGTGCAAAAAAAATAAAACAAATTTTATACCCCTAGACTCTGAGCATTTTTCTATATGGACTCTATTAAAATATGAAAATTATAATTTAATTAAAAAAATATATCTTACAGCTTCTGGAGGACCTTTCTTAAATAGAAAACTTAAAAATATAAAAAATGTAAAGCCTATTTCTGCTTTGAAACATCCAAATTGGAAAATGGGAAAGAAAATTTCTATTGATTCAGCCACTATGATGAATAAGATTTTCGAGGTTATAGAAGCTAGTAAAATTTTTAATCTGAATATAAATAAATTCGAAATTTTAATTCATCCAAAATCTTATGTGCATGCAATTGTACATTTTAAGAATGGATTAACAAAATTATTGACTCATAATACAACTATGGAGATTCCAATTACTAATGCAATTTACTCAAACAATTATGATTATTTTCATAAACATAATTTTAATTTTAGTAAATTAAATGGATATAACTTTGTAAAACCATCAATTAATAACTTTCCTCTTTTAAAAATACTAAATAATCAATTTAAAAATTCATACTTTGAGGTTATTTTAGTTTCAATTAATGATCTGCTAGTTAAAAAATATTTAGAAAATAAAATTTCTTATTTTTCTGTGCACAAATACTTGCTATTACTCCTAAAAAACCCCAATTTATCTCAATTTTACGACTTAAAACCAAAAAATATTGATGATATTAAATCTATGGTAGAAATAACTAATCAATATGTTGAAAAATATTTAAAACATAATGAAAAACAAATTTAAAAGTAAGCATATAATTTATTTTGTAATTATTTATCTACTAATATTTTTTAATAAAGCTTACGCTAAAATATACACTGAAATTAATGTATCAGGGAATGAACGACTAACCCTGGAAACAATTACAATGTTTTCAGGTTTAAATATAAAAAATGAAATAGAGCTACAGGATCTTAATAATGCAGTAAAAAATCTTTATAAGACAAATTATTTTAAAGATATAAAAATTACTATTATTGAAGATATTATTCAGATCGATATCAAGGAAAATCCAATTATACAATCAATCAAATTGAGTGGAATTAAAAACAAATCTATACTAGATAAATTATCTGAAATCACAAAAAAAAGTGAAAAATATCCTTTTCTTCAGCAAAATATAAAAATACAAAAAAATCTCTTATTGAATGTTATCAGAAATAGTGGATTTTACTTTGCAGACGTTGAAGTTAAAGTCATTGATAATCAAAATAATTCTGTTGATCTACTTTATGACTTTAATTTAGGTAATAGAGCAATCATTAAAAAAATAAATTTTCAGGGAAATAAAATCTTTAGAGACTCAAAACTTAGAAATATCATTAAATCTGAAGAAGGAAAGTTTTGGAAATTTATTACCTCAGATAAATATTTAGATGAAAGTAAAATAAAAAAGGATGAAAAGTTGCTTAAAAAATATTTTCAAAATAAAGGATATTATAATGTAAAAATTAAATCCTCGTATGCTAAAAATATTAATAATGAGTTTTTTGAGTTGAATTTTAATATTGATGCTGGTCAAAAATATTATTTTAATAATCTTAGATTAGAAGATAATGAAAATTTTAGCAAAGAAAACCTAATACAAATTAATAAAAAATTTTTAAATTTAAAAAATGTAAAATATTCTTTAAAAAAGTTAAATAGTTTAATAGATGATATTGATAAGTTGGCTTTGCAAAAAGAATTTGTTTTTTTGAATACTAAATACGATCTCTTAGTAATAGACCAGAATAAAATTGATATTATTTTTAAATTTAATAATCTTGAAAAATCATACGTAGAACAAATAAACATTTTTGGTAATTTTATTACTGAGGAAAAAGTAATAAGAAATTCTCTTATAGTTGACGAAGGAGACCCTTTTAATGAAATTTTATTTCAAAAGTCAATTAATAATATCAAATCAAGAGGTATTTTTAAATCTGTATCTTCAGATATAAAAACCTCTAACAAAGATAACCAAATGAAAATTATTGATATTAGTGTTGAAGAATCACCAACAGGTGAAATATTTGCAGGTGCTGGAACAGGAACATCTGGAGCAACAATTTCTGCTGGAATCCAAGAAAAAAATTATCTTGGAAAAGGTATAAAACTAAAAACAAATATACTTGTTTCTGAGGATCAAATAAAAGGAAAATTTCAAGTTGAGAATCCAAATTTTAAAAATACAGATAGATCATTAAATACGATTATAGAAAGCACCAGCTCTGACTTTCTTTCTACAGGAGGATTTAAAACCTCTAGAACAGGTTTTGGGGTAGGAACAGGGTTTGAGCAATATTCAGATTTCTTTGTTAATCTTGACATTTCGGCTTATTATGAAAAATTAGAAACCTCATCAACAGCCTCTGAACACAAAAAGAAACAAGAAGGTGACTATTTAGAAAATTTATTATCCTATGGTTTAACATTAAATAAGCTTGATCAAAATTTTCAACCAACAGATGGCTTCAAATTAAATTTTAAACAAGTACTGCCTATATACTCTGACGATCTTTCGATAAGTAATACTATAAATTTTTCAAAATACTATTCTGTATCTGATAATTTAATTTTATCAGGAAGGTGGTTTTTTAAATCTGTCAATTCAATAGATGATGATGTTAGAGTATCCCGAAGGGTATATATACCGAGTAGCAAACTCAGAGGATTTGAGTCTGGAAAATTTGGACCTAAAGATGGGGACGAATATGTCGGTGGAAATTTTGGATCTGCTGTAAATTTCAATTCTACTTTACCTAATGTTTTAAGTGGTTACGAAAATATAGATATTAGTCTTTTTTTTGATGCAGCTACATTAAGAGAAGTTGATTATGATAGCTCTCTAGAATCAAGTAAAATTCGTTCTGCTACAGGTGTATCAGTTAATTGGTTTACAGTTATTGGACCTTTATCATTTTCTTATGCCATTCCACTTTCTAGTGAACCTTCTGATAAAAAAGAATCTTTCAGATTTAGAATTGGAACTTCATTTTAAAAATGAAAAAAATAATTTTAATATTAATTTTATTAAATATATTCACATTTAGTTCTAAGGCCAAGATAGTTTATATTGATATTAATTTTATTTTAAATTCGTCTGAAGTAGGAAAAAATCTAAATAATTATATTGAGTCAATTAAAAATCAAAATTCTTCGAAATATGAGCAAATTGAAAGTGAACTTATTAAAAAAGAAAAAACCTTAATAGCGCAACAAAATATTTTAGATAAAGATCAATTCCAAAAAAAATTAAAGATTTTAACTTCAGAAGTTCAAAAATATAGGTCAGATAGAAAAGTTGCTGTAGAAGAATTAAATAATATTAAAATTGATAAGACCAAGGAAATTTTGTCAGCTTTAAATCCAATAATAACTAAATATGTTGAGGTAAATTCAATATCTATAGTTATACCTAAAAAAAACATTGTTGTTGGTAGAAAAAATCTAGATATAACCAATCAGATAATAAAATTACTAAATGATAATATTACCAAATTAAAATTTTAAGATGCAAAATCCTTTTTTTATCAAAAAAAATAATGTGAAGATTAATGAAATCCTTACAAATTTAAATTTAAGCAAACAAAAAAAAAATTATGTCATTAAAGATATTAAAGATTTAGATTCTGCAAATATAAATGATATTACTTTTTTTCATTCAATTAAATATTTAGACTCTTTAAAAAAAACAAAATGTAAATTACTTATTACAAATAAAAAATTCGCACTGTTTATTCCAAAAAAAATAAATGTGATATATGTTCAAAATATATTGTTATCTGTTTCCAAGATTACTGCCTTATTTTACCCTGAAGCACTTAGTGATAATTTTGATTCAGGTGTGCGGGATCCAAATAAAAAAAAATATCCTGGTATAAAATTTGGTAAGAATGTTCTTTTAGGAAAAAATGTAAGAATTGGTAAAAAATGTTCTATAGGACATAATACAATAATTGAAAAAAACGTAAAAATTGGTGAAAATTGTAATATTGGAAGCAACGTGATTATTAAAAATACTATCATTGGTAAAAATACAAACATACTTGATGGAGCAATTTTAGGGAAAAAGGGATTTGGTTTTTTCCCAGAAAAATTAAAAAATATTAGATATCCTCATGTAGGAATGGTTATAGTGGGCAATAACGTGGAGATTGGATGCAATAACACAATTGATAGAGGATCATTGACAAATACGATTATTGGTGATGGAACCTTCCTAGATAACCAAGTTCATATTGCTCATAATGTCAAAATAGGAAAAAATTGTATTATAACTGGGCAAGTTGGATTTGCTGGTAGCTCAACAATTGGTGATAGAGTAATGATTGGAGGTCAGTCTGGAATTTCTGGTCACATAACAATAGGAGATAATGTGCAAATTGGAGGTGGTAGTGGTGTAATTAAAAATATTTCTTCAAATAGTAAAGTAATGGGATATCCTGCAAAAAACATTAGAAACTTTCTAAAAGAAAACAAATTAAATGACTAATTTAAATAAAGATCAAATTAAAAATCTTCTTCCCCATAGAGAACCTATGTTATTGATAGATGAATTAAGAAATATAAAAAAACTTTTCTCAGCTACTGCAATCGTTAATGTAAAAAAAGATAGTTTTTTTGTTAATGGACATTTTCCAGGTGAGCCTGTAATGCCTGGTGTTTTAATTGTTGAAGCTTTTGGCCAGGCTGCAGCTGCTTTAACAGCAAATGGATTAGATAAGGCTACCTACAACAATAAGTTGGTTTTTTTAATGACAATTGAGAAAGCTAGATTCAGAAATCCAGTAATACCAGATTGTGTTCTAGAACTTAATATTGAAGCTATTAGATCACACGGAAGAGTATGGAAGTATAAAGGTACAGCATTTGTTGGTGATAAAAAAATGGCAGATGCGCAATGGTCTGCAACAATTGTTGATAGAAAGTAATAATTAGTAGTAATAGTTGATAAGAATTAAATTATAAATTTGTTATTTATTAACTGTGATCCACAAAACTGCAATAGTCGATGTAAAAGCAAAAATTTCTGATAATGTTGAGATAGGACCTTATTGCATAATAGGTCCTGAGGTTGAAATTGGAACTAAATCAGTTTTACATTCTCATGTAAACATAATTGGTAATACAAAAATAGGAGAAAATAACCAAATATATCCTTTTTCATCAATCGGAACACCACCTCAAGATTTAAAATATAAAGGTGAAAAAAATTCTTTAGTTATTGGAGATAACAATAAGTTTAGAGAGTATGTAAATATAAACCCTGGCACAAAACAAGGTGGGGGAATTACCAAAATCGGTGATAATAATTTATTTATGGTTTATTGTCATGTTGCACACGATTGTTTGATATCAAATAATATTGTCTTGGCCAATAATGTTCAAGTTGGCGGGCATGTTACCATTCAAAATAACGCAATAGTTGGTGGGAGTTGTGCGATACATCAATTCTCTAGAATTGGTGAGTCTGCGATGATAGGAGGAATGACTGGTGTTTTGAGCGATATAATTCCATTTGGATTATCAATGGGTAATAGAAATAATTTAATGGGGTTAAATCTTATTGGATTAAGAAGATCAAAGGTTTCAAATGAAAATATAAAAAGAATACAATTAGCTTATGAAATAATATTTAAAACACCAAGTTTTAGAGAAAACATAGAAAAACTTAATGACGAACTTAAAAACAACGAATTTGTAAAAAAAATAGTTAATTTTATAAATTCAGACAAAAAAAGACCAATATCACTTCCACCTAACAAATAATGATAGGACTTTTTTTAGGAGAAAAGGATTTACCAAATGAAATTATTAAAAAAATAGAGAGAAAGAAAATAAAATATTTCATTATAGATCTAACAAAAAACAACAAATTTAAAAAAAATAAGAATAGTTTTTTTATTAATATAGGTAAATTTGGTGAGATTCTAAAACTTATTAAATCAAAAAAATGTAATAAAGTTATATTTGCTGGAAATATAATTAAACCTAAAATATCAAAACTCAAATTAGATTTAAGAGGTCTGTTTTACATTCCAAGAATAGTAAAAGCATCAAAAAAAGGTGATGCAGCAATATTAAAAGTTCTAATAAAAATTTTGTCTGAAAATAAAATTAAAGTAATCAAATTAAATTCCTTCAACCCAGAATTAACTTTAAAGAAAGGAATTTACACAAAAATTAAGCCTACTTTACAGGAAAAAAAAGAAATAGTTAAAGGAATTAGAATATTAAAAAAAATAAACTCGTACAATCATATACAAGCTGTAATTATAAGAGACAATAAGGTTATCTCTAGAGAAACAAGAGAAGGTACAAAAGAAATGATAAAATCTATACCTAAATCAAAAATAAAAAAAGCAATTTTAATAAAACTTCCTAAAGTAAAACAAGATTTAAGGGTAGACTTACCCACAATAGGAATTGATACATTTAAAGATTGTTATAAAGTTGGTGTAAAGGGGATTGTTATTAAATCAAATCAAAATATTATATTAAACAAAGAAATCTGTATTAAATATGCCAATCAAAAAAAACTCTTTCTTATTGCTATATGAAAAAAATTTTTGTCCTTACAGGTGAACCTTCAGGAGACAAACTAGCATCAGAGGTAATATCACAAATAAAAATTAAAAAAGCTGATTTAGAATTCTTAAGCGTTGGCGGAACAAACTTAGAAAAATTAGGTATAAAGTCAATCTATGACCAAAATGAAATAACTTATATAGCTTTTACCGATATATTGTTAAACTTTTTTAAAATTAAACGTAAAATAAAAGATACTGTTACTGAAGTTTTGAAATTTAACCCAGATATTTTATTTAGTGTTGATAGTCCAGATTTTACCCTAAGAGTAGCAAAACTAGTAAAAGGAAAAAATCCAAAAATAAAAATAATTCATTTTATTGCTCCTAAGGTTTGGGCATGGAGAGAGGGTAGAGTTAAGAAAATGAAGGAATTTTTAGACCATATCTTATTACTTTTTAAGTTTGAAAAAGAATATTTTGATAAAGAAAAACTAACTAGTACATTTGTGGGTCACCCTTTGTTAGATAAAAAAATTAATGAAAATATTCAAATAGATCAATTTTTAGACAAAAAAAATATTATATCAATTTTTCCTGGTAGTAGAAATTCAGAGATTAAATACCATATGCCAATTCTAATTAATTTTATTAAAAAAATGAATATCAAGGATCCTAATTATAATTTTATATTCCATGCAACTGATAAAAATAAAGAGCTTATATCAAGTTTTGCTTTAAATGAGTCTATACAAAATTTAGAAATTATTAATGATGATAAAATTAAAACTGCAGTTTTAAAAAAATCAACTTTCGCTGTAGTAAAATCAGGAACTGTTTCGCTAGAAGTATGTAAAATGAATGTTCCATCAATAATTATTTATAAGATGAATTTTATTAATTTTTATTTAGCGAAATTTTTACTTAATATAAAATTTGTTAATATGATTAATATTATCAATAATAGAGAAGTTATTCCAGAGCTAATACAATCAGAATGTAATGCTGATGAAATATTTAAAAGTGTTTACTATTTTCTAAAAAAACCAGACTTAATAGCAAAACAAAAAAAAGAAATACAAAAAACTCTTAAAACTTTAACTTCTCCTAGCTCATCGTCTGAAGAAGCATCAAATATTATCTTATCCTATATTTCTTAATCTTTTTATTACCTCATTTTTTCCAAGAGATAATATTATATCATATATTCCTGGACCAAATTTAGATCCAGTTAACATTATTCGTAATGGCTGCCCAACACTCTTAAAATTTGTATTATTTAATTTTATTAAACCATTTACGATTTGTTCTAAATTTTCTCTATCAAAAACTTCTAATTCTGAAATCTTTTCTTCAAATAAATGTATTATTTTTTTTGCTTCATCGTTTATCAGTTTTTTATCATTGTCATTAAAAATAACTTTATCATTTAATATGTATTTAGAATTATTATAAATATCCTCAAGAGTTTTCGCTTTATTTTTTAAAAACGATAATGAATTCTTTATTGTATTTTCTTTTTCCTCTTTAATTTTATCTTTGTACATCTCACAATACTCTTTTAATTTTTTGTACAAAATACTTTCTTCACTATTTTTAATGTAATATTCATTCATAGAAAGAATTCTGCTCATATCAAGTTTTGAAGGTGATTTACCTATTCCTTGTAGGTTAAAAAATTTTATACTTTCATCTAAGTTAAAAATTTCCTTGTCTTTATAGGACCATCCTAACCTTAGAAGGTAATTTCTTAGTGACTCAGGAAGAATTCCAATTTTTGAGTAATCGTCTAATGTTGAGGCATTATCTCTTTTTGATAGCTTCTTACCATCTATTGTATGAATAAGAGGTATATGAGCAAATTGTGGAATTTCCCATCCTAGCGCCTCATATATCTGTATTTGTTTAAAAGTATTAATTTTATGGTCATCTCCTCTTATAATATGTGTCATTTCCATATTATGATCATCAACTGACGCAGATAAATTATATGTTGGTGTTCCGTCATTTCTTAAAATAACAAAATCTTCAATAGAATTATTTTCAATCTCTACATTTCCTTGAACCAAGTCTTTTAATATATAAGTACCTTCTATTTTACTTTTAAATCTTATAACTGGTTTTATATCCTTCGGCGCTTGATCTTCAGAAATATCTCGCCATTTTCGATTATACACATAAGGAATTTTTTTTTGTTTAGCTCTTTTCTTCTGTTCCTCTATTTCATCTGCACTACAATAGCATTTATAAGCATTTCCATTTGCTAATAATCTTTTAGCAATACTTATATGTTCATTAATCATTTTTGATTGAATATACTCTTCATCATCATGTTCAATTCCCATCCATTTTAGAGAGTTAATAATTTGAATTTTATGTTCTTCCTTAGATCTTTCTTTATCAGTATCTTCTATCCTTAAATAAAATTTACCTGATTTATTTTTTGAATATAACCAATTAAATAGAGCTGTTCTTATCCCACCAATGTGAAGAGGACCGGTAGGAGAAGGAGCAAATCTAGTTGCTACTTTTTTCATGGAATTTATTTAGACTATTTTACTGAAAGTTTCTATATAAAGATACAAGAATACCTTGAACTTTCACTCTATCTGGACCAAAAATTTTTGTTTCGTAATTTCTGTTTGCACTTTCTAATGCAACAGTTTTACCTTTTCTTCTAATTCTTTTCAACATAGCCTCATGATCATCAATCAAAGCTACTACGATTTTTCCATTATCTGCAGTATCTGCTTTTTTAAAAATAACAGTATCACCATCATTAATTCCAGCTTCAATCATGGAGTCTCCTTGAACCTTTAAACCAAAAAATTCTCCATCTTTTTCAATATTTGCTGGTAGTGGAATTCTTGAAACTTCATTCTGTATAGCTTCAACTGGAGTTCCTGCAGCGATTTTTCCTAGCACAGGGACTTCTGTATCGTTAGAATTATTTAAATTTTCGTCATCTAATCCTCCCTTAATAACGCTTGGAGAAAAACTATTATAAATATCGTTTGCAGATGCTGTTTCGGGTAACTTAATTACTTCTAATGCTCTAGCCTTGTGGGCTAATCTTTTAATAAAGCCTCTTTCTTCTAATGCACTAATAAGTCTATGAATTCCAGATTTTGATTTTAAATTTAATGATTCCTTCATTTCCTCATATGAAGGGGACACACCTGTAGATCTCAACTTTTTGTTGATAAAGAGAAGTAGGTTTTTTTGTTTTTTAGTTAACATAGAACAAATTAAGTACATCAATGTTCTATAAAAGTTCCTTAATTTATACAACAGCTAAAAAGCTATAAAAATTGAGGAAAATTTCTATAAAAGAGAAAAAATATTATTATTTTTCAAATCTTTTAAAAGTGATTCACCAATTAAAAAAGTGCTGATAGAGGTCCTGTTTTTTATTTCAATCAATTCATCTTTTGTTTTTAGACCACTCTCAGAAATTAGAGGTGAAGAGTGGTTTGATACAACATTATATATATCATAAGTTGTATTTATCTCAGTTTTAAGAGTTTTTAGGTTTCGGTTATTTATTCCAATTAAAGCATCAGGATATTTTGCTGATTTTTCTGCCTCCTCAACAGTATGAACTTCAACAATTACACTCATATTATGTTTTAAAGCTTCCTCGTAAATTTCATCTGCAGTTTTTTCAGAAATACCAGCTAATATAATCAGGACTGCATCAGCACCATAACTTTTTGCCAAAGGTACTTGAAATTTATCAACAAAAAAATCTTTACAAAGAATAGGTAATTCAATTTTTTTTTTAATTTCAGAAATATGAGATAAATTTCCTAAAAAAAAGTCTTCCTCAGTTAATACAGACAAACAAGTAACGTTCTTAGAGTTATATATATTTGCAATTTTTACTGGGTCGTAATCATCTATCAAAATACCTGCAGATGGACTGGCTTTTTTTATTTCAGCAATTACGGATATCTTATTTTCTGAGTTATTAGTTTGTATTTTTTTCTTAAAATCAAAAAAAACATCTTTTTCATAAATTGACTCAATCAAGCTCTTAATATCAATTTCACTTTTTAATTTTTCAATTTTAATCCTTTTTTGATCAATTATTTTTTGAAGAATATTTTCAGACATTCTGTATATTTTTTAAATATTTGAATGCAGCTCCAGATTTAATAAATCCTCTGGTATAATTATAAGCAATTTTAAAATCATCATATTTCTCAGAAACTATTAATCCTGCTGCAGCATTTAGACATACTGCTTTTGAAAAATCATTATCTTCCCCTTGAAAAATATTTAAAATTTTATCTGAATTAAATTTAGCATCATATCCTACTAAATTTTCAAATTTGTCAGCATTAACATTTAACTCATTTGGATCAATTAAAAACTCAGATATTTCATTATTTTTCAGTTGCACAACATTAGTTTTAGCGTAAGGTGATATTTCATCTAGACCATCCTCACTATTTACAATCCATGCAAATTTTAAATTTAGATTTTTTAGTGCATTTGCAAAAACTTTTAACAGCTTATTATCAAAAACACCAATTACCTGCCTTTCAACAAGCGCTGGGCTACTTAATGGACCTATCATATTAAAAATGGTCCTTTTTCCTATTTTTTTCCTGGTTGGACCAACATATTTCATTGCCGAGTGGTAATTTGGAGCAAACATGAAGCCAAAATTGTTATTTTTAATTTGCTCTTCGATTTGATTTGGTTCTAGATTAATATTTATATTTAAGGCTTCAAGAACGTCAGCTGAACCGCACTTTGACGAAACTGCTTTATTTCCATGCTTTGCAACTTTAATACCCATACTTGCTAATAATAATGCTGATGCAGTTGAAATATTTAGAGTATCTTTTCCATCTCCACCAGTACCACAAGTATCAATACAATCTTCAACTTTTACTCTTTTTGACTTATCTCTTAATATGTATACACCTCCGGCTATTTCATCCGAAACTTCACCTTTGTCCGATAATAAAGTTAAAAAATCGTAAATTTGTTGATCACTAGACTCACCATTCATTAAGATCTTAAATGCAATTTTACTTTCATCAAAACTTAAATTTATTTTGTTTCTGAGTTTTTTTAAAAATTGATCCATTTTTACTCTTTTACAAAGTTCTCTAAAATTTTAAAACCATATTTTGTTTTTATACTTTCAGGATGAAACTGAACTCCATGAATTTTATATTTCTTATGCATAACACCCATGATTGTCCCATCGGATAAAGTAGATGTAATTTTTAAATCATCAGATAAGGATTTTCTATCAATTACCAAACTATGATATCTAGTAGCTGAGAAACTTTTTGGTAAATTATTTAAAATACCAATTTTCATATTTATAATATTGCTTGTTTTTCCATGCACAAGTTCTTTAGCTTGAATAATTTTAGAACCAAATATCTGACCAATAATTTGATGTCCCAAACAAACACCAAGTATTGGCATTTTTTTATACAAATTTTTTACTATCTTTAAACAATTTCCAGATTGATTAGGATTTCCAGGACCTGGCGATATTACAATTTTATTGTACCCTTTTTTTAAAATATAATGATGATCTACTTTATCATTTCTTAAAACATCTACTTTAGAAAAGGATGAAAGATAGTGATATAAATTGAATGTAAAACTATCATAATTATCGATTAGAATTATTTTCATCTTTTTTATTCCAAAGCCTTTATTAGAGCTTTTGCTTTATTAACTGTTTCATTAAATTCATTAATAGGTTTACTGTCTGCAACTATTCCTGCGCCTGACTGTACGTAAAATTTTTTATTTTTTGAAATTGCTGTTCTAAGTGCGATGCAAGTATCAAAATCACCATTTGCAGAAAAATAACCTATACCACCAGCATAAACTTTTCTTCTAGTCGTTTCTAATTCATCTATAATCTCCATGGCTCTTATTTTAGGTGCACCTGATACTGTTCCAGCAGGAAAACCAGCTAGTAATGTATCAAATTTACCGAATTTTTTATTAAATACACCTTCAACATTTGAGACTATGTGCATTACATGTGAATATCGCTCTATCTTAAAACTTTCGGTTACTTTAACAGAATTAATTTTAGAAACTTTTCCAGTATCATTTCTTCCAAGGTCAAGAAGCATTAAGTGTTCAGAAAGCTCTTTTTTATCTTTTAAAAGATCCATTTCATAAAATTTATCTTCTTTTTTATTTCTACCTCTAGGTCTTGTGCCAGCAATAGGTCTAATAGTTATTTTATTATCCCTAAGCCTTACAAGTATTTCAGGGCTTGCACCTATAATTTGAAAATCTTCAAAATTAAAAAAATACATGAAAGGGGAAGGGTTAGTAATTCTCAATTTTTTATAAATATCGAGAGGTTCTTTTCTAAGATCAGTTTCGAACCTTTGGCTTAGAACAACTTGAAAAATATCTCCAATTTTAATGTAATTTTTAGCTTTAGAAACATTGCTAAGAAATTTCTTTTTTGAGATATTTGATTTAATTTTTGGTTTGGCAATCTTTGTTTTTGACTGATTTATCTTGTAACTATAGTTTGCTAAAAAAATCATTTCTTCTATTTCCTTTTGTATTTGTTCATACTTAACTTGATAATTTTTAATTTTTTCGTCTAAAAAACAGTTAACTATAAAAAATAATTTTTTTTCTGCATTATCAAAAACTACAAGATTTTTTGGTCTCAAAATTCTTGCATCAGGAATTTTAAGATCATTTTTTGTACTATTGGGTATTTTCTCAATATATCGTATTGTATCATAAGAGAAATAACCTGATATAATTGAGCTAATTGGTGGTAATTCACCAGGTATTTTAAAATTAAAATTTTCTATTATTTTTTCTATATTTTCTTTTGGTGTTCCTCTTAATTTCTTTCTTTTATTTTCATAATTCAAAACACAATTATTATTATCAAACTCCCAAATCTTATCAGGATTTTTACCAAATATCGTATATCTACCTTTTATGAAACCCTTTTCAACAGACTCAAATATAAAACTATTTCTTACATTTAAAAAGTTATTAATTAAATTTTCTATTTCATTAATTCCATTTGATTTTATCGAATGGTAAAGAATTTGATTTATTTTTTTTTTGTGATTTTGTTTGAATAATTTTAGACTGATGTTCAACATTATCTAAAATAATTTTTAACTCTATCAACTGTTTGATTGAAAATTTTTACCTTATATTTTGAATTTAAAGACAGATCATAAGAAGTATAAACATCATTTATTATATCGTTGTTAGCTTTAATAGAATATTCTTTAATAATATCTGTATTTTTATCCATATTTGAATAATAAATATTCTTAATTTTTGTAAGAAAAACTTTGTTCTCCTGTCCAGTAACTAGTGAGAAAGTTTCATTTGGTAATGTGTATAAAAGATTTAAAGAATCTTGATCAAAAACTTCATAATCATTAAGGTTATTAATAGTTACAGTCTTAATGTTACTTACATTCTTTGATAATTTTATAAATTCTTCATCATTAAATGATTTTTCGTCAATTTTTTCGAAAAGATTTTTATTAAATTCAAATTTTTTTTTAAGTATGACATTATTTTTAACAACTTCTACAAATTTTGGATCTGCTTTATTTGGAATTTTTTTTAGAATATTGGATATTTCAAAAATTAGATAGTAATCATTCTTGTCAACTAATTGTATCTTATCTTGGTTTCTTCTTGAATAAATTTCCTTAAGAATTTCATCTGAATTGTCTTCCAATACTAAATTATTTATTTCATTTATCTTTAAATTATAAATTTCATTAATTTCTCTTAAATTAGAACCATTTAAAATTTTGTTTTCTATTTCATCGATTTTCCTAAAAAACTCGTCATTAAACTCATTTATTTCAACTAAATCTTTAGGAGTTATTTTTGCATAAGTTACATCAATAAAATCTATTTTTAAATTTTCTTGATTATCTTTAACAAAATTTTCAATCTCTAAATTTGATGCAGTTTTATCATGGACCAAATCTAAATCTAAAAATTGAATTTCAATTTTTTTATTTTCATTGATGTATATTTTATTTTTTAAAAAATAAGGTGACTTAATTCCTCCACTAATGTAATTGAATAAATTTTCTTTTAGTTCTTGCTTTTTTAAAGAGCTTTCAAAAGCTGTAGCACTTAGATTATTTTCTAATAGGAATTTTTCATATTTCACTCTCGAAAATTTTTTATTATCATCAAGTAAAATAGAATTAGATCTTATTTTATTTGCTAAAGATTCCTCAGATATTGAAACATTTAGCTCTTTAATTTCCATTTCAATTAGTTTTTCAGATACTAATTCTGATAAAATTTGTTCAATAATATTTTTATCTATGTTTGCTTTAATAATGTCACTTGTAAGTCTTGACTCGTTTATAAAATTTGTAAAATCTTTTGATGAGATTGTTTCATTATTTATCTTAGCAACGTTATTAGCATTACCACCACTAAAGACACTTCCCATACCCCAAAAAACAAATGGAATTATAATAATTCCCACAAGCACTCCAGCTAACTTGGAATTCGAAAAACTTCTTAATTTACTAATCATATTTTATAGTCTTTATTTATTGATCTAAAAAAAAATAAACATATAAATTATATTAATCTTTATGACAAATAATAATATTTATTTCATTGCTAATTGGAAGATGTTTGGGTCAACTAAGTCTGTAAATTCGTTAAATAAAGTAATAAGTTATTCAAAAATAAAGAAACTTAAAGCCAAGATTATTTATTGCCCACCTTATACGTTGATTAAATCTTTTGTAAATAAAACTAAAAATTCAAATATTGAAATTGGTGCCCAAGATTGTCATGTCCAACCTAAGTATGGACCTTTCACAGGAGCAATCAGTTCAAAGATGATAAAAGACCTAGGTGGTAAGTTTGTTATAATTGGACATTCAGAAACACGATTAGAAAATGATAATAAAAAAATTAATTCAAAAATTAAATCTGCATTAGACGAAAAATTAAATGTTATCTTGTGTATTGGTGAAAAACTAATAGATAAAAAAAAAAATAAAACAAAATTTGTTTTAAGAAAACAATTACTTCAAGGTTTAAAAAATTTAAAAAATTTAAGTAAGGTTATAATTGCATATGAACCTGTTTGGTCAATTGGTACAGGCATTATTCCTACTGAAAATGATTTAAAAAAAAATATTAGATTTATAAGAAACACCTTAAAGATTTCAAAAAAATTTACAAAATCTAAGATTTTATATGGAGGCTCCGTAAACCCAAAAAATATAAAAAATTTAATGAGAATCGATAATATTGATGGTTTTTTGATTGGTGGAGCATCAACTAATGAAAAAATATTTATTGATATAATGAAAAAATCAATTAATTAGGCGTCGTGGAAAACATACTTTTAATTATAAATATAATATTGGCCGCAATTCTAGTATTGCTGGTTTTGTTCCAAAAATCTGAAGGTGGAGCCTTGGGTATTGGAGTATCTCAAGATAACTTTATGTTTTCAAGGTCTGCTGGCAATTTTATGACAAAAGCAACAGCTGTTGTTGCAACATTATTCATAATTTGCAGTCTAGGGTTAACTATTATTTCACGAGGAGATCTTCCTTCAAACACTTCTGTAATTGATAAAATAGAAGAAAATGCAGATGATGCTCCTAAATTACCAGAAAATAATAATTAATACTTTTATTTTTACAAATCATTGGCTATAACATAATTCCATGGCGCGATATATATTTGTCACTGGCGGCGTGGTTTCATCACTTGGTAAAGGTTTATCATCTGCTTCGCTTGGATACTTGCTCAGATCACAAGGATTTAAGGTAAGAATAAGAAAGATGGATCCATATTTAAATGTAGATCCAGGAACAATGAGTCCTTTTCAACATGGTGAGGTTTTTGTAACTGACGATGGAGCTGAAACTGATTTAGATTTAGGACATTATGAAAGATTTACAGATATTTCAGCCAAACAATCTGACAACATAACAACAGGCAGAATATACAGCGACATAATAAAAAAAGAAAGAAGAGGTGGTTATCTAGGAAAAACAGTTCAAGTAATACCACATGTTACAGATAGAATTAAAGAGTTTATAAAAAAAGATATAACAAATGAAGATTTTGTAATTTGTGAAATTGGAGGAACAGTTGGTGATATTGAGAGTTTACCATTTTTAGAAGCTATAAGACAGTTTTCAAATGATAATGGAAGATCAAAATCATTATTTATACATTTAACATTCGTTCCTTTTTTAAAATCTTCAGATGAAATTAAAACAAAGCCAACACAACATTCAGTGAAAGAATTAAGAAGTATAGGAATTCAGCCTGATATAGTGATCTGTAGATCTCAACAGTCTATCCCTTTAGACCAAAGAAGAAAAATATCCTTATTTTGTAATGTTGACATTGCTAATGTTATAGAAACGGTTGATGTAAAAACTATTTATGAAGCCCCAATAAGTTTCTTTAATCAAAAATTAGATAAGCAGGTTTTAAAATTCTTTAAAATAAAATCTAGAAAAAGACCAAACTTGCTACCTTGGAAAAAAATTACAAATATAGTTTTAAAAACAAAAAGAACAGTAAATATTGCTATCATTGGCAAATATGTAAACTTAAAAGATGCATATAAATCACTTGATGAAGCACTCACGCATGGTGGAATTTCAAACAAAGTTAAAGTTAACTTAGTAAGAATTGAGTCTGATAAACTTAGATCAAAAGAAATTAAATCAAAATTAAAAAATGTATCAGGAATATTGATACCTGGGGGATTTGGTAAGAGGGGAACAGAGGGAAAAATTGAGGCAATTAAATATGCTAGAGAGAGGAAAATACCTTTTCTAGGTATTTGTTTTGGAATGCAAATGGCAATGATTGAGTTTGCAAGAAATATTTTAAAAATTAAAAAAGCTGGCTCTAGTGAATTTGATAAAAATTGTTTTCCCATAATAGGATTAATTAATGAATGGAACAAAGATGGAAACATCATAAAAGGTACAGATAAAAATCTTGGAGGAACAATGAGACTAGGTATTTATGAAGCTAAACTAAGAAATAATTCTGCCATAAAAAACATATATAAGTCTAATATGATTAAAGAGAGACACAGGCATAGATATGAGGTCAATACAAATTTAATGAAGAAATTTGAAAAAAAAGGTTTGATGTTTTCAGGAAATTCTCCTGATAATCAATTACCTGAAATTATTGAACTTAAAAATCATCCGTGGTTTATTGGAGTTCAATTTCATCCAGAATTTAAATCTAGACCTTTAAATCCTCATCCTTTATTCTCTTCATTTATTAAAGCTGCAAAATCTTTTAATGGAAAATAAAATAGTTAATTGTAACGGTATAGAAATTTCAAACAAAAATAAAATTTGTTTAATAGCCGGCCCTTGTCAACTTGAAACCGAGCAGCATGCTTTAGACATGGCAGGTAAAATTAAAGAAATTACAGCAAAGTATAATATTGGATTTATTTATAAAACTTCATTCGATAAGGCTAATAGAACAAGCTTGAAAGGTAAAAGAGGAGCTGGTTTAGAAAACTCACTTCCTGTATTTGATAAAATCAAAAAAGATATTAAAGTGCCCGTTCTTACTGATATACATAACGAGGAACAATGTTCCCAAGTATCTCATCATGTAGATGTTCTTCAGATACCAGCATTTCTTTGTAGACAAACAGATTTGATAATTGCTGCCGCTAAAACTAAAAAAATTATAAATGTGAAAAAGGGACAATTTCTAGCACCATGGGATATGGTGAATGTAACTAAAAAAATTTCTGATAGTGGTAATGAAAATATTTTAGTGACTGAAAGAGGAGCTAGCTTTGGTTATAATACATTAGTCTCAGATATGAGATCTATTCCCATCATGGCAAAAAATGGTTATCCAGTTGTGTTTGATGGAACTCATTCAGTACAACAACCTGGTGGTCTAGGTGAAAAAAGTGGTGGTCAAAGAGAATTTGTTGAGTATTTGTCGAGAGCTGCAGTTGCAGTGGGTGTCGCAGCTATTTTTTTAGAAACACATCAGGACCCCGATAATGCTCCATCAGATGGCCCAAACATGGTGCCTTTAGATAAATTAGACGAGCTAATTAATCAAATTGTAGAAATTGATAATTTAGTTAAAAAGTAATTAATGAGCAAAATCAAAAGAGTCGTTGCTAGACAAGTATATGATAGCAGAGGTAATCCTACTATCGAAGCTGAAGTGTTTGTTAATAATTTAAGTGCTTCTGCAATTTGTCCCTCAGGTGCATCAACTGGTACTTTTGAGGCTTATGAAAAAAGAGATAAAGGTAATAAAAAATATTTAGGAAAAAGTGTTTTAATACCAGTTGCAACTGTAAATAATTTAATATCAAAAAAATTAAAAAATAAAAACATCCACGAACAAGAGAGAATAGATAGTATTCTTATAAAATTAGATGGCACAAAACAAAAAACAAAGTTAGGTGCGAATACAATATTAGCTGTATCCATGGCTGTAAAAAAATTATCAGCAAAAGTTAAAAAAATACCATTATATAAAAACTTTTTAGTTAAAAAAAATTTTAAACTCCCTTTTCCTTTAATGAATATTATTAATGGGGGCGCACATGCTGATAATGGCCTTAGAATACAAGAGTTTATGATTAGACCTGATAAAGCAAAATCATTTAATGATGCTGTCAGAATGTGTTTTTTAGTAATAAACAATTTAAAAATATTTTTAAAAAAAGCTGGTCTCTCTATTAATGTAGGCGATGAAGGTGGTTTTGCACCAATGATAAGTGATAATGAGAGTGCTTTAAAGCTTATAGTTCAAGCGATTAAAAAATCAGGTTTTAAAAATGGTAAAGATATTTCTATTTGTTTAGATGTTGCAGCAAATGAATTAATTAAAAAAAGTAAATATTCAATTCATTCTAAAAATTACATAAGTGTTGATCAATCAATTAAAAAATACTTAAAACTTATTAAAAAATATCAAATTAAATCAATCGAGGATCCATTTGGCGAAGATGATTGGAAGGCATGGTCTAAATTTGTAAATAGAACAAAAAACAAAACACAAATAATAGGTGATGATCTTTTTGTGACTAACCTTGAAAGATTAAAAAAAGGCTTTCTAAACCTATCTGCAAATAGTATTTTAATAAAATTGAACCAAATAGGAACTGTAACCGAAACTTTAGAAGTAATAAAATTTGCTAAAATTATTGGTTTTAAAACAATCATCTCCCATAGATCTGGTGATACTGAAGATACATTTATTGCTGATTTAGCAGTAGGCACTAATTCAAATCAAATCAAAACAGGATCTCTTGCAAGATCAGAGAGAATAGCAAAATATAACCAACTAATTCGTATTGAAGAAGATCTTGGTAGATTGGCTAAAATGAATAAAATTAATTAATGTTAGAAAAATTAAAAAAAAACTATTTTATTCTTATCATCACATTCCTATTTATCTATTTTTTCTTTAATTTATTAGATGGTGATAGAGGTCTTATTTCTTACATGGAAAAGAAAGATATATATGAGCAACTAAAAAATGAGCAAATTACCCTAAATAGTAAAATAGAGGATTTAGAGCACAAAAATTCACTTTTAACAGAAAATATTGATCTAGATTTCATAGAAATATTAATAAGAGAAAAGTTTTTATTTGGAAAAGAAGGTGAGACTACCTATATAATCAAAGACAATGGAAATCAAAAATAGACCAAGACACCCTGAAAAAGTCAATAAACCGATTAATCCTATCAAAAAAAAACCCGATTGGATAAGATCAAAGCTTCTTAATAGTAAAGAATTTTTTTTAACTAAAACAGTTGTCAATAAAGATAATCTTGTAACAGTTTGCCAAGAAGCAAACTGTCCTAATATTACTGAATGCTGGAGCAAAAGGCACGCAACTTTAATGATAATGGGTGATACATGCACAAGAGCTTGTGCGTTTTGTGATATTAAAACAGGAAAACCAGAAAAATTAGATCAATTTGAGCCAATTAAAATAGCTAATGCAGTTAAAAAATTAAGTTTAAGACATGTTGTTATTACATCTGTCGATAGAGATGATCTTTCTGATGGTGGTTCAAATCATTTTCATGATGTTATTGTTGCAACAAGGAAAAAAAATCCAAATACAACAATTGAAGTTTTAACACCTGATTTTTTAAGAAAAGGTGATGCTTATAAAAGAGTATTAGAAGCAAGCCCAGATGTTTTTAATCATAATATTGAAACTGTCCCTAGTCTATACCTAAAAGTAAGACCAGGAGCCAGATACTTTGGATCATTAGAACTTTTAAAAAATTCTAAAAAATTTAATAAAAATGTTTTTACTAAATCAGGAATTATGGTTGGATTTGGCGAAACAAAAGATGAGATAATTCAAGTTATGGATGATCTAAGATCTGCAGACGTTGATTTTTTGACAATTGGTCAATATCTTCAACCATCGGCGAAGCACTTTCCATTAAACAAGTATTACCATCCGGATGAATTTAAAGAGCTAGGAAAAATAGCAAAATCTAAAGGATTTTTATTAGTATCTTCTTCACCTTTAACAAGATCTTCTTATCATGCTGATGAAGATTTTAATAAACTTAAAAATAATAGAAAAAATATTCATTAATGCCAAAAGCATCAGTTAAGAGATTAATTGATAACAGAAAAGACAAACTCATAGAGTTCGTTTTAGATATTGAAAAATACCCTGAATTCGTTCCATTCTGTCAGGGTTCAAAAGTACATGAAAGAAAACAAAAAGGAGATCTAACACTTATTGTTGCAGATCTAACAATTGGAAAAGGGCCTTTTGTAGATACCTATAAAAGCGATGTGAAATTTAATAAAAAAGATGACACAATTTTTGTAACAAATATAGATGGTCCTTTAAATTATTTAGAAAATAACTGGAAATTTCAGGAGCAAGGAGATTTAACAGAGGTGACTTTTGATGTTGATTTTGAAATTAAAAATAAATTTTTGAATATTTTAATGACCAAGTCTTTTCAATTTGGTCTTGAAAAAATAGCTGATGCATTTCAGAAAAGAGCTGAAAGTTTATAGTACATTCAAAATCATTTTAAGAGCTTGTTTGGCACTTGCTTTTTGAATTGTAATTCTTTTTTTACTTTTAAATAAGTTTTTCCTTATAATTATTTTACTTCCTTGTTTAAGACCTATGTATACTAGGCCGACTGGTTTTTCTTTTGTGCCACCATTCGGTCCTGCTATACCAGTAATCGAGATTGATATATTTGATTTACTAATTTTATTTAAATTTTTAAGCATTGATAAACAGGTTTCATAACTAACTGCTCCATACTCTGAAATAGTTTTCTTTGGAACTTTAAGCAATTTTACTTTTGCATTATTGGAATAAGTTACTAACCCCATATTAAATACTTTAGATGAACCGCTAATAGATGTGATTAAACTTGATAAAAGTCCTCCTGTGCATGACTCTGCAAAGGATACTGTAAGTTTTTTTTTAGTCAGTAACTTTACAATTTTTAAGGACAAATTTCTCATGAGGTAATAATCATATATAAGACGAGAATTGCTACTACATACAAACCAGCACAAACATCATCCATTATAACACCAAAGCTATTCTTAAAGTTTTTATCGTAATAACTTACTGGGTAGGGTTTTGCGATATCAAAAATTCTAAAAAGAATAAACATTACAAAATAAAAGGTTAGCACCCTTGCCGGAGCTGTTGGGTCGCTATGAGCAATCTCATAAAGGCAAATTGGTATTGATTGACCAATAAACTCATCAATAACAACTTCTTTTGGGTCTTTATTACTTAAATCTTTAATAAATAAATTTACTGCAAAAAGTGAAATTATAAATATAGCTACTAAAAAAAATAAAAATGTATCTGCTGGTACTGAAAGAACGTGAAATAATATATATAATAAAATAACAGTAACCAAAGAAGCGTAACTACCAGGTATTACTGGCAATTTTCCAATGCCAAACATTGTAACAAATAAAGAATTTATATTTTTAAGCATAATAATTTAAAGATACTATCACTTCACATGCGATAGCTTCTTCTTTTCCAATCAAACCTAGTTTTTCAACTGTTTTGCCTTTTAGATTAATTTGATTCTTATTTATATTTAGCAAGCTAGACAAAGAAGCAATAATTTTTTTCCTATATTTTGAGACTTTAGGTCTTTCGCAAATTAAATTTATATCAATATTATTTATAAAATATCCTTCTTTATCCAAGTTTTTTAAAATAGGAGATAACATATTTGGTGATCTCATATTTTTAAACCTTCTTTTGTTACTTGGATAAAGCGTTCCAATATCCATTTTTCTCATGGCACCAAGCAATCCATCTATTATTGCGTGAACCACAACATCACCATCAGAATGACCTTGTAAACCGGAGTGAAAAGGAATTTTTAAACCTCCAAGATATAATTTCTTATTTTTAATTAATCTGTGAATATCAAACCCTATACCATAAAAACTCTTAATAGTTAATTTTGCTAAATCTGATTTAGTAGTTATTTTAAAATTATTTTCCTCACCCTTAACTAATTTAATACTTTTTTTATAATTTAAAAATAATGAAGCTTCATCAGTTACTAAGTGCTTATTTAATTTTGATAATTCATAGATAGTTTTATAATCAAAACATTGTGGTGTTTGTGTAAATATTAATTTATCTCTATTTAAATTTTCCAACCTATTTCCTTTTTTATACTTTGTTGAGTTCTCAGTTTTAGTGAATGGTATTACAGCTTTATTATTTTTAAGGTTATCATTAAGTTTTTTAAGTAATTTAATTGAAAAATTAGGTCGTGCAGCATCGTGAATAAAAACATTTTTTATTTTCTTATTTTTTAAAAAATTCAGTGCTTTTTGGGATGATTGATATCTTTCCTTACCACCTTTGATGACTTTTATAGATTTGTCTTTGAGAATTTTTATAGGAAAGTTTGACACAATTATTATTAATTTAAATAACTTTGACTTAAGAGCCTTATCAACTGAGTGCATAAATAAGGGTTTATTTATATAATTTATAAATTGTTTAGGATTATTTGATTTAAATCTCTTACCTTTACCTGCAGCTAGTAGTATAAAGCAATTACTCATGATTATTATAAAATTTTTTGTAAGATATTTTTAAATTATGTTTGCTTTGTTAAAAAGAAATTTGTTTATCATAGTTATATTTATATTAACTATTTCATTAGCCTTTATTACATTTTTAACTTTTATTGACAAAAGTTTTATCAAACTAAATGAAGAAAATCTTGAAATTCTTATGATTTCTAACATTATTTTAGTATTAATATTTTTTGTATTAATATTTATTGATATTAAAAATTCAATTAAAAATAACATAAATGTAAGAGGGTCAGTCGCAAATAGAAAATATATTATTTCATTTGCGCTTTTCACTTTAATACCATCGTTGCTAATTGCTATATTTTCTCTATTTATATTCTCATTTGCGTTGGACAAGTATTTTAATGAAAAAATAACTACAGCAGTAAATAATTCATATGAAATTGCAAAAAATTATGTTGATGAGAAAAGAAATAAAATAGAGTCAGAGATAGTTTTAATTGCTTTTGATTTAAATAAGTATTCTGAATTATATAAGTCTAATCCTGATAGGTTCCAATTGATAATAAATACTCAAAGATATTTAAGAGATATAGACCAACTTCACTTAATTAATGAAGAGGGAAAATTAATTTTGTCAGCAGCAGAAAATAAATATAAAAAAATTGAGGACAGAGCTATGGAGATGGTTAAAAATGATGACAGACCTCTTAAAATTATAAATACTTTTGAAAATAAATCTGCAGCGGTATTAAGATTATCAAATTTCGATAATACATTCTTATATGTTTTAAAATACTTTGATAAAGATATTTCAAATTATTTAATTGAGTCTGAAGAAGCAGTAAACTTTTATTATACAGTTGAAAATCAGAATTTAGGAATAAGAATATCTTTTGCGATAATTTACGTGACGTTAGTTACACTTTTGTTATTTTTATCAATTACAATTGCTATAAGGTTTTCGTCTCGTTTTTTTATATCAATTAACAACTTGATAACAGCTTCAGAAAGCATAGGAAAAGGCAATCTTGATACCAAGGTACCTGATTTAAAAGCTGATATTGAAATGGAAAGACTTAATAAAAATTTTAATTCAATGATAGATAGGTTGAAAAATCAACAAGAAAAATTACTAACCAATGAAAGACATGAAGCATGGGAAAATGTTGCAAGAAAATTAGCTCACGAGATTAAAAACCCTCTAACACCAATACAATTAACTATCGATAATCTAAAAACAAAATATTTGCCAAACATTGAAAATGAAAGACAAGAAAAATATTTAAATAACCTTAAAACTATACTTAAGCAAATTAATCAAATTGAAAACTTAGTAAATGAATTCTCTGATTTTGCTAGAATGCCAAAACCATTATTTAAACTAAATAACTTAAATAATGTTATTAATGATAATATAAGTTTAGTAAATAAATTTGATAGTACTATTAAAATTAGGTTAGTTAATCATTTGTCAAAAGATGTAATATTAAATTTTGACAACGAACAGTTTAATAGATTATTTTTTAACCTAATTAAAAATTCAGTTGAAAGTATTCAAGAAAAAGCAGAAAAAGACAGTAAAACTGTCAAAAATATAGATATAGAAATTAGACAAAGAAGAGATTATATAAACATCAACATTGTTGATACAGGAACTGGATTTAAAAATAAAAAAACCAAAGATATAATAAAACCTTATTTTACAACTAAAGAAAAAGGAACTGGACTAGGACTATCAATTGTAGATAAAATTATTAGCGATCATGAAGGATCAATTAAATTTTTAAATCATAAAAATGGTGCAAAAATTCAAATTATAATTCCATATAAAAAATAATGTCAGCAGAAATTTTAATTATTGATGATAATGCGGATATAAGATTAATTCTTGATGAATTAATTAAAGATACTGGATACAAGACAAGAATTGCAGCAAACTTTAATCAAGCTCTAACGGAAATTGATAAAAAACTACCAGATGTTGCAATCATTGATGTTAAATTAGACAAAGGTGACAACGATGGAATTTTTTTATTAGATCACATAAAAAAAAAAAATCCTGATTTACCAGTAATAATGATATCTGGACATGCTAATATAGAAATGGCAGTAAATTCATTAAAATCTGGTGCATTTGAATTTATTCAAAAACCATTTGATAAAGAAAGACTTTTAAATTTTGTAAATAGGGCAGTTGAAAATTATAATCTTAAAAATGAAAATAAAACTTTAAATACAAAACTTTTTCATACATTTGAATTAGTTGGTAAAAGTTCTAATATTATCTCAATCAGAGATCAGATAAATAAACTATCAAAATCTGAAAGTAGAATATTTATTAGTGGTCCTACTGGATCAGGAAAAGAATTAATTTCAAGAAAAATACATAAAAATTCTAAAAGGAAAAATGGTCCGTTTGTCGTTATCAATGGAGCTCTTTTAGATGCAAAAAAATATGAACTTGAATTATTCGGAGAAGAAAAGAAAGACGGCTCTATATTTTATGGAGCACTTGAAAAGGCATCTGGTGGTATATTATTAATTGATGAGGTTACAGAAATACCCCTTGAAATACAGTCTAAAATTTTAAGAGTTGTCATTGATCAAAAATTTAAAAGGATAAATAGTAATCACGATATTAAGGTTGATGTAAGAATTATTTGTACTAATAGTAAAGATGTTCAACAAGAAATAAGGTTAGGAAACTTTAGAGAAGATTTATTTCATCGATTAAATGTATTTAATATTAAAATAGATGCTTTAAGTAAAAGAATTGATGATATCCCAATTTTAATTGATTATTTTATCGAGAATATCTGTGAGGCTAATAATTTCAAAAAATTTAAAATTATCGATAATAATTATTTACTCAATTATGATTGGCCTGGAAATGTAAGAGAGCTAAGAAATTTGATAGAAAGAATAGCTATATTGTCACCAGGTGACGATAATGAAAGATTAATGAATATAATCAAAGAATCTTTGTCTAAATCAATAGAGGATGAATTTTCTGTAACAGAAAGCCTCACAGTTCCTCTAAAAGAGGCAAGAGAGAGTTTTGAAAAACAATATTTAGTTTCTCAATTAAAAAAATTTAGTGGAAATATTTCTAAAACTGCAAAATTTATAGGTATGGAAAGATCGGCTTTACATAGAAAACTTAAATTACTTGGAGTAAAAGATCTAAACTAATGAATATTATTATTTGTGGAGCAGGAAGAGTAGGATCTACTATTGCAAAAATGTTAATTGAGCAAAATCACTCAATTACAATGATTGATCAATCAAGCGAAGATATCCAAAAAATAAATGAAACTTTGGATGTAAAGGCAATTGTTGGAAAGGCGACATCTCCAGCAATACTAGAAAAAGCAAATACAAAGGATGCAGACATGATTATTGCTGTAACCAGAAATGATGAAATAAATATGTTAATATGCCAAATAGCTTTTTCTTTATTTCAAGTGCCGAAAAAAATTGCTCGTATAAGGTTTCAAGAATATCTTGATCCCAAATATTCAGGATTATTTAATAGAGAAAATTTACCAATTGATAATATTATTTCTCCAGAAATTGAAATTGCAAAATCAATTCAGCGAAAATTGGAGGCACCTGGAGCTTTAGATAATGTGCCTTTTGCAGAAAATAAAATTAGATTATTAGAAATTTTAATTGATGAAAAATGTTCAATCCAAGGAGTTAATTTAAATGAACTCACAAAAAAATTTCCAAAATTAAATGCCTACATTCTTGGTGTTATTAGAAATGAAAAATTTGTTGTAATGAAAAAAACAGATCAACTTCAACTTAATGATAAAGCTTATGTGGTTGTTAACAGTAGTCAAATGCAAGAAACTTTAACTGTATTTGGACATAATGAAAAAATTTCAAATAAAATGTTAATTATTGGGGGTGGAAATATAGGTTTCAATCTTGCTAAAAATATTGAACAATCATTTGACTCTGCAAGGGTTAAGATAATTGAAAAAGATAAATCTAGAGCAGAATATATAGCTAATGAACTCAATGATACTATAGTGATTAATGGTAATGGCTTGGATGAAGATGTTTTGAGTGAAGCTAATATTGATGAGGTTGAAACTGTTTTGGCTTTGACTAATGATGATGAAGATAACTTAATGGTAAGTGTAATAGTAGAAAAATTTTCTAAAGATAAAAGAACTATGGCTTTGATAAATAAGCCTAATTATTCATTACTACAATCATCGTTAAAAATTGATGATTTAATTGATCCAAGAATGAGTACGGTTTCAAGTATTTTAAAACATGTTCATAAAGGAACAATCGAAAATGCCTATACAATTTTAAATGGTGAATATGAAGTTATAGAGGCAGATATTATCGAGACCTCTGAATTAATAAATAAACAATTAAAAGACTCAAATTTACCTGATGAAATAAGAATTGGAGCAATATTAAGAGATGAAAATGTTATTATTCCAAGCTCCAGTTACGTTTTTCAAAAAGATGATACGGTTGTTCTTTTATCCAAAAGAGATCAATTACCTGTTGTAGAGAACATGTTTAGAATTAGTTCAGTCTAATTTTAATATGACAAAATTTAGCACCATTTATCTAAGTTCTTTTTTATTTTTGATAAGTATTTTTTCTTTTTTTAATATTATTTATTCTAATTATTTTGATATTTTTTTTAATATTGAAAATTATATTTATACTTTATTGATAAGCCTTTTTTTTGGTATATTTTTACTATTTTTTAATAAGACAAATACAAAAAAAATTAGTCTTTATGAAAAAATATTTACTGTATTATTGGGTTATTTTTTATTTCCGTTGATAATATCAATACCTTATTATTTTAGCATTCAAAATATATCTATATTAAATTCATATTTTGAAGCGATATCAGGTTTTACCTCTACAGGATTTACGATTTTTGAAAATATAAAACAATTAGATGAAAGTCTCATTTTATGGAGATCAACTTCTCAGTGGATTGGCGGTATTTATTTTCTTTTTTCAATTTTACTATTGATTGATATTTTTGACAAAAATCTTAAGCAATCATTTACCGAATATTTATCTTTTAATTACAATGAAATTTTTAAACAATCACTCAAAATTATAATTATTTATTCATCATTAACCTTAATCATATTTATTTTATTTAAGACTATTAATTTAAGAACTTTTGATGCATTTAATTTATCACTGTCTATAATATCTTCTGGTGGTTTTTTACCTGTTAATAGAATTGATTATTTATTTGAAAGTGATTTGAGTAAAATTGTCTTATCATTTTCTATGATGTTATCATTTTTTAGTTTGTTTTTAGTTTATAATCTTGTCTTTTTTAATAAAAAAAAACTTAATTATTTGAGCGAAGACTTTAACCTTTTAATTTATTTATTAATTATAATTTCTTTTTCGTTTGTTTTTTTAAACTCAAGTAATAATTTTCCGACAATTTTAGTTGCAATATCAAGCAGTATTTCAAATATTGGTATCTCATTTAATAATACCCCAAATAATTTAATATTCATTTTTTTTATTATGGTTGTGATTGGTGGTTCTTTTTTTTCTACTAGTTCGGGTATAAGGTTTATAAAAATCTTAAGTTTGTTAAAATTTTCTTTAAATAATTTATTATCACACACCAAACCAAATCAAATATATTTAAATAAAGTAACATTAATAAATGAGAAAACTGAAAAATCAGATATTAATAAATATTTTTTCTCGATAATAATTTTCATAATTTCTCTATCTATATTAACTCTTTTTTTAACACTTTCAGATATACAATTTGAAAATTCATTTAAGCTTTCTATCTTGACAATAATGAATACTGTCAATTCAAGTATGTTTGAGCTCGCAAATTTTGATTTTTATAGTCTTTCTTTTTTAGCTAAGATTTATTTAATAATTTTCATGATAATAGGGAGGGTAGAGCTATTAACAATATTAATATTATTTAAAAAATTTCTTTTCAAAAATTAATTTAGTATTATAAGATTGTTTTTTGCGCCCTTAGCTCAGCTGGATAGAGCATCGGTTTTCTAAACCGAGGGTCGGAGGTTCGAATCCTCCAGGGCGCGCCACCTTTAATTGATCAATATTGATGAGGTTATTTTACCATTGATGGTTGTATTACTTTCTGCTTTACTCCAGTATTCAAAAATAACATTTTGAATAATTTGTTAACAAATAAATAATAAAAAGAGGAAAATAATGTTTAAAATAATAAAACAATTGGCTTCTGTAGTCGCTATGTTTGCTGTGCTGTTTGCATTTTCAACAGAAGCAATGGCTGCTAAGAAATCAAAAACTCTTGAGAACACTAAAAAAAGAGGATTTGTAAGATGTGGTGTTTCTCAGGGTCTACCTGGATTTTCAAACGCAGATGAGTCTGGAAATTGGACAGGAATAGATGTTGATGTATGTAGAGCTGTTGCAGCTGCAACATTAGGAGATGCAACTAAGGTTAAGTTTACTCCTTTAAGTGCAAAAGAAAGATTTACTGCACTTACTTCTGGTGAAATTGACATTTTATCAAGAAATACAACTTGGACACTATCAAGAGATGCTGACATTGGTTTAACATTTGTAGGTGTAAACTTTTATGATGGACAAGGTTTCATGGTAAGAAAAGGTTCAGGAATTGCATCTACGAGTGAATTTAAAAATGGAACTTCGGTTTGCACAAACTTAGGAACTACAACCGAGCTTAATATGAGAGATTTCTTTGATTCAAGAGGAATTTCATATGAGCCAGTAGTTTTTGAGAAAGCTGATGAAGTCGTAGCTGCTTATGATGCAGGTAGATGTGATACATACACAACAGATAAATCTGGTCTAGCTGCTCAAAGAACTAAATTGTCAGCTCCAGACGATCACGTAGTATTACCTGAAACTATTTCAAAAGAGCCACTTGGACCAGTTGTACGTCAAGGCGATTCTGTTTGGGAAGATATAGTAAGATGGTCTTTAAATACTATGATTGAAGCTGAAGAATATGGTGTTAACTCATCAAATGCTGATATGATGAAAACTTCAAACAATCCAGCAATCAAAAGATTGGTTGGTGCTGAAGGTGAATTAGGCGCAGCTTTTGGTCTAGATAACGAATGGAACTTAAGAATTATCAAACAAGTTGGTAACTACGGTGAAAGCTACAAAAGAAATATAGCAGACACTGGAATTCTACCTGACAGAGGTCCAAATGAACTATGGACTAAAGGTGGAATATTATACGTACCACCAGCAAGATAATTTTATTTCAAATTACTTAAAAAGGGCTAGATATTTCTAGCCCTTTTTTTTATTATAGTTTCTGATGAACAACATTATAAAAAAATTTATACCTCAGATTTTAGCAATATTGTTTGTTGTTCTTATTTTTGGGTTTTTGACCCTGAATGCTCAGACCAATATGGATAATAGAGGCATTGATTTTGGTTTTGATTTTTTATCACAAGAGTCTTCATTTGATGTTCAATTTTCATTAATTGAATATAGTGGATCAGACTCCTATGCTCGCGCTTTTCTTGTTGGACTTTTAAATACTTTGTTAGTTTCTTTTATAAGTATTATTATTTGTACAATACTAGGTGTTATAATTGGTGTAGCAAGACTATCTTCTAATTATCTAATAAAAAACTCAGCTGCATGGTACGTCGAGTTTTTTAGAAATATTCCATTACTGTTACAAATCTTCTTTTGGTATTACGCAGCTCTTAGGGCGTTACCTATGCCAGAAAAAGCAAATGCATGGTTTGGGGTAACTTATATGACTGTAAAAGGTTATTATATACCAGCAATGGTATGGCAAAATTTGAGTGTATTTCTATATTGTGGTCTTGCAGCAATAATTTCAATCATTGTACTAAGGAATTACGCAAATAAATTAAGAGACACTCAAGGTAAACAAATTCCGGTATTCCTTTATTCAGTAGCTCTATTAATTGTATTGCCTCTTTTATCCTTCTTGTTTGGTGGAGTATCTTTAGGATTTGAAATACCTGAGCTCAAAAAATTATCAAAGATTTCTTATATTTATGAAGGTGGAATAAGTTTACCACCTGAATTAATAGCATTAGTTCTAGCACTATCTTTATACACTTCTACCTTTGTGGCAGAGTGCGTTAGAGCTGGTATTGAGGGAGTTAGTAAAGGCCAAAAAGAGGCTGCAGCATCTGTAGGTTTGACGCCTAATCAAGTTTTAAAGTTAGTTATTATGCCTCAAGCTTTAAGAATTATAATTCCACCAACAACTAACCAATATTTAAATTTAACTAAAAATTCATCTTTAGCAGCTGCTATTGCATACCCAGATTTAGTACTTGTATTTGCGGGGACTGCTTTGATGCAGACAGGTAAGGCAATAGAAATTGTTTCAATAACAATGCTAACCTATCTAACTATTAGTTTAACTATTGCAGCAATAATGAATTGGTATAACAAAAAAATTGAAATTAAAGAAAAGTAAACGATGCAAACACTAAATTTTTTAAAACCTAACAGAGATAATATTAAAAACTATTCTATTATTGGTTCATTTTTAGTTTTAGTAAGTTTAATTGATGTAATATCAAACGCCTTTTTAAAAGTAAATTTAACATCTTTTTTACCTGGATCCTTAACTAGTTTGTTTCCATTAATCATAGGATTAATTGGATTAAATATGATGAGAATTGATTATTCAGGAAATAAAAAATTAGATTTATTAAATAAAAATATAAACACAAATAATTTTAATGCTTTACTAACTCTAGTAATATTATTTTCAATTATAAAAGCTCTTCCGCAGTCTCTAAGTTGGATGATTTTTGACGCCACTATTTCTGGCGACTCAAAAGATGCTTGTACGGGTACAGGCGCTTGTTGGACATACATTAAAGTTTGGTTCAGAAGATTTATGTATGGAATGTATCCCAATGAATTTCATTGGAGGATTAATACTGCATTTATATTAGTTATAGCACTAGGCTTTGTTGGATATTTCATGAAGGAAAATTTGAAAAAATATTTAGCATTGTATTATGTTATTATCTATCCAGTAATTGCATATTTAGTTATTTACTATTTAATATCTGGTGGATCATTTGGACTTCAATGGGTAGAAACTGGAGCATGGGGAGGATTGTCACTTACTTTTATAGTTTCTTTTTTCTGTCTAATTTTCTGTTTTCCACTAGGTATGATTTTTGCATTAGGAAGAAGATCTAATCTTCCAGTAATAAAATATATATCAATATGTTATATTGAATTTTGGAGAGGTGTTCCATTGATTACAGTATTATTTATGTCCTCTGTAATGTTTCCAATGTTTCTTCCTGAAGATTTTTTCATGGATAAATTGGTAAGAGTAATTATTGCGATTACATTGTTTGAGGCTGCTTACTGTGCAGAGGTAATAAGAGGAGGTTTACAATCTCTTCCTAGAGGTCAATACGATGCAGCAAAATCTTTAGGAATGGGTTATTGGAAAATGCATATTTTTGTAATTTTACCTCAAGCACTAAAATTAGTTATACCTGGGATAGCAAATACCTTTTTAGCATTAGTTAAAGATACTCCTTTAATCTTTGTAGTTGGTTTAGCTGAACTAGCAGGTATGCTTGCTTTAGCAAAAACAAATCCAAAATGGCTAGGATTTGCGATGGAGGGATATATTTTTGCATCAATAGTATTCTGGATTATATGCTATGCAATGAGTAAATATAGTTATAACTTAGAGGCAAAATATAAAACTGAAAGATAAAATATGCCTGATCCAATTATAAAAATTCAAAATATGAATAAATGGTTCGGTGATTTTCAAGTTTTAAAAAACATAAATCTTGAGGTTGAGGCAAATAAAAAAATTGTAGTATGTGGACCATCAGGATCGGGTAAATCTACACTGATTAGATGTATTAATAGATTAGAAGAGCACCAAGAAGGAGATATAATTGTTGATGGAAATGAACTATCAGAAAAAACAAAAGATATTGAAAAAATTAGAGCTGAAGTTGGAATGGTTTTTCAACAATTTAATTTATTTCCACACTTATCAATTTTAGATAATTGTACTCTTGCACCAATTTGGGTAAAAAAAATGCCAAAAAAAGAAGCTCAAGAACTTGCATTAGACCAACTTAAAAAAGTACAAATAGATGATCAGGCCAATAAGTTCCCTGGACAACTCTCTGGAGGTCAACAACAGCGTTGTGCGATAGCAAGAGCATTATGCATGCAACCAAAAATTATGTTATTTGACGAGCCAACTTCAGCCTTAGACCCAGAAATGATAAAAGAAGTGTTAGATGCAATGGTAAGTCTTGCAAAAGGCGGAATGACGATGATTGTTGTGACACATGAGATGGGATTTGCAAAAGAAGTTGCTGATGAAGTCATTTTTATGGATGAGGGAATGATAATTGAGAAGGCAGACACTAAAGAATTCTTTGCTAACCCAAAGAGTGACAGAACTAAGCTTTTTTTAAGCCAAATTCTTTAAAATAATTCTAAAGACTTCATAAAAAGTTACTTGACAGGTTTTGAATAAGTTAAAAAAACCATTTTTTTTAAAAATTATTTTACTTGCATAAAGTTTTCTATTTAGATTAACTCACATTATTATTTTATTTAAAGAGGGGTCTTGAATGGAAGATAATTTTAACAAACATCTTGGCAATAAGCTAAAGCTAAGACGATTAGCACTAGGTTTAACTCAAACTAAAGTAGCAAAAGCTATAAACGTAACTTTTCAACAAATCCAAAAGTATGAAAAAGGAACTAACGGCGTAAGTTCTATTAGATTATTACAATTGTCTAATTATTTAAAAGTTCCAATCAGTTATTTCTTTGAGGATTTTTCAGAATATTTAGTAAATCTTGACAAATCAAAAGAGGGACACATGAATGTAAACTATAACTTCTTAGTTAAAGTTTACTCAGAGTTAACTCAGGATCAAAAAATTAAATTCGGAAAAAATTTACAAATAGCACAAATAAATACTTCTAAAGCTGTTTAATTGATTTGGCTCCTCGGGCAGGACTCGAACCTGCGACCAATTGATTAACAGTCAACTGCTCTACCAACTGAGCTACCGAGGAATATTTTCACACAACTTACTTTTTTTAAAACTTATCTCAATACTTTTTTTGGAGGCAACGCCCGGAATCGAACCGGGATACAAGGATTTGCAATCCTCTGCGTAACCATTCCGCCACGTTGCCATCAAATATAAAATATTTGGTAATCGACATTTGTATAATTCATTTTGATCATTAGTCTATAAATTTAGCAATGATTTTCATTATTGTTTATTAATTTGATTAATTTATAAAACAAATCAATGAGTTTTGATAAATATGAGCATAAAAATGTTGAGAATAAAATATATGATTATTGGGAAAAACATGAATTATTTAAACCCAAAGAAAATTCAAAAAAATTCTCAATAGTAATTCCACCACCAAATGTAACTGGAAGTCTCCACATGGGACATGCTTTAAATAACTCAATTCAAGATGTTTTAACAAGATTTCATAGAATGAATAATTATGAAACTTTATGGCAGCCAGGTACAGACCACGCTGGTATTGCAACCCAAGCATTAGTTGAAAAAAAACTTGCAAAAGAAGGTGTAAAAAAAAACGATTTAGGTAGAGAAAAATTTATAGAAAAAGTATGGGAATGGAAAAATGAGTATGGCGATATTATTATAAACCAACTTAAAAAACTTGGATGTTCTTGTGATTGGTCTCGTAATGCTTTTACAATGGATGAAAATTTATCTAAGTCAGTCATAAAAGTATTTGTTGATCTTTATAATAAGAAATTAATCTACAAAGCAAAAAAACTTGTAAATTGGGATGTTGTTTTAAAAACAGCAATATCTGATTTAGAAGTTGATCAACGTGAAGTAAATTCTCAACTTTATTATATAAATTACCCTATAGAAAATTCTGATAAATTTATAACAATTGCAACAACAAGACCTGAAACTATGTTGGGAGATACCGCAATAGCAGTTAATCCAAAAGATGACAGATTTAAAAACATTGTTGGAAAGTCAGTTACAATACCTTTAGCAAATAGAAAAATAAAAATAATAACAGATGACTATGCTGATCCTGAACAAGGAACAGGAGCAGTAAAAATTACTCCAGCTCATGATTTTAATGACTATGATGTAGGTATAAGAAACAAGTTAGAAATAATTAATATATTCACTCCTGATGGAAAAATAAATGACAATGCGTCTGACCCATATAAAGGTTTAGATAGATTTGCTGCAAGAAAACTAATCTTAGAACATCTTGAAGAAGGAAAATTTTTAAAAAAAATAGAAAAGTTAGTTAATAAAGTTCCTTATGGAGATAGATCTAATTCTATTATTGAACCTTATTTAACAGAACAATGGTTTGTTGATGCAAAAACTTTAGCCATTAAAGCAAAAGAAGTAGTCAATAATGGTAAGACTAAATTTTTTCCTGAAAATTGGTCAAAAACATATTTTCAATGGATGGATAATATTGAACCTTGGTGTATTTCTCGTCAATTATGGTGGGGACATCAAATTCCAGCTTGGTACGGACCTGATGGAAAAATATTTGTAGCTGAAAATGAAGTTGAATGTAAAAAACAGGCAAAAGAATTCTATTCAAAAGAAGTGAAATTAAAAAGAGATGAAGATGTATTAGATACTTGGTTTTCATCAGGTCTTTGGCCATTTGCGACTTTAGGTTGGCCTGAAAAAACACCAGAAGTTGAAAAATTTTATCCAACAAGTGTTCTTGTTACTGGTTTTGATATCATATTTTTCTGGGTTGCTAGAATGATTATGATGGGAACGGAGTTTTTAGATAAGGAACCTTTTAAAAATATTTATGTTCATGCTTTAGTTAGAGATGAAAAGGGTCAAAAAATGTCTAAATCAAAGGGCAATGTTATTGATCCATTAGAACTTATCGAAAAATATAGTGCAGATGCATTGAGATTTACCCTTTTGTCAATGGCATCACCAGGTCGAGACGTAAAATTATCTGAAGACAGGGTAAAAGGTTATAGAAATTTTTTAAATAAAATTTGGAATGCAAATAACTTTTTAACACAAAATAAGTGTGATTTTGGTGATGTGAAAAAACCTGAAAATATTAAATTAACTATTAATAAGTGGATACTATCTGAGCTTGTAAAAGTTAAAAACGACACGGAAAATAGTTTAAAAAACTATAGATTTGATGAAGCAGCTAAGATTATTTATCAATTTGTATGGCATTCATTTTGTGATTGGTATTTAGAGTTATCTAAAACGGTTTTAAATTCTGAAAATGAGGAAGATATTAAGGAGTTAAGACAAACATCAGCATATGTTTTTAAGGAAATTTTAATAATACTTCATCCATTTATTCCATTTGTAACCGAGGAGATATGGTTAAATAATAAGCTAGATAAAGATGGAAAAGATTACTTGATGCATGCTAATTGGCCAGAAGATGATTATCATGAAAAAAAATCGTATGATGAGATAAATAATATCATCAATTTTATTACATCAATTAGATCATTTAAAAATGAATTAAATATAAGTCCCGGATCATTTATTGAAATTTCAACAGAAAATACAAACAAAGATTATAAAAGCTTTTTATCTTCTAATGAAAATATAATGAAAAAAAATGGAAGAATTAAAAATTTTCATGAAAAAGATCTAGATAAACCCTCTGCAAGTATAGTCATAAGTGGTGAGTTATTTAAATTATATTTTGATGAAGATGTTGATTTAAATATGATCAAATCAACATTAGAAAAGAAAATTACAAAAATTAGTGAAGAGATGAAAAAAATTGATGTTAGATTATCAAATAAATCCTTTGTAGATCGTGCACCACAAAATATAGTAGAGCAAGAGAAAAGCAACTTTGCTAATCTTGAAAAAGATGTTAAAAAAATAGAATTAACTCTTAAAGGTTTATAATGAAAAAATTTAATAAGAAAAAATTACCAAGTAGACACACAACAATAGGTGCTGATAAAGCCCCTCAAAGATCTTTTTATTATGCAATGGATCTTACAGAAAAAGATGTAGCAAAACCATTTGTTGGTGTTGTTTCAACATGGAATGAGGCCGCTCCTTGTAACATAAATTTAATGAAACAAGCTCAATCAGTTAAAAAAGGTGTTCAAGCAACTGGAGGAACGCCAAGAGAATTTTGTACTATTACTGTAACAGATGGTATTGCAATGGGTCATGAAGGAATGAAATCATCTTTGATTTCAAGAGATGTAATTGCAGACTCAACAGAACTTACAGTTAGAGGTCATTGTTATGATGCATTAGTTGGATTAGCTGGATGTGATAAATCATTACCAGGTTTAATGATGGCTATGGTTAGATTAAATGTTCCAAGTGTGTTTATTTATGGTGGTTCTATTTTACCAGGTAGATTTGAAGGTAAAGATGTAACTGTTGTTGATGTATTTGAAGGTGTTGGAAAATATACTTCAAAAAAAATGACAGCGCATGCTTTAAGAAAATTAGAACTTAAAGCATGTCCAAGTGCAGGTGCTTGTGGTGGACAATTTACTGCAAACACAATGGCATGTGTTTCTGAAGCAATAGGATTAGCTTTACCTTTCTCAGCAGGAACACCAGCGCCATATTTAGAAAGAAATAAATATGCAATAGACAGTGGTAAAGCTGTAATGAATTTATTAGCAAAAAATATTAGACCAAGAGATATTGTAACTAGAAAAGCTCTCGAAAATGCAGCAACAATTGTTGCAGCAACAGGTGGATCAACAAATGCAGGATTGCACTTACCAGCTATAGCAAATGAAATTGGAATTAAATTTGATTTAATGGATGTTGCAAAAATATTTAAGAAAACTCCTTATCTTGCAGATTTAAAACCTGGTGGAAAATATGTTGCAAAAGATATGTGGGAAGCAGGAGGAGTTCCAATGTTATTAAAGACATTAATGGACGGCGGTTACATCCATGGTGATTGTATGACGGTTACAGGCAAAACCATGAGAGAAAATTTAAAAAATGTAAAATTTAGAGAAAATCAAAAAGTAATGAGATCTTATAAAAATCCTATTTCTCCAACAGGAGGAGTTGTTGGATTAAAAGGTAATTTAGCTCCAGAAGGTGGAATTGTAAAAATAGCAGGTTTGAAAAAATTACAATTTACAGGAAGAGCAAGATGTTTTGATAATGAAGAGTCTGCGTACAAAGCGGTAATAAACAGAAAATACAAAGATGGAGACATTATTATAATTAGATACGAAGGACCAATAGGAGGTCCTGGAATGAGAGAAATGCTTCAAACAACTGCAGCAATCTACGGTCAAGGAAAAGGGGAGAAAGTAGCCCTTATTACGGATGGTAGGTTCTCAGGGGCTACCAGAGGCTTTTGTATCGGTCATGTGGGCCCTGAGGCCTCCGTAGGCGGTCCTATAGCCCTTTTAAGGAATGGGGATATCATCGATATAGACGCTAAAAAGGGCACAATTAACGTAAGACTTACAAAAAAGGAATTAAGTGCAAGACGTAAAAAATGGAAACCGAGGAAAGTGAATTTTGGCAATGGTACATTATGGAAATATGCACAAACTGTAGGACCAGCTTATAAAGGTGCACCAACTCATCCAGGTGGTAAAAACGAGGTTAGAACGTACGCTGATATTTAATGAAAATTAGACCTGTAATACTTTGTGGTGGCGCAGGCACAAGACTTTGGCCAGATAAAAAAAAACATCAAGCAAAACAATTTATTGATTTTGGTGGATGGAGTTTAATTCAAAAAACTTTAGAAAGAGTTAATAAACCAATTTTTGATTTTCCTATAATCAGCACAAATCTCAAATACTTAAAACAAGTCAAATTAGCTTTAAAAAAAAGTAAAATAAAAAAGTTTAAAATAGTTTTAGAACCAGCTAAAAAAAATACTGCACCGGCAATCCTTGCTTCAGCATTGATAAAGGATATTCCATTAGAGCAACCATTAATATTTTTTGCAGCAGATCATTTAATTGATAAATCTAATATTTTAAATAAAGCCCTATTAAAAAATAAATCAAATTTAGATGATCAAAATTTATTTATTTTTGGAATTAAACCGACAAATCCATCAAGTGAATATGGATATTTTTTAACTAAAAAAATTAAATCTATAAATAAAGTTACAAAATTTATTGAAAAACCAAATTTATCAAAAGCAAAAGAAGTCATTAAGAAAAAAGGTTACTGGAATTCTGGCATGTTTTTTTTAAGAAAAGACTCAATAATCAATAACTTTAAAAAATATCAAAATAAAACTTACAAAAGTTGTGTTGAGGCTATTAAAAAAGGCAAATATAAAAATAATACTTATTACTTAAATAAAAGAGCTTTTGAAAAATCAATCGAGAAATCTTTTGATTATGCAATACTTGAGAAAACAAATAAAATTAATGCTATTAAATTAGATATACCTTGGTCTGATCTTGGTAGTTGGAAAGAGATACTCAAGATATATGATAAAAATAAAAGAAAACACTTTAAGAAAAAGAATATTTTTTATAGACCATGGGGGAGTTATTTAAATTTATTCGAAGGAAAAGAGTTTTTAATTAAAGAATTATCAGTTAAACCTAAAGGTATATTAAGTCTTCAAAAACATCATCATAGAGCAGAACATTGGTTAGTTACCAAAGGTAATCCAAGAATAACTTTAAATAAAAATATCATTAATAAAAAACCTAATGAACATATTTTCATTCCATTAGGAGCAATTCATAGAATACAAAATCCTGGAAAAAAACCTGTAAAAATTATGGAAGCTCAAGTTGGTTCAATTCTAAAAGAGACTGATATTGTTAGATATCAAGACATTTATGGTAGAGCAAATAAACTTTAATTAAATTGTAATAATCTATAAATATTTTTGTCATCAACATTAATTATAAAATTCTAATAAAATTTTAAATTATAAAACATCTTTATTTCCCCTTAATTTTAAAATTTTGTTGATTAACTACTTTCCCCTTTTTTAATTACAAAAAGGGGAAAGAAGATTTAGAAATTAATTATTTACAGATGCGGAACTCTCGATAGTCTTCTTTTTAGCTAGTTTTTTTGTTTTTTTTTCAGCAACTCTTTTTTCAATACTTGCAATTTTAATATTAATTTTAGATAATTTTTTTTCTTTTAAATTGATCTTATTTTTAAGTTTTTCTATTAACTCGATAACCTTTTTTTTTCTTTTTTCATTTTTCTTTAACTTTTTACTCATAATGACCTCCTGTGTAATTTTATAATAATTATATTTAAATTAAATATCTTAGTAAAATGATTTTTTGATAAATTCTCTTATTTAAAAGTTATGCTGTTAATATGTTAAAATATTTTCCTGATTTCCTTAATTCTACGTTATCACAATATTGATATTTATCACCATCAATTTGAATTGGAATTTTTTTCCCTTGTCCATCAATTTTTAGCTCACTGGAATAAGATGTTATAACACTCGTAGACTTCGATAAATCTCCAAAAAAAATAATCAAATAAATATAATAAAGTATTTTTATTCTTGTAAGGTCTTTGAATACATAAGTAATAATTTTGTTATCAAATATATTTGTTTTATTAATTTTGTAGTGACCCGCATAATAATTGGTATTAGAACATAACACCCAGTCAGCTATATGATTTTGACCATCTATGTTAACTTTTAATTTTTGATTTTTCATTAACAAAAATTTTTGCAATCCTTTATATCCAAAAATAATTTTACCTAACAGTTTTTTTAGAGAACTATTAATTGAATGGACTATCGTTGCATCCCAACCTATACCTGCCATTAAAATAAAATAATCATTATTGATTTTTACTAAATTAGTTTGTTTTAAATTGTTTGATTGTAAAATTTGAACAATTTTACTTATTTTTTTACTCATATTTAGTTCAGCTTGAAGTAAATTAGCAGTTCCAGCTGGTATATAACCAATAGCAAAATCTTTTTTTGGAACAAAATTATTTTTAATAAGTTTGTTTATTGCAAATGATACTGAACCATCGCCTCCAGCAACTACAAGTCTATCTATATTTAACTTAGAAATATTTTTAAATACTGCCTCTGCTTTATCCACGCTCTCAGTTTCAAAAAAAGAAACATCGTTATACTTAGAAAGTTCATCAGAAATTTTTTTTATAAATTTAGATTTTCTGCCAGAGGAAGCGTTTTTGTTGTAAATAATGCAATATTTCATAATAAATTTTAATATTTCCTTAACATTACTATGGCACAAAGAATTAAACGATTCTAGTGCAAATTGAATTAAAAAAAAAGGATTAAATGAAACCTATATTAAAATACAAAAGTATATTCATTTCAGATGTGCATCTTGGTACTAAAGGTTGCCAAGCAAATAAATTGCTTGAATTTTTTAAAAATACAAGATCAGAAAAACTTTACTGTGTAGGCGATATAATAGATGTTTGGGCACTTCAAAAAAATTTTTATTGGCCACAAGAACATAATGACGTAATTCAAAAAATATTAAGAAAAGCAAGACATGGAACAGAAGTTTACTACGTTATAGGTAATCATGATGAAGTGTTTCGAAAATTTATTCCTATGCATTTTGGACAGATAAAAATGATCAATAGAGTAATTCATCAGTCTGTTTTAAATAAAAAATATTTAGTTGTTCACGGTGATGCTTGGGATGGTGTTATGAGATATGCCAAATGGTTGTCGAAGTTAGGCGCAATAGCCTATGAAATGCTATTGAAATTAAATGTAGTGATTAACTTTTTTAGACGTCTAAGAGGTAAAGGCCAGTGGTCTTTAGCAAAGTTTCTTAAATATAAGGTAAAAAATGCAGTTAAATATATGGGAGAATACGAAAAAACAATTGCAGAATATGGAAAGAAAAAAAAATTTGATGGAATAATCTGTGGGCATATTCATCATGCCCAAAATGAAAATTATGATGGTGTTAATTATTTAAATTGTGGAGACTGGGTTGAGTCTTGTACTGCCTTAGTTGAAAACTTTGATGGAACGTTTGAAATAATTTATTGGGATAAATTAAGAGAAAAATTTTCAGATAGTCGTAATAATTCAGATAAAGAAGTAATTGAAACTCCAGGTCTGAAAAAGGCATCATAATGAAAATATTAATTGTAACAGACGCTTATTTTCCACAAGTAAATGGTGTGGTAAGAACTTTAAATGAAACAGGAAAAAAACTTGAAGCAATGGGTCACGAAGTTGAGTATTTAAATCCCCAACTTTTCTTCACTGTGCCAATGCCTAAATATAATGAAATAAGACTTTCTGTGAATATTTGGCCAAGAGTAAGTCATTTAATAAAAAAAATAAATCCTTCAGCCATACATATAGCTACCGAAGGTCCTTTAGGATTTATGGCAAGAAGATATTGTCTTAATAATAATCTAAAGTTTACCACAAGTTTTCACACAAGATTTGATAAATATATGAAATTATATTTACCTTGGGTTGCTGAAAAATTATCACAGAAATTCCTAAGCAACTTTCATAACAAAGCAGAAAAAATTTTGGTTACAACCGAATCTATGAAAAAAGAACTAATTCAAATTGGAGTAGATGAAAGTAAAATGGTTGTTTGGACAAGAGGTGCTGATCATGGATCGTTTAAAAATCCAAAAAAAATCAATTTAGAATATAAAAGGCCTATATGGATATATGTAGGTCGAGTGGCTATTGAAAAAAATATTCGTGCTTTTTTAAATCTAAAATTAGAAGGAACAAAACTTCTTGTTGGTAAAGGACCAGATATTGAAAAGTTAAAAAAAGAATTTCCAGATGCTCACTTCTTGGGTGAAAAAACTAATGGTGAATTAGCTTCATATTTTACATCATCTGATGTTTTTGTCTTTCCAAGCAAAACAGATACGTTTGCAATTGTAATATGTGAATCCCTCAGTTGTGGTACACCAGTTGCAGCATTTCCTGTTCCTGGTCCTAAAGATATTTTCAAAGATAGTGAAATTAATTGTTTAGATGAGGATTTAGAAAAATCCGCAATGAAAGCTCTAAAAGTTGAAAGAGAAAAGTGCCTAGAATACTCTAAAAACTTTACTTGGGATAAAACCGCAGAAATTTTTATTAATAATATCTCCCCTAATTAAGTAACTAAAATTTAAATAATTGCATATTAAATTTTTAATATGTTAATTATATACTTAACTTTTAGAACATCATGATTGGCCTCTTTGAAATACTATTAATCTGTGTAATTATATTTCTACTAATAATAATTTATTCAAACAGAAATAAAAAAAATACTGATGATAAAATTATTATTTCAAAGTATGAAAAGGATGATAGCAAAACATTTATATTAGATGAATTAGAGGATCAATTTATAGCATTAGATAAATTAAATATTATAAAATATGCCAATCCAAGTGCCGAAAAAAGATTTGGTAAAAATATTTTAAATACACATCTCGGCACAATTTTAAGAAATCCTAATCTAGATGAAAAAATCAGAGAAGTTAAGTCTTCAAAAAAAACCAGTAATTTAGATTTAGAAATAAATTTGCCTTCATATCAGTATTACAGAATTTATGTGATTCCTGGACCAACTGTAATTTTTACAGAAAAAGACTCTGTTGTTTTATTTTTAAAAGATCTTACTGAAATTTCAAAAGCACAAAAATTTAGAACTGACTTTGTTGCTAATGTTAGCCATGAATTAAAAACTCCTCTTGTTTCAATTAAAGGCGCTATAGAGACAATAGAGGGTCCCGCTAAAGATGACGAAATAGCAAAGATAAAATTTCTTAAAATAATCTCTTCACAAAGCAAAAGAATGGAAAATTTAATAAGTGATCTATTAATATTAAGCAGAATTGAACTCCAGGAGCATATAAGACCTGACAAACCAGTTAATTTGAAGAATGTATTGACAAAAGTAAAAGATGTTCATTTTACTAGCTTAAAAGAAAAAAATATTAATCTTGAAATTAATTTAGGTAATGTAAGTGATGTTATTGGTGATGAAGATAAATTAATAACAGTTTTTTCTAATTTATTAGACAATGCTATTAAATACTCAAAAGAAAAATCAACTATAAATATATTAGCTTCTCCAAGCAAAGGGAAACTCATAACAAAAGGAATTAAAATATCTGTATCTGATCAAGGTATTGGAATTCCCGAGGATCAAATTAACAGGGTAACTGAAAGATTTTATAGAGTAGATGTTGAAGAGAGCAGGAAAGTTGGTGGAACAGGTTTAGGTCTTGCAATTGTCAAACATATAATTTCTCAACATAGAGGTGATTACGAAATAAAAAATCTTAATGGTAAAGGAACCGAAATTAACATTCATTTACCCAGTGAATTATAAACTTAATATAATTTAACAATTTTCACAATATAATTTAATTTGTAAATAACGGATTTTTTAAATAAAATTGTTAAATGAAAAAAATAATAATAAATTTTTTTATTTTTTCTTACTTATTTTTTAATTTTATATCAAATTCTTACTCTGAAGACTCTAATAAAAAAGACATTACAACACTTTTAAGAAACCAACAACTTACTGTATTTGATATTGGTATTTTTAGAATGAAAAATGACTTAGAAAATACGAAAAGCACTGTCAATAAACATTTTCCATCTGACAAAGTAAATGTTGATCATATCTATACTGAGGTTTTAACTTCATTCTGGAGAGATACAATTGATTTGATTGTATCAATCCCAATGAACAAAAACTTAAAAAAAGAAAATTATTTGTCTGACATGCATAGATGTAAAAATATTTTCTTTTCTGTAAGAGATCATTTGTTAAGAAAACAAAATGAGAGTAATTATAATTTTAATAGGGCCTCAAGTTATATAATTACTACTTTTTCTACCCCCACAAGTTGGCCTTCATGGAAATATGATCAAAATCAAGTAAAAGACCTTATATCAATGATACAACTAGAAGTTACTTTAAGACCAACAAAGAGCTTAGCACTAAGTGAAAATGTCAGCCCAATTCGTTGTCGAGGAGATTTAGCTGCAGATAATGATACCTTAATCATCTCTAAAAAATACAACTAAAAAGTTACCTATTTAACAAAACTGTAATAAATTTGTAATACTAGAGTCCTCAATAAAATTTAATAAGCGAGTCGTTAATTAACTTTAATTCACGAAAGGATATTAAAAATGAAAAAACTAACTATAGTCCTTGCTTCAATAGTTGCCATTTCTGTTGCCACTATTGCTCAAGCAAGAGATCAAATCAAAATAGTTGGATCATCTACTGTATTCCCTTACGCAACAATAGTTGCTGAAAGATTCGGGCAAACTGGATTTAAAACACCAGTAATCGAGTCAACTGGTACAGGTGGTGGTGCAAAATTATTTTGTGCAGGTGTAGGAGAAGCTCACCCTGATATAACAAATGCATCAAGAGCAATGAAAGATAAAGAAAAAGCTCTTTGCAAAAAAAATGGTGTTAATGACATTGTTGAAGTTATTATCGGTAACGATGGTATTACTTTAGCATACAGTGTTGATGCTGAACCAGTAAACTTCACTAAAGAACAACTTTGGAAAGCTTTAGCAAAACACTCAGTTGTTGATGGTAAATTAGTAGACAACATATACAAAACATGGGATCAAATAGATCCAAGTTTACCAAAACAAAAGATTTCAGTTATGATTCCCCCAGGAACATCCGGAACAAGAGATGCTTGGAATTCGTTAGTAATGAAAAAAGGTATGCCTAAAGAGGCTAAAGCATTATACAAAGCAGGTTTCGAAGCTGGAAATAAAAAATACAAAAAACCACAAAAACTTTACAGAGAAGATGGTGCTGCTATTGAAGTTGGAGAGAATGATAGTTTAATTATTCAAAAATTATCTGAAGACAAAGAAATGTTTGGTTTCTTTGGATTTAGTTACTTTTTAGCTGCAAGAGATAAATTGCAAGCTGCAAGTATAGAAGGTGGTCAACCATCATTAGAATCTATCCAAGACTATAGTTATGCTGTTGCTAGACCATTATTCTTTTACGTAAAAAAAGCTCATGTTGGTGTAATTCCAGGATTACATGAATTTGTAAAAGAATTCACTACAACTAAAGCTATTGGTAAAAGAGGTTACTTAGCGGAAATAGGACTTGTTCCACTTGATGCTGAAACTTACAGAACAGTTAGAGATAATTCGAAATCTCTTACTGCAATGTCAATGGAGTAATATAATATTTGTTAATAAACTCAAAAGGGGCCCTATTAAATGGGCCCTTTTTTTTGTATAAATCTAAAGGAGCCAATAATTGAATTCAGTAATATTTTTAACAATCGTTCTTTTAGCTTTATCCAGTTACTTCTTTGGAAGAAAAAAAGCTATTTTAATTCAATCTAACAAACGGTTAACAGCTCTTCCAAAATTTTATGGATACTATCTTGCTATATGGTGTGGCGCACCTGCTTTTCTTTTGTATGCTTTATGGTCGATATTTGAACCTAGCATAGTAAGATTTTTTATACTTAGTGATTATTCTTCGCAAGGACTTCTAGAAGGAGAGTTGAATTTATTTTATGAAAAAGTAAAATCACTTTCTCGAAACCAGTATTCAGGAGAACTTACTGCAGAGTTACAAAGATCAGCAGAAAAATATTTAAACTTTAGAGACATAACAAAGTGGTCTAAGGTCGTTATAGTCTTATCATTACTAATTGCATCAACAGGTTATGCGTATACAAAGATTTCAAACAACACTAAAACAAGAGAACCAGTTGAAATATTTCTTAAAGGAGTATTTTTTTTATCATCACTGGCAGCGATATTAACAACCATTGGTATTATTTTTTCCCTTTTGTTTCAAACAATAGAATTTTTTCAAGTTATCCCACTATTTGATTTTGTATTTGGAATGCACTGGTATCCTGCAAAAGCTTTTGTTCGAGATGCAAGTGAAGCACTTGATCCATCAATGTATAGTGATACTTTTGGTGCGGTTCCGATATTTGCAGGCACCTTTTTTATAGCTTTGATTGCAATGTGTGTTGCAATACCAATTGGTTTGTTAAGTGGTATATATATGGCGGAATATGCGAGCAAACGTTTAAGACAATATGCCAAACCTGTCATTGAAATTTTAGCAGGAATTCCAACTGTTGTTTATGGTTTTTTTGCTGCTTTAACAGTTGGACCTTTTTTAAAAGACCTTGGATTATCATTAGGACTAGAGGTGTCAGCAGAAAGCGCACTGGCAGCCGGTGGTGTTATGGGAATTATGATTATTCCATTTATATCAAGCTTAAGTGACGACGTAATTACAAGTGTTCCTCAAAATCTTAGAGATGGTAGCTATGCCATGGGAGCAACAAAATCTGAAACAATAAAAAGAGTAATTATTCCAGCTGCTTTACCTGGAATTGTTGGATCTATTTTATTAGGTGTTTCTAGAGCTATTGGTGAAACAATGATTGTTGTAATGGCATCAGGGTTGGCAGCAAACCTAACTCTTAATCCATTAGAGTCCACTTCAACAATAACTGCTCAAATTGTTGTTATCTTAATTGGTGATCAACAATTTGGGGATCCGAAAACCCAAGCAGCTTTTGCATTGGGATTAAGTTTATTTATAGTTACTTTAGTTTTAAATATTGTTGCCTTGTCTGTTGTGAAAAAATATAGAGAGAAATATGAATAAAGAAGAACGTTTAATTAAAAGATACAAAGCTGAAAAAAGATTTCAATTTTACGGTAAAGCTGCAATATTTATGGCTTTATTATTTCTAGTGGTATTTCTAACAAAGATATTTTCTACTGGTTACACAGCATTTCAAAAAACATGGTTGGTAATACCAGTCAATTATAATGCAGATTTATTATATTTGGATCCAGATAAAAAACCAACAACCGAAGATATTAATGATGCAGACTTTTATGAGTTTGGGATAGAAACATTTATCACTCTCGATCCAGATGCAAGTGAGGATCAAATTATGGAATTAAAAAAAATGTTTGCATTTACTTTTGAGAGAGAATTAAAATATTATCTTCTAGACAATCCTGATAGCTTTGGAAAAACAGTTGATGTAAAATTAACAGCCTCTGACGACTTAGATCAAGTATTTAAAGGAAATTATCCAAGAGATATACCTGAAAATAGAAGAAGAGCATCTGATTATCAATTAAAAATTTTTGATAAATTAAATGAAGATGGAAGAGTTATAAGTGAATTTAATGCCAGTTTTTTTACAAATGCTGATTCTAGAGAAGCTGAGTTAGCGGGAATAGCAAGCTCATTTATGGGTTCATTATTTTCCATACTTGTCTGTCTGTCAATTGCCTTTCCTGTTGCCTTACTAGCTGCAGTTTATCTAGAAGAATTTGCACCAAAAAATAGATTTACAGATTTTATTGAAGTAAATATCAATAATCTAGCAGCAGTTCCTTCAATTGTTTTTGGATTATTAGGATTAGGTGTTTTATTGGCTGTATTTGGTTTACCTAGATCAACACCCTTAGTTGGAGGTATAACCCTTTCATTAATGACTCTTCCAACAATTATAATAGCAGCCAGAGCATCATTGAAGGCTGTTCCACCCAGTATAAGAGAAGCAGCTTTAGCAATGGGAGCTAGCAAAATGCAAACGACGATGCATCATACCGTGCCTTTGGCTTTACCTGGAACTTTATCAGGTACTATAATTGGCTTAGCTCAAGCATTAGGTGAAACAGCGCCTTTAATATTAATTGGAATGGTTGCTTTTGTTAACACAATACCAGGAACCCCTATGGATCCAGCAGCTAGCTTGCCTGTTCAAATCTATATATGGGCAGAGAGTGCCGAAAGAGGATTTGTAGAAAAAGTGTCTGCTTGCATAATGGTATTATTATTTTTCCTAATTTTTATGAATTTAGGAGCACAATTAATTAGACATAAATTTGAAAAGAAATGGAACTAAAATATGAATAAAATAGAAGCAAAAAATGTTGATGTCTATTATGGAGCGAAACAAGCTTTATTTGATATCAATATGGATATCGAAGCAAATAAAGTAACTGCTCTTATTGGACCTTCTGGTTGTGGTAAATCAACATTCTTAAGATGTTTAAATAGGATGAATGATGTGATCGATATTTGTAAAGTCAGTGGTGTCGTAAAAATTAATGACTATGACATAAATCAAAAAGATACAGATGTTGTAAGGCTTAGAGAAAAAGTTGGAATGATTTTTCAAAAACCAAATCCTTTTCCAAAAACCATTTATGAGAATATTTCTTATGGACCTGAGATACATGGGATAGCTCAATCTAAAAGTGAAATGGATAATATTGTTGAAGAGAGTTTGAGAAAAGCAGCACTTTGGGAAGAGGTAAAAGACAGAATTCACGAACCAGGTACTGGTTTATCAGGTGGACAACAACAAAGACTTTGTATTGCAAGAACAATATCAATTAAGCCAGAGGTAATACTCATGGATGAGCCATGTTCAGCTCTTGATCCAATTGCGACAGCACAAATAGAGGAGCTAATTGATGAATTAAGAAAGGAACATACTATAATAATTGTTACTCACTCAATGTCCCAAGCTGCAAGAGTCTCTCAAAATACTGGTTTTTTTCACCTTGGCAAATTGATTGAAGTAGGCTCTACTGATAAGATATTCAAGAATCCGACTCAACAACAAACGCAGGATTACATAACAGGAAGGTTTGGATAATGAATGAAAAACCACACACAGTAAAATCTTACGAAGACCAATTAAAAAAATTAAACAATGATTTAGTTGAAATGGGGGCAAATTGCGAAACCGCTTTAGGTAATGCAATGAAAGCAATATCATCAAATGATCATAACCTTGCTGATGATGTTATAAATTCAGATATGGTTATAGATAATTTTGAGTCTCAGATAGAGAATGAGGTAGTAAATTTAATTGCTTTAAGACAACCAATGGCTGTGGATCTTAGAGAAACAGTTGCAGCTCTAAAGATGTCTTCAGACTTAGAAAGAATAGGTGATCTTGCCAAAAATATTGCAAAAAGAACAAAACTTATAAATACGCATTTGCCAAATAATTTAATTGAAGCAATGAGTAGAATCTGCATTTTGGTTCAAAAACAATTAAAAATTGTTTTAGACTCTTATCTAAGTAGATCAAGCGATGTAGCTCAAACAGTATGGGAGAGTGATGAACAAGTTGATGATTTAACAAATAAATGTATGGAAGAAGTCATCTCATTAATTAAATCAAATATGGAAAATATTGAATATGGCTCACATCTTTTATTTGTTACTAAAAACCTTGAAAGGATAGGAGATCATACAACAAACATTGCTGAGCAAGTATTTTATTTAGTTACAGGTGATTATTTAGAGGGTGAAAGACCCAAGGGTAGCGATTCAGAATTAACAAAGTAATGAGTGCACACATATTTATTGCAGAAGATGAGGCGCCAATTTCAACCTTATTAAAATATAATTTAGAAAAAGAAGGTCATAAGGTTTCTTCAAGTGAAAATGGAGAGGACTCTTTAAAATCAATAAAACAAAAAATGCCAGACTTAATCTTATTAGATTGGATGTTGCCAGATTTATCAGGTGTTGAAATATGTAAACAGTTAAAAAGGGATAAAAAATATAATGACATTCCAATTATTATGCTTACTGCAAAAGGAGAGGAGGAAGATAAATTAAAAGCATTTGAAACTGGAGCCGATGATTACGTCACTAAACCATTTAGCCAAAAAGAATTAAATGCAAGAATTAAATCTTTGTTAAGAAGGGCTAAACCTTTGTCATCAACTGATGTTGTGGAATTTAAAGACCTTAAAATTGATAGATTAGCAAAAAGAGTTTATAGAAATGATAAGGAAATAATTTTGGGACCCACAGAATTTAAATTATTAGATTTTTTTATTAAAAATCCAAAAAGAGTTTATTCAAGAGAACAATTACTAAATAATGTTTGGGGTGAAAATATTTATGTAGAAAGTAGAACGGTTGATGTTCACATAAGAAGATTGAGAAAAGTTTTAAATGTAAGTGGATTAGAAAATTTAATTCGCACAGTGAGATCTGCAGGCTATTCGTTAGATAACTAAATCTTTAGGCCTTACAAATTCAGAAATAATTCCTTTCTCTTCAATATTTATCCAATCATTCGTATCGAAAACTATTTTAGCAAATGCACAAGTTGGGAATTTATAATTTAATAGTTTAAAATTACTATTATCTTTATTTTTAGTTAATTTTATAACTAAATTTTTAAGAGCAGGTTCATGATTTATTATCAATACTTTCTTAAACTTTTTATGGATATTTTTTATATTAGCTATTATTTCATTTTCATTAACCAAATAGAGTTTTGAGGAACTTTTAATTTTTTTTGGTTTATTTATTTTATTCAGTATTAAATTTAGAGTTTTTTTTGTTCTTTTTGATGAAGATAAAAGCACGTAGTCAAAGGAGTATTTTTTTTTAACAAAAAATTCACTTATAATTTTTGCACTTTTGATGCCTCTTTTATTTAGTGGTCTTTCAAAATCACTTAAATTTGGGTCTTCCCAACTAGATTTTGCATGTCTCATGACATATAATTCGCGCATTAAATCTAAATATATGACTGCATTAAAAAAACAAGACAAAGAAGAGCTTAAATCCAATTATATAAATAGAGAATTATCATGGTTAAAATTTAACGATAGAGTTCTGTTAGAGGCGCAAAATATTGAAAATCCTCTTTATGAGAGAGTAAAATTTTTATCTATTGCAGGCTCTAATTTAGATGAATTTTTTATGGTTCGAGTTGCTGGACTATACAGTCAAATTAAACAAGAAGTCGACTCACTAAGTTCAGATGGACTAACGCCTGAAGAACAGATGGAGATGGTTATTAATGATACAAAAAATCTATTAAATAAACAAAATACCATATTTAATAATCTATCAAATCAGCTGAAGAGAAATAATATTTTATTGACTAAGCCAGAAAACCTTAACACAAAAGAAAAAAAGAAATTATTAGAAATATTTAACGAAGAAATTTATCCTCTACTTACACCATCAGCGATTGATCCTTCTCATCCTTTTCCATTTATTATTAATCAAGGTAGAGCTTTAGTTATGAAGCTGAAGAAAAAGAAAAAAAAGAGAATTCTTAATTCAATTATCGTAATTCCTAAAGCTTTATCAAGATTTATTGAAATAGATGGAGGAAAATCATTTAAGAAATTTTTGGTTCTAGACGATGTTATTGGTTACTTTGCCTCTGAAATTTTTCCAGATCATTTATTAGAAAAGAAAATGATATTTAGAGTAATAAGAGATAGTGATGTAGAAATTCAAGAAGAGGCTGAGGATTTAGTCAGATCATTTGAACTAGCATTAAAGCGAAGAAGAACTGGTGATATTGTTAGATTAGAAATTTTAGAAAAAAGCGACAAAGAACTTGTAAAATTTATAACAAATAAATTAGAAATTAATCCAAATTATATTTATGAAGTAGCAGGTTTAGTTGGAATCCAGGATATAGACCAAATTTGTAAAATTAAAAATTCTAAATTAAAATTTAAAAACTTTACACCAAGAGAAGTAGAAAGATTAAAAGAATACAATAATAATTTTTTTGAGACAATTAAGAAAAAAGACCTAATAGTTCATCATCCATTTGAGACTTTTGATGCTGTAATTGAATTTTTAAATCAAGCTGCTATGGATAAAAAAGTAATTGCTATTAAACAAACATTGTACAGAACTACTTTAGATTCACCAATTGTTAAAGCATTAATTAGCGCTTCCGAAAATGGCAAAACAGTTACTGCTTTAATTGAAATCAAAGCTAGATTTGATGAAGAAGCAAATATACAGCTGGCAAGAAGTCTTGAAAAAGCTGGAGTTCAAATTGTTTATGGTTTTGCAAAATACAAAACACATGCTAAATCATCACTAATACATCGACGTGAGGGTGGTAAAATTCAAACATATTTCCATTTAGGTACTGGCAATTATCATCCTGTAAATGCAAAAATATACACAGACTTATCTCTATTTAGCTCTGATAAAAAAATGGCTGCAGATGTAGAAAAATTCTACAATTACGTGACTGGATATTCTAAACCAAGAAATTTAAATAAAATTTCCATTTCACCTGTAAATTTAAGAAAAACTTTAAATCAGAATATAGATAAGGAAATAAGTAATGCAAAAAAAGGGAAACACGCTGAGATTTGGGCTAAAATGAATTCATTAGTTGATTCACAAATAATTGATAAATTTTATGAGGCTTCTAGTGTCGGTGTAAAAGTCTCTTTATTTGTAAGAGGTGTATGTTGTTTAAGACCTGGTATTAAAAATAAATCGGAAAATATTATTGTAAAAAGTATCATTGGAAGATTTCTTGAACACTCAAGAATATATTGTTTTGCAAATGGAAAATTAATGCCTAACAGAAATGCAAAAGTTTATATTTCATCTGCAGATTTGATGCCAAGAAATCTAGATAGAAGAGTCGAACTTCTCGTGCCAATTGAAAATCAAACTGTTCATGAACAGGTTTTAGACCAAATAATGATGGCCAATTATCTAGACACGAATCAGAGCTGGGAACTTTATCCTAATGGAAATTATCAAAAAATTAAATATAGTCGGAAAGATTCTTTTTCTGCACATGATTATTTCATGAATAATCCAAGTTTATCAGGAAGAGGAAAGGCAAAACTAAAAATTAAACCTAAAAAATTAAACTTAAGGTTGGTTAAAGATGGAACTTAAAGTAATTAAAAATAAGCAAAATTTAAAATTAAGACAATCAAAATTAGCTATTATTGATATAGGTTCAAATTCTATAAGAATGTTAATTTACGATGATTTTACATCATCTAGAGTACCTTTTTTTAATGAAAAAGCAGTTTGTGAACTTGGTAAAAACTTAGATAAATCAAAAAAACTTCATAAATCAGGCAAGATATATGCTTTAAAAGTTTTAAAAAGATTTTCAGAAATTCTTAATGTTTCAAAAATTAATAACCTTAAAATTATTGCAACAGCTGTATTAAGAGAAGCTACAGACGCAAAGCCCTTTATTGAAGAAGTAGAATACTTATTTAAAAAAAATATAAATATTTTAACTGGTGAAGAAGAAGCTGAATCATCAGCTGAAGGCGTTAAAATTGGATTTGAGAATGTGGATGGACTTGTTGCTGATTTAGGTGGTGGAAGTTTAGAGCTTGCTAGAGTTGAAAACAATGTTGTAACAAATAAAACATCACTTCCAGTTGGTGTTTTAAGGTTAATTAACAATCCTATTGTTAAAAAAAGAAATTTATCTAAATATCTCAAAAATCTTTTAAGAGATGAAAAATGGTTATCTAAAAAAAAATTTAATAATTTATATTTGGTGGGAGGTACGTGGAGAGCTCTGTTTAAATTACACTTATTTCAAAATGAATATCCAGTCCATATTATTCATCAATACTCAATAGAAAATGAAAAACTTACAAAATTTTTAGAAAAAATTTCTTCATTTAATAAATCTAAATTGAAATCAGTTGAATACATATCAAAGTCTAGAACGCCTTATCTTCCTTATAGCTCAATAATTCTAGAAGAAATTATGAACATAGCAAATCCAAAAAATGTTATTTGCTCAATTAGCGGTATTAGAGAAGGATCTCTTGCCAAAGATTTATTTAAAAACTCAGATAGTAATTTTGTTTTTAATAAATCATTAGAGCATATTTCAAAAAAAAGAGGCGATTTAGGATCTACATATAAGAAATATTTTCATTTTATAAAACCTATATTTGAGGGAAATGAGCATTTTAATCAAAAATTGCTTCATCTATCTTGCGTACTAAGTCATATGGATTGGGGTTTGGGAGCATTCCAAAAAGCAGAGTTGGTTTTTCAAGAAACATTAAATACGCCTTTATTAAAACTTTCACATAAAGAAAGAATACAATTGGCACTTTCTTGTTACTGGAGATATTGCAGTATAAAATACAACCCAAAGATAGAATACTTAACGTTTTTAAATAACAACGAGATATATTCATGCAAACAAGTTGGTGCAGCCTTAAGATTTGCTAATTCTCTTACATCAATATCTACAATTTTTTTAGAAGAATTTAAACTTTATAAAAGAGGAAATGCTGTTTTTTTAAAAATACCTTCGCAGCATCAAGAGATAATCTCAAAACAAGTTACGAAAAAATTCAAAGCTTTAGCAAGAGAATTATTTTTAGATCCTAGGGTAATTTATTCAAATTAATTTAATGTTAATTTAAATTAGATTTAATATTTTATTAATTTATCAGTAATATTTCATCATTAATTACATTAATGAAATCATTATTCTTCTCTTATAAAAGGTGCTTACTTTGTAGGCACCTTTATAACTTTAAAAAATGAAGCCACATGAGAGGCATTACAAAATTTTTCATTTAAAATTAATTTGTTTATTTCTTCTTTAGACAGAAAATGAATTTTAATAGCTTTCTCAGGTCCTTTTTTTTTAATTATTCTATTTGAATAATAGCAGTATATTTTAGTTGTTAACCTTCCTGGCTCACAATTAATTGTAAATAATTTTTTTGGTCTTCCTAATATTTTATATCCTGTTTCCTCATAAAATTCTCTACAAGCAGCACTTATAGAATTTTCTCCTTTATCAATCATACCAGATGGAAATTCATAGCTGATTTTATTAACTGGAATTCTTTTTTGACTAACTAGAACAAAAACGTTTTTCTTAATTTCCGCAACTACCAAAGATAAATCAGAGGTTTTTAAGAAATGATAATATTCTTTTTTTTTGAATGGCTTATTAATTAAAGTTATATTATTTGTAAGCTTAATATTTTTCAAATAATTCATAAGTTATTATATTTTAATAATATTAAAGATATTTTACAGATAAAGTAATTATATTGTTTTTTCTTTAATTAATTTAGAGACTTTGTTTATTTGATTTATTGTATCAGTATTCATTGGGTTTATATATGAAGCTTCTAAATAACTAGTGTAGGCTTTTTCGTAATCTTTCATTTCCATGTATACTTGTCCTTTTCCAATTAGAGCACCGAAATGCCTGCTTTCAAGTTTTAAGACCATATCAATATCTCTAAGTGATTTTTTATACTTACCCATAAAATATAAAGATGTTGCACGTCTATTCCAAGCTTCAGCCCAATTAGGATCTTTTTCTATAATTTTACTAAAAATCCTATATGCCCTTATATAATTTCCATTTTGAACTAGTCTTGAACCTTCTTTTAAATCAATAGTTAATTGAAAATTAGATGGATGTGTTTCCCACAAATTCCATATGCTTTTTTCTAAAATTTTTGCTTCACTTTGTGTATTACAATCTTTTAACTTACTCAAAAGTTTGTTTAAATCTAACTCATCTGTTTTTGCTGCTGAAGTCAAACATACTGTTGAAATTATCAATAAGAAATTTAGTATTTTCAGCATATGTAATAAATCTGTAATATTTTTGTAACATTAATAAAACAAGTTAAAATCAAAATAAACAGCAATAAAATCAGTATTATTATTCAATTAAAGATATGATTAATTTCAAATATTAAATTTTAAATAAAAGATTCGAAAAAAAACATATGAAAAATTCCAATATAGAAGGAATTGTATTTGATTTAGCTGGTACATTAATAGATTTTGGAAGCCTTGCGCCATCTCAAGTTCTTATAGAATTATTTGATAGGTTTGGAATTAAAATTACACGAAAACAAGCCATAGGACCAATGGGTATTGAAAAACGAGCCCATATAAAAGCATTGCTAACAACAAGAAAAATTAATTCGCAGTGGAAAAAAAAATTTAAATCAAAACCAACAGATAAAGATATTGATAAATTGTTTAAACTTTTTAATCCAGAATTAAAAAAAATAATTAAGAAACATTCAAAATTTATATCAGGAAGTAAAAAAACTTTAGATTTTATAAAAAACAAAAAAATAAAAATAGGAATCAATACCGGATATTCAGAAGAAATTCTAAATGTTATATTGCCAGAACTAAAAAAACAAAGATTTATACCTGATGTGTCATATAGTTCTTCATACACAAAAATTGGAAGACCCTCAGCTGAAATAATATATAAAATTTTTTCTGAATTAAATATTACCAAGGGATCAAATTGTATAAAAGTTGATGACACTATTCCTGGATTGTTAGAGGGAGTAAATGCTGGGATGTGGGTAGTGGGTGTTATATTTTCAGGTAATGAATTTGGTAAAACAGAAGTCGAATTTAATAGACTTTCTTTTAAAGATAAAACTAAATTTAGAAAAAAGATCAAGAATAAATTTAAGAAAGTAGGCGCTCACTATGTAATAGATACAATTAAAGATTTACCTAAAATTATCAAAATAATTCAAACTAGAATTAAATAAAATTACTTAATGAAAAGCATTTTTTAAGACCGTGGAAATTAAAAAAGCTTCTTTTTGTGTGTCCATGGACCTTTTTTTGTTTTAGGTAAAAATTTTTCAAGATCAATAAGGACTTTTTCAGACAATTTTCTGTAGGTGGTAAGTTTTCCTCCATAAATATTCAATAAAGGTAATTTTTTTATAATTTTTAAATCAAAAACATAATCTCTTGTGACTTTTGAGGCTGTTTTAAAATCTTCAATTAGAGGTCTTATCCCAGAATATGTATCTACGATGTCCTTTGATGTTATTTGTTTTTTTAAGTAATTATTTACTGAACTAATTAAATATCTAATTTCTTTTTTTGATATTCCTTTATTTTCAGGTGATTTCACCTCTTCTTCAGTTGTTCCAATTAAAGAAAACTTCCCTTTATAAGGTATTACAAATATTATTCTTTTATCAGTATTTTGAAATGTGAACGCAACATTTTCTTTGTACAATTTTTTTGTAATAATATGACTTCCTTTAACCAATCTAATTTTTTTCTTAGATTTAATTTTTATATTTTTATTTAAGGTTTCATTTATCCACGGTCCAGATGCATTAATCAAAATTTTTGACTTTACTTTTTCACCATTTTCAAGACTAATAATCCATTCATTGCCAATAATTTCAGCTTTTTTAACTTTGTTGTATTCTAGTATTTTAGCGTTATTTCTTTTTGCATCTTTGGTATTTAATTTCGTTAATTTTTTATCGTCAATTTGTATGTCAAAATATTGAAAACCAGTTTTGTATTTTTCTTTAAGAATATTTGAAAATTTTTTTCTAAGATCAAATGTTTTTGATTTTGGTATATTACTTTTACCACCTAAATTATCGTACAAAAATAAACCAATTTTAATTAACCAGGCTGGTCGAATTTTATCTGCATAAGGAATTATAAAAGGAATGGGTTTTGAAATATGTTTAGCAATTTTATAAACAATTTCTCTTTCTTTTAAAGATTCTCTAACTAATTTGAATTCATAATTTTCTAAATAACGAAGACCACCATGTATTAATTTCGTTGACCAGGATGAAGTTGCTCCACCAATCTCACCTTTGTCAGCTAAACAAACTGATAAACCTCTACCCGCAGCATCCCTTGCAATACCTGCACCGTTTATACCGCCACCTATTATGAATAAATCGAATATTTTAGACATTTAAATTATGATTTGTTTTAAAATATACAACCTCCTTTAGAAACATTATATATTTTTACATTTAAGTAATCAAAATTTAACGATACTTTAATATAAATAATTTATTCATTATAATTAATAAATAAACAAAGAGGTAAAATGAAAAAAATATTGAGTGTTTTAACAATTCTATTTACTTTCTCTTTTACATCACACAGTTATTCAAAGACAGAAATTCATTGGTGGTATGGAAATAGTGGATTTCTTGGTGATGTAATTATTGAAATTGCAAATAGATTTAATGCTTCACAAGATGAATACACCGTCATTCCTACAGGTAAAGGAAGTTATGAAGATAACATGGCGGCAACTATAGCTGCATTTAGAGCGGGAGACCAACCACATTATTCACAGGTTTACGATGCTGGTGCTGCAATTATGGTAGCCCAAGTTAAAAATGGCGTTGTTATTGGTTTTGAAGATATGGCTGAGAAATATGGAATTAAAGTAGATGCAGATAATTATATTCCTGGAATTAAAAACTTCTATGCTGACTCTGATGGAAAAATGATAGGTGTTCCTTTTAATAGTTCAACTTGCTTAATGTATGCAAATATGGACATATTGAAAGAAGTAGGAATAGAATCAGTTCCAAAAACTTATGAAGAATTTGAGGCTATGGCTCCAAAAATTAAAGCTGCTGGATATATTCCTTTAGTTCAAAGTCACTTTCCATGGATCTGGACAGAAAATTTCTTTTCAAGACATAATCTACTTATGACAGATGGAAACAATGGTTACGATGCTGTTCCGACAAAAACTTTATTTGCTGAAACAGATGCATTTGTTTATCATTGGAAAAAAGTAAAAGAATGGTACGAAAAAGGTCTCTACGGTTATAAAGGAAGAGCATGGGGAGATAATCAAGCACCATTTATAGCAGGTGAGGCTGCTTTTTGGTTTGGATCTGCTGCATCATTTGGTGGAATGAAAGGTGTTGTTCCAAATTTTACAGTTAATCATATTCCTTATTGGGATTCAGTAACTGGTGGCAAAGAGTATCCAACATTTATTGGTGGCGCAGCAAACTGGATCTTAAATGGTCATACAGAAGAAGAGTATAAAGGACTTGCTAAATTCATAGAATTTATGGGTTCTCCTGAAATGGATTTATACTATCACAACATGACAGGTTATTCTGCTGTAACTAAAGGTGGTATAGAATTAGCTGAAACTATAAACTTTTATAGAGCTTCTCCATATCACAAAGCTGTTGGTGAACAATTAAGCTTAGAAGGTTCAACTATTCCTGGTGGATATAGAGCTGGTAACTGGCCTCAAATTCGTGAAGTAATTTACGAAAATGTTGAGCCAATGTTAAATGGCAAAATATCAATCGAAAAAGGATTAAAGAACATGGATAAGGGTGCAGCTAAATTGTTAAAACAATTTGCTAAGACTCTTTAAAAAATAATATAAATTAGGAGGGTATTAATATACCCTCCTATTTATTTTATGAAAAAAGTTCAGTTTAAATCAAACTATTCACAGTATTTTTTTTTAGCACCACAGCTAGGTATTTTATTAATATTTTTATATTGGCCAATAATACAAACTTTTAGAGATGCATTTACCATGCAAGATGCATTTGGATTTGGAAGACAATTTGTATGGTTTGATAATTTTTTATTTATTTTTGATGACCCGGCTTATTTAATAGCTTTTAAGTTTACTATTATTTATAGCTTTGTGATTACACTTGTTACAGGAGCCATTGGATTGTTACTTGCTGTACAAGCCAATAATGTAATGCATGGAAAAAGTGCCTACAAAACTCTTTTGATTTGGCCTTATGCTATTGCGCCAGCTGTGGTGGGTGTTATGGCAAATTATTTTTTTAGTGAAAGATTTGGATTATTGTATCATCTATTTAACGATTTATGGGGTTTTAATTGGTATGAAAGTGTTTTTGATTCTTATATCTACTTAATAATAGCAGGATCATGGAAACAAATAAGTGCTAATTTTATTTTCTTCTTAGCCGGTCTTCAAGCAATACAAAAATCTGTTATTGAAGCATCCATAATTGATTGTAAAAGTAGTTTAAGAAGATTTTGGACAATCACTTTCCCTCTATTGATGCCCACAACTTTCTTTTTAATCATTATCAATATAACTTATGCTTTTTTTGATACTTTTGGAATAATTGACACTACAACAATTGGTGCACCCTCAGGTGAAACAAGAACTCTTGTTTATAAAGCATACATGGATGGATTTAGGGGGTTAGACTTAGGAAGTGCTGGTGCTCAATCAATTATGATGATGTTGATTGTTTTAGTTATTACAATTTTTCAATTTAGATACATAGAAGGGAAAATACATTACAATTAAAATGATTAGATATTTTTCATCAAACTTTTCTCATTTAATTCTTTTGATAGGTATTTTTATTATGATAATTCCTGTTTGGTTAATTTTTGCAAGCTCAACTCATACAGCTTCGATAATTAATACCCAAGGTCTTCAATTTTTTTTAGGAGATAAGTTTTTAGAGAATTATACAAAAGTTTTATTATATGAAGGTGGTTTTTTTAAAGAAATTACTGCATTAAAGATGTTTTTAAATAGTTTTTTAATGGCAACTGGAGTTGCGTTTTTATCAGTTATTTCATCTCTTATGACTGCATATGTCTTAGTTTATTTTAGAGTGAAATATGCAACATTATTATTTTGGATAATTTTTATTACTATACTAGTCCCTCTGGAGTTAAGAATTTTTCCTACCTATTCTGTTATGTCTACACTTAACTTAGTAAACTCATATTGGGGACTAATTATTCCAATTTCAGCTTCTGCTATAGCTACTTTATTTTTTAGGCAGTTTTATAAAACTATACCTGATGAATTACTTGAATCAGCAAAATTGGATGGTGCAAATACTTGGAGATTTTTTATTGACTTTTTAGTGCCATTGTCAAAAACAATGATTGTTGCAATGTTCATATTTATGTTTGTATTCGGTTATAATCAATATTTATGGCCGATATTAGTAACTTCTTCTGAACAATATTGGACTGTTGTCATGGGATTAAAGATGATGTCTGGATCAATTGTTAACAAATTTGCATTTGTTATCATGTCAATGATACCACCAGTATTAATTATAATTGTATTACAAAAATATTTTATTAAAGGGATCTTTCAAGACAAATGAAAATTAAATTATCACAAATTTTAGCACACATTGTACTTATACTAGGTGTTTTATTAATGGTAATTCCGATTTGGTTATCATTTGCTAGCTCTACCCACGATACTGTAACTATTTTAAAAGAAGGAATGAAATTTGGTCTTGGCGATCAATTAACAAGAAATTATAACGAAGTTTTAAATGAGAAGGGTGGTTGGTCAGAGGAAGTGACTGCTGCAAAAATGTTTATAAATAGCTTTATAATGGCTTTGGGAATTGCAACCCTTAAAGTAATTATCTCAGCAATGTCAGCTTATGCTTTAGTTTATTTTAGATTCAAATTTGCTGTACCAATTTTTTGGTTAATCTTTATTACTTTACTTGTGCCTCTGGAGGTTAGGATTTTTCCAAGTTATAAGATTGTATCAGATTTAGGTTTAACTAATTCATACACAGGTCTTGTTCTTCCATTGGTTGCATCAGCCACCGCTACCTTTTTTTTTAGACAGTTTTATAAAACTATACCTGATGAATTACTTGAATCAGCAAAATTAGATGGTGCAAATAGTTGGAGATTTTTTATAGATTTTTTAGTTCCATTATCTAAAACAATGATTGCAGCGATGTTTATATTCATGTTTGTATACGGATATAGTCAATATTTATGGCCGTTAATAATGACTACGAGTGAGGAATATTGGACTGTAGTAATGGGAATGAAAATTATATTTACTGAAAGTTATGAGGGAGTTGCTTTACCAAGAACAGCAGAGAGATTTGCTTATATTATTTTATCAATGATCCCCCCAGTTTTAGTGGTAGTATTTTTGCAAAAATGGTTCATAAAAGGATTAATTCAAACAGAGAAATAAATGAGTTTTTTAGAATTAAATAAAGTTACTAAAATCTATCCAAACGGAACTATAGCTGTTCATGAGACAAGTATGAATGTAGAAAATGGTGAATTCATGGTTTTTGTTGGACCGAGCGGATGTGGAAAATCTACTCTTTTAAGAATGATTGCTGGGTTAGAAGACATAACTGAAGGTAATATAAATCTTGATGGAATATTAATTAATAAAGTTGACCCTTCAGAGAGAGATGTTGCGATGGTTTTTCAGAATTATGCACTCTATCCTCACATGAATGTTTACAACAATTTGGCTTACGGATTAAAAAATAGAGGTATTTCAAAAGAAGATATTGAAAAAAAAGTTAATGAGGCAGCAAAGCTATTACAAATTTCTGAATACTTGCAAAGAAAACCATCCATGTTGTCAGGAGGTCAAAGGCAGAGAGTTGCTATGGGAAGAGCTATTGTAAGAAGTCCTAAAATATTTTTATTTGATGAGCCATTATCTAATTTAGATGCAAAACTAAGAATACAAATGAGGCTTGAAATAAAAAAACTTCAGCAAAAAGTTGGAGTGACAAGTATATTTGTAACTCATGACCAAGTAGAAGCTATGACCTTAGCTGATAGACTGGCAGTAATAAATAATGGCCTTATTGAGCAGCTTGGAACACCGATAGAAATTTATAATAATCCTAAATCTATGTTTGTCGCAGGATTTATAGGTTCGCCACAGATGAATTTTCTTGAAGGAGAATTAAAAAATAAAACTCTTACTTCAGAAGGTTTTGAAATTAATAATGTTACAAGTGATTTTAATGGACCAGTTATATTAGGAATTAGACCAGAGCATATGTCGCAAACTGATAAAGGTTTAATAAATTTATCTGTAGATCTGGTAGAACAATTAGGTTCAGATAATTTGATTTATGGAGAAATAAAAAATAAAAAAGATTTTTGTTTTAGATGTCCTGGAAGTCAAATTATTAAAAAAGGAAGTAAATTATCTTTGAACATAAATGATAACAATTATTATGTTTTTGATAAATCTAATGGTAATCGAGTAAATTAATTTTGATTTTATCAAAGCCAAATTATATTAAAATTTATGGCCATAGAGGCGCTAGAGGAGATCTTCCTGAAAATACTTTAGAAAGTTTTAAATATTTATTTAAAAACAATATTAATGCATACGAAACAGATATTTTGATTTCCAAAGATCTTACTCCTGTGATTACACATGACTTTAGATTAGATCCAAGTTTTACAAAAGATAATGAGGGAAATTGGATAACGGATGAAAATATAATAATATTTGACTTAAGTTACGATGAGCTTTTAAAATTTGATGTTGGGTCTTTAAATAAATTATATAGATATGGAAGAAGATTTGTTAATAAATTTAGAAATTAAATCTACACCTGACGAGGAAAATTTAACTCCAACCCCAGAGGAAATGGTAAAACTTGTTATGAAAGAAGTAAATAAATCAAATTTACAAAATAAAATAATCATTTCTTCATTTGATTGGAGAACACTGACAGAAATCAAAAATCTTTACCCTGAAATTTCAAGAGCTTATTTAAGTTTTCAACAACAGGCAGGAATTAAAATTAAAAATACAATTTACAATAGATCTCCATGGATGAGTTACTTACCTTTTTTTGAAAAATATGAATTACCAAAAATTATAAAATCACAAGGTGGAAAGGCTTTGCATCCATACCATAAAGATATTACAAAAAAACTAGTAGATATTTCTCATCAAGAAGATTTGCCAGTGAACGTTTGGACAGTTAATGAAGAGAACGATATGTTAAAAATGATTGAGTATGGTGTAGATGGTATCATGACAGACTATCCATTAAGGCTGAAAGAACTTTGTGACAAAGAAAATATAAACTGGTTTTAGTTTATTTTAATGGATTTAAATATAGTTAATAACCAAGAGCAATTTTTAGCAGGTAAACTTAGAGGGTATACTTTAAAAGGTGCAGAAAATAAATTTGACGATAAAGGAAAACCTTTACCATTTCCAGGGTGCACAATAATTTGTAATATTCCTCTTAATACATATTTATCTGATCAAATTATTGGTTTTCAAAAAAATTTAGAAAATTTTAATCCTGAAAAAACTTATTCCTATTTACCTCCATCTAGTTTTCATATGACATTATTTGACTGTTGTAATTTAAATACAAAAAATACTTATTATTGGCCAACAGATATAGATCTTGATTTGGATTACAAAGATATAGCTATTCAATTAAATAAAAGAATTGAAAACTATAATTTTCCAAAAGAAATCAATTTAAAATTAAAAACATTTTTTGGTGGTTACAGCATTGTTTTAGAACCCTTTTCTGAGGAGGACGAAAAAATTTTAAGAAATTGTAGAGATGAACTAAGTAATTTATTGAAAATTAAATTTGAAAATCATCAAAGATATACTTTCCATGTTACATTAGCTTATATCTTGAGACAACTTAATGAGACTGAAATAAAAAATTTAATTAAATTTAATAAACAATTATCCTCTGATTTTAATAAAAAATTTCCAAAAATTACTTTAACAAAACCTGAAATGTGTACCTTTAAAAACATGCTGGAGTTTGAAAGTATTAATCCTTCTAGCCTGTAATAGTTTTTACTTATAGATATTCTTCATTATTATTTTAATCTTTAATATTCAATAAATTTTTTAAAAACTGATTTAGAAAATTGACCTTAAATCTTATAGGTTCAATTTTTCTACGAGATAGTTTTATCTCTTGTCCTGTTATTGAAAAGCATTTTTTTAGCCACAAATACAGCAAAAAGTGCACCGATAATTTCTGCTAATATATAAACTGGAGTATACATATAATTAATTCCAGTAAAACTTTCTGTAAATGTTCTCGCTATTGCTACAGCAGGATTTGCAAATGATGTAGATGATGTAAACCAATAACCAGCAGTGATATAAAAAGCTACACATGAGGCCACTACCACACTTCCTTTCTTTAATGATCCAAAAATTATCAGTATCAATCCAAATGTTGCTACAATTTCAGATGTAAATATATTTATTCCGTCCCTTGATTTTGTTGATAATTCAAAAATTTGATGTTCGAAAAAGAAATTGGCAAGTGCTACACCTAACAAACAACCTAAAATTTGCGCAGATATATATGTGGGTAATAAATTTCCTTTTAATTTTTTTGTAAGAAACATTGCTAGACTTACAAATGGATTAAAATGTGCTCCTGAAACATCACTAAAAACAGTTATTAGCACAAAAAGTCCTGCGCCAGTTGCTATAGTATTGGCTAAAAGCATAATACCTGTGTCATTTGTAAGATTTTCAGCCATTATTCCTGAGCCAACAATAATCATTACAAGGAAACAACTACCAATAAACTCTCCAAGAAAAAACTTACTATATTTCATAATTTTTTATCCAATCATTAATTCTTGTTTCTAAATTGGAATAAGTTTTATGTATTTCTGTTGAAATCAGCTCTTCTTTATTTGGTTTATCACTCTTCTCTAACTCATTAATGATATAAACAGGATCTTCAATATCCCAATGAACTATTTTTTCAGGGGATGGCCAGACTGGACAAACTTCATTACTAGCATTGTTACATACAGTAAATACCTGATCAAAGGTTGTTTTCTCATTCAAGAATTTGTTGAAGTTTTTTGATGACAGATTTTTTGTATCAAAATTATTTTCATTTAGATACTTAATGACATATTTATTAATTATTCCAGATGGTTTGCTACCCGCACTGTAACCAATAAATTTATTTTTATGAAATTTATTAACTACACTTTCGGCCAATATGCTTCTGTGAGAATTGCCAGTACAAACAAATAAAAGTTTTTTCATTTTTAACTTTTATTACTATAAAATATTTTTTCTATACTTAATGAGTACTAAATCTAAATTGTAATAAAACTGAAACATTTTTAATTTAAAAGAATATGATGGATAATATGTCAAATATTGCCAATTTATTTAAAATTATAGAAGAAATTGGATCAGACAAACAATATGGAAATGAAAAAGTTTCACAACTAGAACATGCAATTCAATGCGCATTATTGGCAAAAAAAAATAATGAAAACCATTTTTTTATTACTGCAGCCCTATTCCATGATATTGGTCACTTAATTAATAATGACAAAGAAGCCATAAAAAAAGGAATAGATAAAAAGCATGAAAATTCAGGATCTCTTTTTCTTTCTAGATTTTTTCCAGAAGATGTTACAATATTAATTAAAGGACATGTTCCGGCTAAAAGATATTTGGTTTATTGTGAAAAAGGTTATTATGAGTCTTTATCTATTGCTTCAAAACGAAGTTTAGATGTCCAAGGAGGAAGTTTTTCCAAAGAGGAAGCAAACGAATTTATTAAACAACCTTTTATGCAAGATGCAGTTAGATTAAGAAAATATGATGATCTTGCTAAAATTGAAAATTTAGAAATTCCAAATATAAATTATTTTTACAAACACGTAGAGAGAAGCTTTAAATAAACTTTTTTTTGTTTAAAAAAATTGCTGTCGAGTTACCAAATATTGCTAAAACAAAAAATACTAATATTAACAAATCATATCCTCCTACATTCCATACCAACGAACCAATCCATGGACCAGCAATACTACCAATCATATATTGCAAAGCTAAAATACCATGAATATTGCCAAAGTTTTTTTGGCCAAAAGTATCATTTTGAACCAAAGGTTTTAAAATAGCCATACTGCCATATGCTGAACTATTAAATAAAACAAATAAAAATGCTAAGTAATGATTAATATTTATAAAGTATAAAAATATCATTCCAACTACCATCGAGTAAAAACAAATTACAAATAATTTTAAATTTGACTTATCACCTCCATATATCATAACTAAAATTCTACCTATTACTTGTCCTGGTCCAAACAGAGATGCTGTCAATACAGCTTGGGATAGACTCATCCCTTTTTCCTGCAACATTGGAATTACATGAGTTGTAATAGCACCAATATTAAATCCAATAACAAACAATGAAAAACTAAATAACCAAAATCTATAATCTTTAAGTATTATTTTAAGCTTTGGATTTTGATCTGTTTTCTTTTCAATTTTTTTAAATTCTTTTATAATTATATTTTTGAAACCAAAATAATTAGCTGGTGAACTAATCAATATATTTAATATTCCAAAAATAAATACAGTAAACCTCCAGTCATATTGTTCTGTTAAATAAGTAGCAGTAGGAAATGTGTATGTGCTTGCAAATCCAGCAAATAAAGTAATTATTGCAATAGATGTTTTGGCCTTTGATTTTAAATTAATAGTAATGACACTAAAAAGCATCGTATAAAGACAGCCACCCGAGGTTGCACTGACAAGTATCCAAGCAAGTAAAAATCCACCATATGTATCTACTGATGAAAGATAAATTACACTTAGTCCTAACAGTATAGGACTGGTCCACATCATTGGAAAACTTAGATTTCTATCTACAATCTTACCTAGAAAAGGTAAAAGTAAACTATGCACAACTAAGCCTAGAGAATAAATAAAGGTTAAATTATTCCTTGAGATACTAAGTTCATTTTCCCAAGTTAGCAACAACGCTGAGAACAGATACATACAACTGCTGTAACAAAAGGTAACTGATATACCTATTAAAAATGCAGACAAATATTTCACAAATTTTTTTATTTCTTTAACATTTTTTTAACAAAAGTAAGTTAATAGATTATTATGAATAAAATCTTAATCTCATTTATATTAACTTTATCCACAATTTCTATTACTCAAGCTGACAATCATGCTAAAATAACAGAGCAACAAGCCGGCAGTAGTTATTCACAAAATACTGAGGATACATTTAAAAATGAAATAGGGAATTGTGAAGACCCTGGCGTACTTATGTTAAGAGCCACTGTTAAAAATGATATTTCAAGATCTAGTCCCGAAAAAGCATCTGAGGCAGAAGCATTAATGAAAGAGGGCATGAAATTGTGTAATGAAAACAGAGTTTTTGAGGCAAAACTAAAATTAGAAGACGCTAAAACAACTGCTAGAGCAGGATTAGTAGATGGAGAGGATCCATCTATAACTAAAATTGTTGTTGACAATAATGAGATAACAAAGGAAGAAAAACCTTGGTGGAAATTCTGGAAAGATTGATTTTTATCTTTTTAAATTCTTAAATTAAAATTTCTAGAAAAATTTTTGATAAAGGTATTTTTTCTATTTACCTTACAATTAATTGATCTGATCCAATTAATATTCTTCTAAGCCAAGCAGATAATCTATCCATAAATATTACTACAGCCAAAACTAATATTGCCATGTAGGCGACATTTTCAAAATCATTTCCAGTACCTAGTGCACCTAAAAATTGTAAACCAATTCCTCCTGCGCCCATTGCACCTATTATTACGGCTCCTCTAGTATTTGACTCTAAATAGTATAAGGATTGAGATACAAAAATTGGAAGTATTTGAGGAATTATACCAAATCTATGTTGTAGAAATTTGCTAGCCCCTGTAGATTTAACTCCTTCTTGTTGTTTCTTCTCAGTATTTTCAATTGCTTCAGAATATAATTTACCTAAAGTACCTGTATCAGTAAAACCAATCGCAAAAATACCAGTGAAGGGTCCTGGACCAAAAGCTCTTAAAAATATTAAACTCCAAATTAAAAAGTCTATTCCTCTTAAAGTATCAAATAATCTTCTTAACGTAAATCTTAGAGCTTTAATAGGTGTAACGTTGTATGCAGCAAGGAATGACAAGGGCAGAGCCATTACCGTAGCAAACATTGTCCCAAGTACAGCCATAACTATTGTTTCGAGCATTGCCCACCAAACTCTACCGTGCATAAATGCTTCATTATCCTTAATCTCTGTTAAGAAAAGTTTTAAATTAGACATTTCAGGAACAACTCTTTCTTTAGAAAAAGTCAAACCTAATGCTTCGAAAAAGGTATATGGTTCTAACGGACTTGAGAAATCAAACCAAAAATATTTCCATCCGATACTGTAACGATGAATTTCAACTTTTTTTGGATATACTTGAATTCTCTCATACAAAGTTGGTCTAAATTCAACTCTATTTTCTGTGATTCTAAAACCTTTTAAATCTTCTATGACCAAATCCTCTGAACCTACAAGGTAAGGTTTACCATTAGAATTTAATTTTATGGTAAAATCTCTCTCATATTTTGGAAAATTTACAATCTCGACTTTATCTTTGTATAATATTGCCTTACCTTTATTATTAAACTCAACTACATTGCCAACATTATCAGAATTTTTATAAAACCAATCTGGAATTGATTTATCAAGATTATCTCTTCCATAAACACTTCTATAATTTCCTTCAAAAGCTATTTTAATATCCTCATGATTTTCCCATTTCATTGTTACATGATCTTTGTGTGCATATGTGTCTAAGACAAACATAGCAGCATTTTGTGGTTTCCATTTTTTTGGGATATCAACAACATCTAAAGTAAAAAAACCTACTATTAAATATACTAAGACGAGAAAAAAAATTATTTGGCCTCTTAATCTACTTTTTCTAGCTTGATTGAATGTGTCAGGAAATAATTTACGAATATTTTCTCTTTGAATAGCTAAACTAGAACTCATTGATTTGCTCCAATTAATTTATGTCTCCAATATGCAGACAAATAATCTAATGCAATTATCGTACCAACCAGTAAGAACATACACGCTAAAACATCAGCTCCATAATTCCATTGTATTAAAGCTGCTAACATTTCTCCAATTCCACCTGCACCAACAAAACCTAATATTGTAGATTCTCTAACATTAATTTCTAACCTCAATATTCCATAACTTAAAAACAAAGGTAGTACCTGGGGAAGAACTGAAAATCTTATCTTCTGTGTCCAAGTTGCACCAACAGAACTTAAACCTTCAATAGGTTTTCCATCACAATTTTCTATAGCCTCAGTAAATAATTTACCAAGTGCTCCAGCAGTGTGTATCGTAATAGCAATCACTGCTGGTAAAGATGATTTACCCATCAAATATAAAAACACCATTGCTATTATTAATGTTGGAAATGATCTTGTCACATCCATAAAAAATTTTGTAAATTGAATAACTCTTTTATTTCTTATTAAATTTCTACTAGAGAAGATTGCAAAAATAACTGCCAAAACAAATCCGATCGAAGTTGAAAATAAAGCAATATTTAAAGTAATAATTAATTCAGGAATATACTTAATAACTCTTGGCCAATATTTCCATCCCATCTCAAAAGTGTCTACAAATAAATCTCTAGGGTAGTTAAAAAAATTAGCTATACCTCTTCCAAAAGACCCTGCATTTGCTTCTAACGATACCAAGGTACCACCAAAAAAAATTAATATTAGAATTGCAATTCCAAGTAGCGAGGACCTAGTTCTCTGGTTTGTTAATTTTTTTAAATTAACTTCAATTTGTTCTAGGTTGGCAGGTAAGGCTTTTGTCATAATTTTTAAAAAATAAATCAGAGGCAAAGATTTACAGTCTTTGCCTCTGATTATAGGAGGTTTAATTAATTATTTTTTTGCGCTTCAATTTTAGCTTTTCTTGCAGCTACAACTGACTCGTAAAAAGAATGATCCACCGGAACCCATTTTTTTACAATCCCGTTTGCAACGTTTTCGCTACATTTTGGATCGTTCTCGTGTATCCATTGCTTTAAACCAATCATTACTTGGTGTGCTCTAACAGGTAAAAAAGTAGGCATCACAATTGGACCATTAGGAATTAATTTTGAAGACCAAATTTGAACAATGTCGTCCATATTTAAAATCCCTTTATCAACCATTTTTCTTAAATTCCCTGACGAATATCCTTCTTCCCAGCTACCAACACCAGATACCCATGTTACACCAGCATCAACATCACCATTCATTACCGCTAATACATTGTTTTCATGCCCACCAGAAAATTGTGTTTTTGAAAAATATGTATCTGGGTCCATACCCATAGCCTTTAATTCAATTGAAGGAATTAAAAAACCTGATGTAGAGTTAGGGTCAGCCCAACCAAAAGATTTACCTTTAAGATCTGCCATTGATTTAATTCCAGATGCTTTAGTTGCTACTGCAACAGAGTAGTAACCCATATCACCTGTTGGCTGCATTCTTGTTAGTACTGGTACTACTGCAGTTGGATCTTTTAAATACATACCTGCGTAACCTGAAGAACCGAACCAAGTGTAATCTAGATTACCACCTAGCATCGACTCCATTGTTCCAGCGTAGTCTTTAAAAGTAAAAAATTTAGCTGGTACACCATAAGCGGCTTCGATATACGGCATGAAACATTCATTTCTAGCTATAATATCTTGAGCTGCTTCGTCACCTAAAAAACCAACTCTAAACTCTGGTTGGTATTTACTTAAGTCCATTTTTGGACCTGTGTAAGTTACTGCATTAGCTTGAGTTGAAAAAAACACCATAGCCAAAAGTGCAATAACTCTTGTTAGTTTATTAAACATAATTATCTCCTTTTTATAATTTTAGTCTAACGACTTATTTGTAACGATGAGTTATTGATCTCATGCAGTTGCAAATTCTTTCTCAACATCTCCATTTATCTTTTTTTTTGTTTTAAGCTCAGTGGATGTTACTTGTGGTTCAAAAGCTTCATCAGCTTCTGCACCATAAATTTCTCTTGCAAGTTTGTCTGATAATTTTTCTGGTACATCATCAAAGACAATTGCGCCATCTTTCATTCCAATAATACGGTCACAATAGGTTTTTGCTGTATCTAGGGTATGAAGATTTGAAATGACCGTTAAATTTTTTTCATCATGAATTTTTCTTAATGACTCCATTACCATTCTTGCATTCATTGGGTCTAAAGATGCTATAGGTTCGTCTGCTAAAATCATTTTAGGATTTTGCATCAAAGCTCTGCATATAGCTACACGTTGCTGTTGACCTCCAGATAACGTTTCAGCTCTTTGAAGGGCAGTGTTAGCCATACCTAAGTTATTGAGTAAAATCAGAGCATCAGCTCTTTCATCTCGAGAAAACATTTTTAAGGATGCTCTAAATGAGCCCTGATAATTTAATCTGCCTAATATTACATTTGTTAGAACATCTAATCGTGGGACTAAATTAAATTGTTGAAAAATCATTGCACAGTTTCTTTGCCATGATCTCTTTTCCTTACTTTTTAAATCTAGAATATTTTGACCTTCAATTTCAATCGACCCATCTGTTGCGTCGGTAAGTCGATTTATAATTCTTAGTAATGTTGATTTACCAGCCCCAGATCTACCTATGATTCCTATCATTTGAGGTTTGTTAACCTCAAAAGAAACGTTTTTAACGGCATGATTATCACCGAAAAATTTGTTAACTTTTTTAATAATCATTTGAGGAATTATTAACCCTCTAATCTTTAATAAATGTTAAAATATTATTAATGAATCTTTTAAATTTTGTTTAAGTTATATGAAATTTAAACCTAAGGTAGAAAATCTAATTTTTTATTAAAAATTGAATTTTAGATCCAATAAAATGACTTTCACTTAACTCTATAGGATTGTTTTTAAAATCGACATTAACAGATGTAGTTTTTAATAGTGCTTCCCCCTCATTTATATTTAATAAATTTGATTTTATTTTGTCTGCAATTTCAGCATTGATTAGAGTTTTTGATCTTTTAATTAGTTTGATATTCAATAAATTAAAAGCTTTGGTTACTGATTGTTTTTTAACAAAATAATTAATAAATTTTGGAAATTTTTTATAAGGAATCGATCTGAAAGTTATTACAGAAGGTGAATTGTTGACAAAACCTATGCTATTTATGCGTGTAACTTTGTCATTTTTTTTTAAGTTGAGTTCTTTTTTTTCAAAAGGATTGCATTCAGCAATATCAAAACTTTTTATTTCAATTCTTACTGATTGGTTTTCTTCAAGTATATTCTCAGTAAATCGTACGTTTTTACTAATTGAGTAATTAATTTTTGATGATTTAACAAATACTCCAAGACCTCTTTTTGAATATATTAAATTATCATCTTTAAGTTCTTTAAAAGCTCTTCTTATAGTGTGTCTATTGACATTGAATTGTTTTGCATAGTCATTCTCAGAATCTAACTTTTTATTAATTTTGTACTTATTTAAAACAATTTCTCTTTTGATTGAATTGTATATTTCCTTCCAAAGCAAATCTTTTGTTGTCATAAAATTTTAATAAATAATATATTGAAATTTTTTTTAATTTTGTTACTTGTCTAGTTGTATAGTATTATGCAAAATGAAACAAGAAAACAATGGTTAAGTTCTTTAGCAACAGCAGATGAAAATTATCTCATTTCGCTTTGGGACAATTTAAATATGAAAATAGAATATAATTGGTTAAGAGAACCTGAGATTGGCAGTGTTATGGTTCAGGGAAAAGTAGGCGCCACAGGTGATAATTTTAATGTTGGAGAAGTAACTATAACGAGATGTTCATTAAATTTAGATAAAAAAATCCAAGGCCATGGTTATGTTCAAGGTAGAAATAAATATAAATCCAAAATTGCAGCTTTGTGTGATGCATTGATGCAAACTGAAAAAAAAGAAATAATTAAAAGAAATATAATAGATAAATTAATTAAATATAAAAATAACAAAAGAAATGAAATATTATCTAAAACAGAAGCTACTAAGGTTGATTTTTTTACCTTGGTAAGAGGTGAGGATAAATAATTTATGGAAGTTGTTTCTAAAAAAAATAATTCTCAAACAAGTGCTGATTATTTTAGAAGTATTTTGTTTGCAACTTCATATCCTGGTTCGATCGAAATATTAGACAGTATAAATTCGCCTTCGAAAATGTTTTCAGCCAGTTGTTCAATTATAAAAACTTTTTGTGACAGTTATTCGAATATTTTTTTAGGTCGTGATATTAACAATCCAGAAACTATTGATTGGATTAAATTTAATACAGGTGCAAATATTACAGATAAAAAAAATGCAAATTTTGCAATTGGTATTTGGGATGATCTTTTACCATTAGATGAATTTAAAAAAGGGGACGACCAAAATCCTGATCAATCGTGCACTATTATTTGCCAGTCTAAATTTGAAAAACCAAATGCCATAATTACTGGTCCTGGTATTAAAAGTTCTAAAAGTATATTTTTACCTGATAGAGAGATTATAAAAAAAAATAACCAGCAATTTCCATTAGGACTTGATTTTTATTTTGTTGATAATGATAAATTTTATTCAATACCAAGATCACTAAAAATAGGAGAACTATAAAATGTATGTATCTGTAAAAGGTGGAGAAAAGGCAATCAATAATGCACATTCTTGGTTATCTGAAATAAGAAGAGGTGATGTAAATATAGCAGAACTAAATATTAAACAAATTAGTGAACAACTAACTTTAAGTGTTGATAGAGTTATGTCAGAAGGATCTTTATATGACAAAGATTTGTCTGCTCTTGCAATCAAACAGTCTAGAGGTGACTTGATTGAAGCAATTTTTCTAATGAGAGCCTATAGAACTACTTTACCTAGAATTGGTTCAAGCAAACCTATCGAAACTAGCAAAATGTTATGCCTGAGAAGAATATCTGCAACATTTAAAGATATCCCAGGTAAACAAAAGTTAGGCCCAACATTTGACTACACACACCGTTTACTTGACTTCAAACTTCTTGCTGATGGTGAGTATGAAAAAGCTAAGATTGAAAAATATGATGATAAAGAAATCCCGCATGTTTTAAGCTTTTTAAATAAAGAAGGATTAATTCAGAAAGAAATACCTAGTGGCAAAACATCTAAAGATATTACAAGAAACCCAATTAATTTTCCTTTAACAAGATCTGAACGATTGCAATCTCTTTCAAGAGGAGATGAGGGTTTTCTTCTTGGTTTAGCTTACTCAACACAGAGAGGTTATGCTAGAAACCATGCATTTGTTGGTGAATTAAGAACTGGTTACGTTGAGGTTCAATTTGAAATTCCAGAATTAGGTATAGAAATAAATATTGCTGATGTCATGTTTACTGAGTGTGAGTCAGTAAACCAATTTAAAGGTAGTAAAAAAATACCTGCTCAATTTACCCGTGGATATGGTTTAGTTTTTGGTCAATTAGAGAGAAAAGCTATTTCTATGGCTTTAGTTGATAGATCAATGAGATGGAAAGAATTTGGTGAGGAGTACTTAGGTGTTGCTGCTCAAGATGAAGAATTTGTTATATCTCATTGTGATAATATTCAAGCCACAGGTTTTTTAGAACATATCAAATTACCTCATTATGTAGATTTTCAGGCGGAATTGGATTTAGTAAGAAAAATTAGAGAAGAGTATAAAAAAAATGAACAACGTACTTAAATTTAAAAATAAAAAAAATACTGTTGCAGCTCAAGATGAAATTTATAATTTTGCTTATTTAGACGAAAATACAAAAAGAATGATAAGAAGAGCTTTGATTAAAGCTCTTTGTATACCAGGTTATCAAGTTCCATTTTCATCTAGAGAAATGCCTATGCCATATGGATGGGGAACAGGAGGGGTTCAAGTAACATCGTCATGTTTAACAACTGACGATGTGATAAAAGTTATTGATCAAGGAGCAGATGATACTACAAACGCAGTTTCAATTAGAAATTTCTTTAAAAAAACTGCTAATATTGAGACCACAGAAAAAACAAGCCAAGCATCGATAATTCAGACAAGACACAGAATTCCAGAAGAAAAGTTAAAAGAAAAACAAATACTTGTTTATCAAGTTCCAATACCAGAGCCTCTTGCGTTTTTAGAACCAAGATATCAAGAAACTAAAAAAATGCATGCACTATCAGAATATGGAATTATGCATGTAAAGTTATATGAAGATATTACCAAAAATGGTCATATAGAAACAGCATATGCTTATCCAGTAAAGACAAATGAAAGATATATAATGGACCCATCACCTATTCCAAAATTTGATAACCCAAAAATGAACAATAACCCTGCTATTCAATTATTTGGAGCAGGAAGAGAGCAAAGAATTTATGCAATACCACCATATACTGAAGTAACGAGTCTTGATTTTGAGGATTATCCATTTGATCCCTCAAAGGCACCTCATAAATGTTCTATTTGTGGATCAAATGAGAGTTTTTTAGATGAAATAATTACTGATGATGACGGTAATAGATCATTTATATGTTCAGATACAAATTATTGTAATCAAAGAATGGAAAATAATTAAATGCAACCAATTTTGTCAGTTCATAATTTAAACAAATATTACGGTAATCAAGTGGGATGCAAAAATATGAATTTGACATTATATCCTGGGGAAGTCGTTGGTGTAGTAGGAGAATCTGGCTCAGGAAAAACAACTTTTATAAATTCCATATCAGGCAATCTTATTCCTGATAGTGGAAAAATCTTAATTGAAACAGGTAATGAAACGATTGATTTTCTAGAAATATCTGAGTCATTGAAAAGGTTATTGATAAGAACTGAATTAGCTTTTGTTCACCAAAATCCTAGAGACGGTTTAAGATTAGATGTAAGTGCTGGTGGAAATATTAGTGAAAGATTAATGTCGATTGGACAAAGAAATTATGGAAATATTAGGCAAACTATTTTTAAATGGTTAGATAAAGTAGAAATCGATAAAAGTAGAGTAGATGATTTTCCAAGAACATTTTCTGGTGGAATGTTGCAAAGATTACAAATAGCAAAAAATTTGGTTACGAGTCCTAAAATAATTTTCATGGACGAACCAACAGGAGGTCTTGATGTTTCTGTTCAAGCAAAAATTTTAGATTTGTTAAGAAAATTAGTTAGAGAATTAAATTTATCAGTTGTAATCGTTTCTCACGATTTAGCAGTGATTAGATTGTTAGCTGATAAAATTATTGTTATGAAAAATGGGGAGGCTGTTGAGTCTGGACTTTGTGATCAGGTATTAGATGATCCGCAACATTCTTATACTCAGTTATTAGTTAGTTCAGTATTACAGGTTTAAAAATGATTGAACTAAATAAAATTACAAAAAAATTTACACTTCATAATCAGGGCAAAACAAACATATTAGTTTTTAATAATTTGAATTTGAAAATTAATCCTGGAGAAATTGTAGCGTTAACAGGACCATCAGGTGTTGGAAAGTCTAGTATTTTAAAAATGATTTATGGAAACTATGTTTTTCAATCAGGACAAATTAAAATTAATAATCACAACATAGATCATATATATCCGAGAAATATTATTGAACTTAGAAAAAATATAATAGGATATGTTAGTCAATTTCTAAGAGTGATACCTCGTGTTCCTACAATTGAAATTGTTATGGAGCCCTTATTAGAAATAAATTCAGATAAAGATGAAGTTCGTGAAAAAGCTGAAAAAATTTTACTAAAACTTAATATAGATAAAAACTTATGGAATTTATCGCCACTAACTTTTTCAGGTGGAGAACAACAAAGAGTTAATGTTGCTAGGGGACTGATTAGAAATTATCCATGTTTATTACTAGATGAACCAACTGCTAGTTTAGATAGTGTTAACAAAGATATTGTTTTGAATTTGATTAATGAAAAAAAAGATAGTGGATCTTCAATAATTGGTATTTTTCATGATGAATATTCACGTAAATATTTAAATGCTAGGGAAATAGATATTACAAAAATATCAGATGCAAAATAACGGTCAGCTTATCGTAGTCGTTGGACCATCAGGATCAGGAAAAGATACTTTATTAAAAAAAGTAATTAAAAAAATTCCTAATTCCATTTTGGTAAAAAGGTACATTACTAGGAAAAAAGATATTAAAAATGAAGATCATTACAGCATATCAATTAAAAATTTTGAAGATAAGATTTTAAAAAAACATTTCTTTGTTTACTGGAAAGCTCATGGTTTTTCATACGGTATTCCATTTAAGGAAATAAAAAAAATAGAGGAAGGTAAAACAGTAATTTTTAATGGATCAAGAAAAGTACTTTTTAAAGTAAAAAAAAAAGTTAATAACGTTAAAATAATTAATATTATTGCCCCATCAACAATTATTAAAAAGAGACTTGTAAATCGAGCTAGAGAAGACAAAAAATCAATTAATAAAAGGATAAAAAGAAAAATTAATTTACTACCGAAAAATATAATTACTATAAATAATAATAAATCAATAGCTATAGGTGCAAATAAATTGAAAAAAATAATTTTAGCTAAGTGAAAAATTTTCTAAATTCTCAAACATTCCTTTTTGGTTTTCACCAAATATATATATTTTATCAAAATTATTTATTTCATTTAAAATGATTTCTTTGTTTCTTTCAATTTTTTTTAACTCAAGGTACAATTTGTTTCCTGTGACCTCTGATGCAAGGGTCATATGGAAATTAAATTCTGACATTAAATAGGGGTATCCCCATTTATATAAAATATTTAATTGTAATTTACTTAGTTTAGAGGGATTTCTTCTATCAATTTCTTTTTTTGTAAGAGGTGACCTAAATTTAAATAATTCTCTAACTAGTCTATTTGATAACTTATTAATGTTATTATTTTTTTTATTTTGAACAAAAGCATAAAAATTATTCATTTTTTTTAATTTAAATTTATAAAATTTAAATTTTTTGAATTTTTTTGCTATTTCCTCAGTTTTTTTAAATAATGTATTGGTACTATAATTTTTGTTTAGTTTAAAAGGAGGAATAAGTGTGCCGTGAAACCCATATTTCTTTGCAATTAAAACATTTTTATCTATGTTTATTAAGTTTTTAATTCCAAATCTGTTTAGATAATTAATTCTATGTTTGTTATTTATTAACTTTGCATTAAGTGGATCCCAACCGAACCAATATCTGCCAAATTCTTCTAGACTACTCTCTTTTGGAGGTGCATAATAAATAGCGTATCTAGAATATTTTTTCATAATTCAACTTATAATACTTATATAAATTTTCTCTAATTTAAAATATTTGTAACAATTCATGTGTATTAAAAAGTGATGCATGAATATATTTTAAACAATGCCATGATAATTAAAAAAGATGAAATCGTTCATGGTCATATCAGGATTAAAGATAACAAGATTGTCGATATAAGTAGTGGATTAAGTAATAACAAAAGTTCTATAGACTGCGAAAAAGATTATATTTCGCCAGGATTGGTTGAATTACATACTGACAATCTTGAAAGACACATGACACCAAGACCTAAAGTTTCATTTCCAGTAGAAAATGCAATTTTATCTCATGATAGAGAATTAGCATCTGTTGGAATAACTACAGTTTTTGATGCATTAAGAGTTGGTTCTATTGAAAAAACAGGAAAATATAAAAAATATGCAAAAAACTGTTCGGATATAATTTCAAGTTTTAAAAAAGATAATATTCTCAAGATTGATCACAAAATACATTTAAGAGCTGAAACTTGTTCGGAGAATTTGATTGATGAATTAGACGAATACAATGAAACTCACGATGTAAAACTGATTAGTATAATGGATCATACACCAGGTCAGAGGCAATTTAGAGTTATAGATAAGTACAAAGAATATCTTTCAATTAAACACGGTATGACAGAAAATGAAATGGAAATTCATTTTGATCACTTAAAAAATCTTCAAAAAAAAAATAGCAAGAAACACATAGATAAAATTTTAGAATTTAAATCATCATATGATTGTATTTTGGCTAGTCACGACGATACCACAGAAAATGATGTTCATAATTCAAATAAATATGGAGTAAAATTGGCTGAATTTCCAACAACATTAGAAGCAGCCAAAACTTCTAAAGATTACAATATTAAAGTTATGATGGGATCTCCTAATTTACTTAGAGGAGGTTCACACTCTGGCAATATATCTGCAAAAGAACTCTTAGAAAATGATTGTTTAGATATCTTAAGCTCAGATTATATTCCATCATCATTAATTATATCTGTTGTCAAATGGGGTTTAGAAATTGATAATCTTCCAAAAGCATTTGCAGCAGCTAGTCACGCTCCATCTATAGCTACAAATTTAAATGACAGGGGTTCCATTGACAATAATAAGAGAGCAGATTTAATAAGGTTTAAAATTTATCAAAATTTACCAGTTGTAAAAAATGTTTGGTCAAACGGAATCCAAGTAAGTTAAAATAACCCAGTTGTATAAGAATACTTAATTATACCTGCAATCATTATCGGGATTTGTAGTGAAAAATTTGTTAATAAAGGTTTATCCTTTGTAATGGTACCAACAATAGTCCAACCGATTATACCTAAACTGTGAGGTATCATGCTATAAGGATAGTAATCTAAATAAAAAGTTAATATTCCTAAAAGTGTCAAAACTGTGCTTGTCCATTTTAATATTCTGATATTTGCAGTCATTTTCTCTCCTTTTTTTTTAAATTTATTATCATTTTAAATTATGATAATATTATATTAAAGATTTGTTAAAATTAGTTTTTATTAATGCTTAATTAAATTATTAATAAAATTTATTAATTTTAAATTATTTATTTAATGCATCTTCAAGATAATCTAATCTATCTTGACCCCAAAAAATCTCATTATTTAAGACATACGAAGGAGCGCCAAATACATCATTATCAACCGCATCTTTTGAATTTTTTTGATATTCCAAGTTTACATCTTCAGATAAAGCTAATTTCTTCATTTCTTCAAAGTTTAAATTTAATTTTTCACAAATTTCCTGAAGTGTATTGTGATCAGAAAGATCTTTATCCATAGACCATAAATATTTTAAACATTCATTTCCAAAGTGAAGTTTATTACCCATTTTATTTGAAGCTATTACAAATTTTGCTGGTAAGTGCGGGTCTTTAGGTGGAAAAAACTTTGGCTTTTTAATAATCGGCAAACCTATTTTATTTGAAATTCTCTCCAGTTCTACAAGTCTATATTTTTGTCTAGCAGGATGTCTTTTAGGAACTGGCAATCCACCAGTATTTGGAAATATTTCACCAACTAAATCAAGTGGTTTTTCTATAACCTCTAAATTATATTTGCTTACCATCTTTGTAAATCTATCAGCTCCAAGATAACTAAATGGAGATAGGACACTAAAATAATATTCAATTTTCATTATTTATTTAATTGAGCGCAAACTGCTTAATTTTTTCAAACTCAAAATGATCTGCTATATCTTTTTGAGCATAATATACTTCTTCAACAACGCCTTGTTCGTTAATCAAAACATCAGTTACAGCAATATCTAAATGACCTTTAATCTTTGTTGGAATATATCCTTTCATCATTGCTGGAATGATTTTGTGAGGTTTAAATAACATTGCATTCAATGTTTTTGCCATAGATCTTTCAATTTCATATTTTTTAAAATATTCAAAATTTTCATCAGCTAAAACTGTAAAAGGTAATTCACCATGTTTATCCATATAAGATTTTAAATTATCTACTGGGGAATGAAAAATTCCAACATGTGTAAAATTATTTCCAAATTCACTAAATCTTTTATTCAATTCATTCAATCTTAAATTACAAAAGCTACATCCAGCTATACGGTAAAAAGTAAGAAGTACTTTTTTGCCTTTTGTTTCAGATAAATTAAATATTGAACCATCAGGTTTTGGTAATGAGATTTCTTCTAATGTATCGCCTTTATTTATTTTCATTTATTTATATGCATTTCTTGCACAGTCCGAAAAACTCCAAATTGTATTTATTGTATTTCATTCCTTTGTTATCTTTAAAATCTCTTAAGTGTTCTGATAATTTATGATCATGAATTTCAGTTACATCTTCACAACTTTCACAAATTGAAAAAACAGTAGCTTTAGCAATTTGACATTTTGAATTTTTACAAGCGATGAAAGCGTTTCTACTTTCTATTTTATGAATTTTTCCAATTTTGACTAGTTTGTTTAAAGCTCTATAAACTTGCAAAGGAGCATTAATACCTTTTTTTTTAACATCAAATAAAATTGAATATGCTTTTAATGGTTGATCAGATTTTTCAATTAAATCCAAAATTATTTTTTGGTTTTTGGATAATGTTTCTTGTTTTTGCATTTAATTATTCTTTATAATATTCCATTAATTTTTCAATTGAATCGTTTGTTTAACTTTAAGTAATGAAAAAATAAACAACACTAGAGCTGCAGCAATTATTGAAGGACCAGACGGTGTATTGAATTCTAACGAAGAAAACAGTCCTATAAACACTGATAATAATCCTCCAATTATCGCAAAGATCACCATTTTTTGTGGATTATCTGAAAGATTTCTAGCCATAGCAGTTGGTATAATTAACATTCCTGTGATTAATAGTACTCCAACTAATTTGATAGATATGGCAATTATTGCGGCCAATAAGACTGTAAAGACTGCTTTTGCTCTATCAGGATTTAGACCTTCTGCCTGTGCCAATTCATAATTTACAGTTGATGCTAATAATGGTTTCCATATTAATCTTAAAACCAATAAAATTAAGGCTCCACCAACCCATATAGTTAACAAATCTTTTTTATTAACTGCTAATATATCTCCAAACAACAATCCCATAATATCAAATCTAATAAAGGTTAAAAAACCAATCACTACTAATCCAATTGCCAATGATGAGTGAGCCAATAGCCCCAACAACGCATCGCTTGGTAGATTAGTTTTTTTTTGTAGTTGAATTAAAATTAATGCAATTGCTGATGAAATTAAAAATATTGAAACAGCAATATTAAATTCTAATGAATATGCAATTGTTACACCAAGTAATGCGGAGTGGGCGAGTGTATCTCCAAAATAAGACAATCTCCTCCACACAACAAAACAACCAAGTGGTCCCGCAACAAAAGCAATACCAATACCTGCAACCAAGGCTCTTATAAAAAAATCGTCAAACATATCAATTTTTTTTTATATCCCCATCATTAGTATGAACATGATCGTGCTTGTGTTCATAAATTGAAAGTGTTTGAGCGGCTTGTTCACCAAACAATGCTTTGTATTCACTATTTTTTGCAACTTCTTTAGGTGAACCCGAACAACAAACATGACCATTTAAACAAACAACATGATCGGTAGCGCTCATTACTGTATGTAAGTCATGGGATATTAATAAAATACCGCAATTTAATTTTTCTGAAATTTCTTTAATTAATTCATACAAGGCAATTTCTCCTGTAAAATCTACACCTTGAACTGGCTCATCAAGCACTAACAATTCAGGTTTTTTTGAAATAGCTCTGGCAAGTAACACTCTTTGAAATTCTCCACCTGATAAATTTCCCAAACTTTTATCCTTTAAATTAATTACTCCAGTTAATGAAAGTGCCTCATCAATTACGTCTTCTGTAAGATTATCCGTTAAAAGCATAAAATCTCTAACTCTTAGAGGAAGTGTCCAATCTATTGATATTTTTTGTGGAACATAACCAATATTATTTGTGAATTTTTCAACTTGACCCTCAATATTTTTAAATAAACCTAGAGCAATTTTAGCAGTTGTACTTTTACCAGAACCATTAGGACCGATTAAGGTAACAATTTTACCTTTTTCGACTTGCAAAGAAACACCTTGAACAAGCCACTTTTGATTTTGTTGAAAACCAACATTGTTTAATTTTACTAAAATATTATTTCCCATGCTCATTTATTCACTTGACTTAAATATGTTATATTATTACACAGCGTTATATTATAACAATTAACAATAACCAAATATTATGAAAAATCTAAAAAAATCTTCAATAATCTTAACAATACTATCATTTTTAACTTTATTTACATCAGCAAATGCCAACATCAAAGTCGTTGCATCAATTAAGCCAATACATTCTTTAGCTAGCTATTTAATGGATGGTGTAGCTAAACCAGATTTAATAGTTGAAGGATACGCTTCACCACATGGATTTGCCATGAAACCTTCGCATGCAAAAATGTTACAAGATGCTGACATTGTTTTTTGGGTAGGTGAAGATTTAGAAAATTTTTTAGAAAAACCATTAGACTCAATTGCTAATAAGGCAGAAAAAATTGAGTTATTAGAGATTAAAGGTTTAGTAAAGTTAAAATTTAGAGAGAGAAATATTTTTGATGACCATGAAGATCACGATGATCATGATGATCACGGACACAAGAAAAAAGATGATCACGATGATCATGACCATGCAAAAAAAGAAGATGGGCATAAAGAGGACGATCATGACGATCATGGACATAAGAAAAAAGATGACCATGATGACCACGACCATGACGATCATGCAAAAAAAGAAGATGGGCATGATGACCATGATGATCATGATGGACATGAAGGACATCACCACGGTGAATTTGATCCACATATTTGGTTAGACCCAATTAATGCAAAAGTTATTTTATTTGAAATGTCTAAGCACTTAATTGAAAATGACCCAACAAATGAAGCTGCTTATAGAGCAAATTTAAGCAAGGCTTATAAAGAAATTGATAAACTTACAAATGATGTAACTGCAGAACTTAATGAAAGTACTGCCTCAATCGTGTTTCACGACGCTTACCAATACTTTGAGAAAAGATTTAATGTAAATATATTAGGAGCTTTCACGGTTAACACAGATGTATTACCTGGTGCGGAGCAACTTTCAGAGATCAGAGAAGTAATTGAGCACGATAAAGTAGCTTGTGTATTTTCTGAGCCTCAATTTAATCCAGATATCATCAAAGCTGTTGCAAAAGATATGAATATTAAAACTGGTATTGTTGATCCGTTGGGTGCAACTTTAACTCCTGGAAAAGGTTTATATTTTGATTTGATAAAAAACATGTCAAAATCCTTTAAAGGATGTTAATTTAATTAATGGAAGAAACTAACAAACAAGTTCCTGTTACCGTTTTAACAGGCTTTTTAGGCGCTGGGAAAACTACTCTTTTAAACAGAATCTTAACAGAACAGCATGGCAAAAAATATGCTGTAATAGTTAATGAATTTGGTGAACAGGGCATTGATAACGATTTAGTTGTTGATGCTGATGAAGAGGTTTTTGAGATGAACAATGGTTGCATTTGCTGCACCGTAAGAGGAGACCTAATCAGGATTTTAAGTGGTCTTATGAAGCGAGCGGATAAGCTTGATGCAATCATAGTAGAAACAACAGGATTAGCCGATCCAGCTCCTGTTGCACAAACTTTTTTTGTCGACCAAGATGTTGCTGATCGAACAAAGTTAGATGCAATTGTTACAGTTGCTGATGCTGTTCATTTAAGTACACAATTAACAGATCATCACGAAGCAGAAGAACAAATTGCCTTCGCAGACGTTGTATTATTAAACAAAATAGATCTTGTTGATGAAAGCGGATTAGAAGTTGTTAAAGAAAGAATTAAAAAAATTAATCCTTTTGCAAAAGTTATTAATACAACCAAATGTGGAGTATCATTAAATGAGATTTTAAATCTTGATGCATTTAGTTTAAAGCGTGTTTTAGATGTTGAGCCTGATTTTCTTACATCAGATCACGACCATGAGCACGATGATGATGTAACTAGCTTATCATTTGTCTCTGATACCCCATTAGATATGGAAAAGTTTCAAGATTGGTTTAGTAAACTATTACAAACCAAAGGTCAGGATATTTTAAGAACTAAAGGTATACTTGACTTTACAGGAGAAAGTGATCGATATGTATTTCAAGGTGTGCATATGCTTATGGATGCTTCACCAATGGGTAAATGGCCTGAAGGAAAAGAACGAAGTTCTCGACTAGTCTTCATTGGTCGAAATCTTGAAAGTATGAATTTAAAAGAAGGATTTGAAAACTGTAAATCGGCATGAAGGCTGATACAAGTCAATTCCCAGCACTAGATAAGACCAAATTTGAACAAAGAGGAACAGAGTTTAAACTTGGAATTCCTGTAACTAATGCGGTTGCAGTTGGTAATTCAATAGCAGTTGGATTTGGTGATGGTACAGTAAGAATTTTTACATCTGGCGAAAGTTCTGAACCAATAAAAGCTCACAAAGGCATTGTACTTTGCATGTCTAAAGACGGTGATAATATTTTAACTGGTGGGGATGATGGTCGATTTTTAAACATTTCTCTTGATGGAAAGATTAATGAGATTGGTAACTTTGGTACTCGTTGGGTAGACCATGTTACAGCCAATAATGGAAGTCTAGTTTGTTCATCTGGAAATATTGTTTATCTTTGGTCACCAAATCATAAAGAGCCAAAATTATTTGAGCATAATAGCACTATTGGAGGTATAGCATTTGACACCAAAGGCAGAAGATTGGCAGTTTCTCGTTACGGAGGAGTAACTCTTTGGAAAAAAGATTATAGCAACAAATGGAATTCATCAGAATTAAACTGGAAGGGTTCTCATAACAAAGTAATTTTTAGTCCTGATGGTAAATACCTGGTTACATCAATGCAGGAAAACCAACTACATTTTTGGCGTTTAAAAGACAAAATTGACTCTGCAATGTCTGGATATGGTACAAAAATTAAAAGTTTTGCTTTCGTAGATGACTCAAAATATTTAGCAACATCTGGAGCTAAAGAAGCAGTATGTTGGCCATTCGATGGAGATGGACCAGTAGGTCGAAAACCCATTTGTCTTCCTTATGTAGGAAATAAATTAGTTACATTTGTTGAACCATTCCCAAATGAAAATGCAATTTTAACTGGGTTAAGTGACGGGTCAGTTTTTTTGTCAGAAATCGAAAAAGCAAGTAATACAATTATTATTCGAAGCTTTACAGAATTTGAAGTATCTGCAATTGCAGTAACCAAAGATTGCTCACACCTATTAATTGGTGACATGGGAGGAAATATTTTATGGACATCAATCTGGGATAAGGAAAAAAAATAATCTATGTTTAATAAAAAAAAACCTAATGCTGAAACTATTAGAAATTTAAAACTTGTATTTTCAAAAAAACATCAAATTCCAGAAAAATCTATTTTAAGCATGGCTGAGTTAAGTTGTCATGAACCTAATTGCCCTCCTATAGAGACAATAATAACCGAGAGAGCAGAGGATGGGAAAGTAAGGAACTGGCGTATAGCAAAGCCCATTGATGAAATTCAAGAAATTGATATTGATAATTTAAACGAAGAACATAATCACAAACATTAAACTAATCTATTAAGTTTACTTAAACTCTTTATTGTCCGCTTTAACGCTTTCTTTAAATCTATCTAAGAAATCAGGGATAGCACTTTTTACTCTATGCCAAGTTGGTATAAAAGGTGTATCCATTGGATTTTCAAAAAATGACTCTCCAGCTTTCATTATATTTAAAGCAAATAACTCAACCGTTTTTTCCTCATTGTGAGAGTCAAACTTAAGGCCATTCATTTGAGCATCACTTCTATAAATATCAATTAAATCTAAAGCTGATCTATAATAAGTTGCTTTAATTGATCTAAAAGTTTCTTTGCTAAAAGAATAGCCTTGTGTTGCTAGTTTTCTTACCAATGTTTTGATTATATCAATAGACATTTTAGATAAACCTTTTGAACTATCCTTAATAGATAATATCTGATGTTTATGATCGTAGTTATCAGCTAATTCTACTTGGCATATGTTGTTTGATGAATAATTTCTTTGCATTTCAGATAAAATAGCAATTTCAATTCCCCAGTCTGATGAAATTCTTAATTCAGGTAAAATATTTCTTCTAAATGAAAATTCTCCAGCTAATGGGTATTTAAATGATTTCATAAAGTCTATGTAATCACTTTTACCTATTGTTTTTTCCATTGCTGTGAGTAGTGGGTTAACAAGCAATCTAGCTACTCTTCCATGCATTTTATTATCGGCAATTCTTGGATAATAACCTTTGCAAAATTCATAATTAAATAATGGGTTTTCTACAGGATAAAAAAGTTTTGCTAACAACCTCCTATCATAAGTTTTTATGTCACAATCATGTAAAGCAACAGATCTAGCTTCATCTCTAGCTATTGCCATGCCAATGCAATACCAAACATTTCTTCCTTTACCCATTTGTTTTGGCGCAAGATCTATACCTTTTAATTCCTTATCTAATTTTTTTAATTTTGGACCATCATTCCATAAAATAGAAAAAGGAGTTTTTAACCTTTTAAAAAATTTCCATGCCTTTTTAGCTTGTGCTTTATTCGCTTGATCTAAGCCAATTATCACATGATTAAGATATTTAGTTTTGCTTATTTCATTTACAATGTTTGGTAATGCATCTCCCTCAAGCTCTGAATAAAGACAAGGTAAAATTAATTCTAATTTTCTCTCTTTAGAAAATTTTAATAAGTCTTTTTCTATTTGCTCAGTACTTCGTATCGAAAAATCGTGAAGATTTGCTACTATTCCGTTTTGAGAAAAATCACCCATATTTATAAATTAATTTATTTATTTATTTTATCCATTGCCTTTTTGACCACCTCAATCCATCCTTCTGGAGCCTTTTTATTAGTATAGATTTTATTTTTGTTATTAATTTTGATGGATCTATTTGAAACAATACAGGGATATTTCACGACTTTTAACATACTTAAATCATTCTGATTATCACCAACAGCAATGGTTGTAATCTTATTTTTATTAACTGATTTAATAAAATTTAATGTTTTTTTAATTGCCATACCTTTATTTACATTATCGCCTAAATTCATTACTCTGCCTCCTTGTTGAATACCTAAACCTGCCTTGTAAGTTTTTTTAAATAATAATTTTTTTAGTTTATTATCTCCTTTAAAAATAAAAGGATAAGTAAACTTCCGTTTTGAACTAGCGATTAAATCTTTTCCTTTTAAACCTAAAATTTTAGATTTTTTTTTATTGTCCATTTTATATAAAAAATCACATTTTATTAAAATCTCTTTACTCATATTTTTTAAAAAGATTTTCAAAATTGTATTTCTATCACGCGCTATTGTTATTTTTTTAGGAAGCTTTCTTTCGATCGTATTTAGATTATGAATTTCAGAACCATTTTCGCTTATAAAAGGAAGTTTAATTTTTAACTTCTTAATAAAATTTTTTATCTCTAACTCTGTTTTACTTGAATTAGGAATTATAAAATTACTATCTTTAATAATTTTTTTAATAAGTGATTTAGCTTTTTTGAATTTAAAATTTTGAGTATTTAACAAAGATCCGTCTAGATCAGTAAAAACTATTATGTTATTTTTCATCAAAATGAATTTAGGCTGATTAATTTTATATAAAATGAATATTATTATGTTTCAACAATAAGTGTATCCTTAGAACCACCACCTTGAGAGCTATTTACAATTGTACTGCCTTTTCTTAAAGCTACTCTAGTTAGTCCACCAGTGCTTACGTATGTAGTTTTTCCACTTAAAATAAAAGGTCTTAAATCAAGGTGCCTAGGTTCTATATCATCTTCAGTTATTGTTGGAGCTGTTGACAGAGTTTCTAATGGTTGAGCAATATACTCTCTTGGATTTTTCTTAATTTTGGCAATTACTTCCTCTCGTTCTTTTTTTGGAGCTTTTGGACCAATCATGATCCCATAACCTCCAGATGCATTTGCAGGCTTTACGACTAATTTACCAATATTTTCAATTACATAATCTCTCTCAGATTTGTTATGGCAAAGGTATGTTTCTACTTGATTTAAAATAGGTTGTTCTCCCAAATAATAAACTATCATTTTATTTACATAAGAATAAACAACTTTGTCATCAGCTACACCTGTTCCAATTGCATTAATAATACCGACATTTCCCTTCCGCCAACTTTTAAAAAGTCCAGGAACGCCAATTAATGATCCTTTAAAAAAAACTTTTGGATCTAAAAAATTGTCATCTAATCGCCTATAAATACAATCAACCTTGAGGGGTCCCTTGACTGTCTTCATATAGACAATATCATTTTCAACAAACAAATCTTTTCCTTCCACTAAAGCTATACCCATTTGCTCTGCTAAAAACGAATGTTCAAAGTAAGCTGAATTATAAATACCAGGTGTTAAAACAACCATGTGAGGATTTGATGTTTTCTTAGGGATACATTCAACCATGCAATTAAATAATTTGTTTGTATATTGGTGAATAGAAGCAACTTTATACCTTGTAAATAATTCTGGAAAAACATCTCTCATTACCATTCTATTCTCAAGCATGTAAGAAACACCTGATGGAACTCTTAAATTATCCTCTAAAACTAAATAATCACCATTGGTATTTCTTATTAAATCAACTCCTGAAATATTTGACCAGGCTTTATGTTTGGGTGAAAATCCATCACATTCTTTTACATAGAATGGAGATTTAAAAATTATTTCTTTTGGTACTACATTATCTTTAAAAATTTTCTTTTGATTATAAACATCATCAATAAATAGGTTTAAGGCTTTCACTCTTTGCTGCAAGCCTTTTGAAACTTTGTTCCATTGTTTTTTTGGTATTATTCTAGGAATTATATCCAATGGCCATTTTTTTTCTTCTGCACGATTGTTAGCAGCATAAACTCTAAAATTTATTCCTCTTGCACTAATTGTACTTTGGCAGTTCTTTTCTATTTCCTGAAGTTTTTTCTTACCATATCTTTCTAGGATACCTGAAATTATAGTTGCATGTTTTCTTAGCTTATTATCTTTTGTGAAATAACCATCATAAGCATTTTTAGCATTATAGTTTTTCCATAGTTTAGAGACCATAACGAGATAATGTTTAATAATTGGATAGAATAAGCAAATGCATAATAGATATAGCAGTTATGCTTTTAATAGATTATTAATTAATGTTATAATTCAATAGTAAATTATTCAAATGACTTATTGTATTGGCATTAAAGCACAAGATGGATTAGTTTTTGCGTCAGACTCGAGAACGAATGCTGGTTTAGATAACGTAAATATTTACTCAAAAATGTTCACGTACGATGTAGGTGACAGAACAATTATTATTGTTACTTCAGGTAATTTAGGAACTTCTCAGGCAGTTTATAAATCAATTCAAAATGATTTGAAGAATTCCACTGGAATAATGAATTTAAATACTTGTGAAAATTTTGATCAGATTGCGTCATATATTGGCTCATTAAATATTGAACATTCAGCACCTAAAGGCATAAACACTGACACAGTATTATTGGGATCTACTTTTGTTATTGGTGGTCAGATTAAGGGACAACCAATGGAATTATATTTAGTTTATCCTCAAGGAAATTATATAAGACCTGCCGATAGCAAGCCATATTTAGTTATTGGAGAAGTTAAATATGGAAAACCTATTTTAGATAGAGTTATTAAACCCGAAGTCACAGTTGGTGATGCATCAAGATGTGCTTTAATTTCAATGGACTCAACATTAAAAAGTGACTTAACAGTCGGTCCACCAATTGATTTTACAGTTTATAGAAAAGATCAATATAAAATTGCATCCCAAAAGTGCTTAAATCTTACTGATGATGAATACTCAAAAGTGTGTAATCAATGGTCAAATGGGATTTTTAAAATCTTTGACTCATTTCCACGTTTTGAGTGGGAAGATAAAAATAAATAAATATTCTATTTGAAATAAATCTTAAATAATATCTAATAGATGTGTGAGCAATATATCTTTAGAGCTAGATGAAATTTATAATTTAGCAAAAAATACTTTTTTAAATAGTGGTTGTGATGATGAAACAGCAACTATAATGGCAGACTTAGTTACTAAAGCTGAGACGGATGGATCCTTATCGCATGGTTTATTCAGAGTCCCAGCTTACGTAGCAGGATTAAAAAGTGGAAAAATTAATGGCAAAGGGAAGCCAGATATAAAAAAAATATCAGCATCAGTTATTAAAGCTAATGGTAATAACTGTTTAGCTCCTGTTGTTTTAAAAAAAAGTATTCCAGAACTAATTAAACTTGCTAAAGAAAATGGTGTTGCGATTTTAGCTATAACTAATTCTCATCATATGGCAGCTATGTGGCCTGAAACTGAAATGATTGCAGAACAAGGTTTGGTCGCTTTTGCATGCACATCTTACAAACCTGCTGTAGCACCTGCTGGAGCAATTAAGCCTTTGTTTGGAACAAATCCAATATCATTTGCTTGGCCAAGAAAAAACAAACCTCCAGTCGTTTATGATATGGCAACAGCATCAATGGCTATGGGCGAAGTTCAAGTTGCTAAAAGAGAAGGTCATAAAGTTCCATTAGGAACAGGACTTACAAAAGAGGGAAAAGATACAACTGATCCTGCTGAGATTGCAGATGGGGGTGTTTTATTGCCTTTCGGTGGCTATAAAGGCTCAGGGATTGCGATGATGGTCGAATTGCTTGCAGGTGCCTTAGTAGGAGATAATTTCAGTTATGAGACAGCTGAGAAGGATAATAATGATGGAGGTCCTCCAAGTGGTGGAGAGTTCATTTTAGCCATATCTCCAGATAAATTATCACAAAATAATTGGGACGAACATTCATCAAAATTTTTTGAAAAAATGAAATCGATGGGTGATGTCAGACTTCCTGGTGAAAGAAGACACAAGAATAGATTAGATAAAGGACCTAGACATATTAATGAGGATCTAGTTAATAAAATTAAATCATTAAGCTAATTCTAATTCAATCGGAGTATGATCAGATGGTTTTTCTCTACCTCTTGGATATTTATTAACTTTAACATCTTTAATATTATTCAGTAAACTGTTAGTCACTAAAAAGTGATCAATCCTCATTCCATTATTTTTTTGCCAAGCACCACTTGTATAATCCCAAAAAGTATATTCCTCTTTATCTGGATAAATATATCTAAATGCATCGTGAAATCCTAAATTAAACATTTCTCTTAATTTTTTTCTAATCTCAATTCTAAAAAGAGCATCATTTTCATATCCTTTAGGGTCGTGAACATCTTCAGCAGAAGGTATTATGTTAAAGTCACCCGCAATAATTATATTATCATAACTTTTTAAAAGTGTTTTAATTTTTTTAATTAAACTATTTAGCCAATATAATTTATAATCATATTTTTCTGTATCTACTGGGTTACCATTTGGCGTATAGATATTTATAATTTTAATAGTTTTAGATTTATATTTTGCATCTGCTGTAATTATTCTCGATTGTTTGTTTTTATCTTTAAAAATATCTTTTTCGATTTTATCTAATTTTTTTTTGGAAAGTATTGCAACACCGTTGTAACTTTTTTGTCCAAATACATAACTTTCATATTTTAATTTTTTAATATCATCAAACGGATAAGTTTCCTCTTGAGTTTTTATTTCTTGGGTTAACACGATATCAGGATTGAACTTTTTTAAGTATTCTTGAACGTTTAATATTCTTGCCCTAATAGAATTTACATTCCATGAGCTAATGATCATTAAAGAGAAAATGAAACACCACAACCGCAAGATGATTTGCTTTGTGGGTTACTAATTTTAAATTGGTCTCCGATTAATTCTTTTACGAAATCAACCTCTGATCCTTTCAAGAGATCAGCTGAAGTTTTATCAATTAAAATATTATCTTGTCTTAAATCGTCGTCTTGAGGTGTTTTATCAAATGAGAAATCATACTGAAACCCTGAGCATCCACCACCTTTGATAGCGATTCTAAAAAAAGAACCTTCATCCTTCGTTGATAAAAGGTTATTGATTTGTTTTAACGCATTATCTGTAAATTTAATTTCTTTAATCATTATTTATCGCTGTTATTACTAATATAATTAATATTTGCCATTTTTAAAGAATGAATAATTACTCAAAATTAGGTTTTTTTACATCAAAAGGTCGTTTAGTTTTTGAGCCAAATAGCATCTTTAGAACGCCATTTCAAAGAGATCGGGATAGAATTATTCATTCCGCATCTTTTAGAAGATTAAAGCACAAAACCCAAGTTTTTGTTAATACAGAAGGTGACCATTATAGAACGAGAATAACTCATTCATTAGAAGTTGCTCAAATTGCAAGATCAATATCTAGATATTTGAATTTAAATGATGATTTAGTTGAAACACTAAGTCTAGCCCATGATATGGGACATACTCCATTTGGACATGCTGGTGAAGAAGCCTTGAATGAATCAATGACCATGCATGGTGGTTTTGATCATAATCTTCAAACCTTAAGAATAGTCATGTTCATAGAAAATAAATATTTAAAGTTTAAAGGTTTAAATTTAACAATTGAAACACTGGATGGTCTTTTAAAACATAACGGACCAATAAGTAATATTGATAAAATAAATAGAATAATTGGAGCCAAAAAATTTAAACAAAAAATTAATTTTAAAAACAATTCTTCTCTTGAGGCACAAATTGCAGCTATATCTGATGACATAGCCTATAATAATCATGATATACAAGATGGAATTAAGGCAAAATTGTTTTCTCTAAATCAATTATGTGAAATTAATTTTTTTAATCAAATTTATAAATCCTATAAAACTAAAATTAATCGTTCAAATAAAGATATAATAGTTTATCAAATTATAAGAGACTCGATAAATTTAATGGTGCAAGATGTAATTAAAAATAGTATTAAAAATTTAAAGAAAAATAAGATCAATACTAAAAGAGACGTTCAAATGTACAAAGATAAAATAATTAATTTCTCTAGTAAATTTTTATCAATAGAAAAAGAGGTTAAAAATTTTTTAAAAATAAATATGTATAATAATAAGACTGTACAATTGAAAAATAATCGTGGAAAAAAAATAGTAGAAAATTTATTTAAAATAATAGAAAAGAAACCGAAAAAGTTTATTATTAATAAATTTATAGATAAAAATAAATATAGAGCAATTTCTGATTATATATCAGGAATGACTGACAGATACGCAATACAATTATATAAGTCACACAAATGAATATATTTGAAAATTATTTATTAAAGATAGAAAAAATTATTAAATCTGCCCACAAAGATAATTTGTTAGAGTTGCCAGATAGTTTATCAGGTATCAATGTTGATATACCACCTGCAAAATTTACTGGAGATATTTCCACAAATGTTGCAATGGTTTTATCCAAAATTAATAAAAAAACTCCGCTAGAACTTGCTAAGCAGATAGCTGACTTAATAAAAGATAATGATAACAATATTGATGAAATTAGCATCGAAAAACCAGGTTTTATTAATCTAAAATTTAAAAATGAATTTTGGAATGGCTTTATACTAGATGTCTTAAATAATTCATCATATGGAAGTAGCACTAGTGGAAAAAAAAATACTTATTTAGTAGAATTTGTATCTGCAAATCCAACTGGACCTTTACACGTAGGCCATTCAAGAGGTGCCATACTTGGAGATGTAATATCTAATCTTTTATCCTTTAACGGTCATAAAGTTACCAAAGAATATTATGTTAATGATTATGGAAATCAAATCTCTCATTTTACAAAATCTGTTTATTTAAGAATAAAAGAAATTCTTTATGATGAAACTTTTCCGATAGACGATAAGGAATTATATCCTGGAGACTATCTTATAGATATAGCAAAAAAAATAATTTCAAAAAATAAAGATTTAGATTTCAAAAACTTTGAATCAGTTTCAGAAAAACTAAAAAAACTTTCAATACAAGAATCTTTAAAATTAATAAAAATAAATTTAGAAAATCTTGGTATAAAGCATGATAATTTTGCAAGTGAAACTGATGTAATAAATAATAATGAAGTTGATGAAGTAATAAAAAATTTAAAAGAAAAAAAATATATTTATGAAGGAAAAATTAAAGCACCTGAGGGAGAAAGTAATGAAAACTGGGTAGAAAGAGAGCAATTATTGTTTAAATCTACAGACTTTGGTGATGATAAAGATAGAGCTCTACAAAAAGAAGACAAATCTTGGACATACTTTGCCAGTGATGTTGCTTATCATAATACAAAATTAAAAAGAAATTTTAATATTCTAATTAATATTCTTGGCGCTGATCACGCTGGTTATATTAAAAGAATTACTTCAGTGGTTGAGGCATTATCAGGTGAAAAAAATAAATTAATTTGCAAAGTAAGTCAGTTAGTAAAACTAATTAAGGATAAAAAACCTTTTAAAATGTCTAAAAGAAAAGGTGATTATATCACTATAGAGGATCTTATTAATGAAGTTGGTAAGGATGCAACAAGGTTTATTATGTTAAGCAGAAGTAGTGATGCAGAAATTGATTTTGATTTTGACAAAGTAAAAGAAAAATCCAAAGAAAACCCAATTTATTATGTTCAGTATGCATATGCAAGAATATCGTCTGTGTTTAGAAATACCAAAAATGATATAAATAATAATCTTGAGACAAAGAATTCAGATTTTAACTTTGGCAATGAAGAAATAAAACTATTTAAAAAAATTAGTGAATGGCCTAAATGTGTTGAAGTTTCTTCAGAAAAATTAGAACCACATAGAATTTCAGTTTATCTATATGATTTAGCTTCTGAGTTCCATTCTTATTGGAATATGGGCAAGGAAGATGTTTCTAAAAGATTTATCCATCAAGATAATACAATTCAAATAGAAAAACTAGTTTTCTTAAAATCTATAGCCAATACTTTGAAAACAGGTATGAATATTTTGGGTGTAGACACCCCTGAAAAAATGTAATGATTAAAGAACTAAAGTATCTTTTTTTTCTTATTATAATTTTCTTCTTTATTTTTTTTACTGCCAGATATTATTTTTCTGATGAAAATATTAAGAAATCTTACAGATCACTTTCTTCAATTGATGAAAAAATTAATAATATAGAAAAAGATCTTATATTATTAGAAAATGATACAGAAAATATTATTGAATATGTAGAATTTAAAAATAATAAGAAAAAAAATAAATATTCTTTTTGGGAACTTCTTTATAATGACAAATAAATTTCATAGATCATTTATATGTGGAATAAAAGGTAAATATCTTACCCAAAAGGAAATAAGTTTTTTAAAAAAATATAAACCATGGGGAATTATTTTATTTTCTAGAAATATAAATTCTATAAATCAAACTCAAGAATTAACAAATTCCATTAAAAAAATTTTTAAAAATAAAAATTATCCTATTATGATAGATGAGGAGGGTGGTAGAGTTAGTAGATTAAGAAAATTTATTGATAATTCTATTTTTTCAGCTGAATATTTTGGAAATCTTTTTAATAAAGATAAAAAAAAATTTTTTATTTACTATAACGTTTATGTTAAACAAATTACATATCTATTAAAATTATTAGGTATAAATATCAACACAGTTCCAGTTCTAGACCTTAAAAGAAAAAATTTTCATAAGATTGTTGATGATAGATCATTTTCAAGTAACAAAAAAATAGTTTCAACAATGGGAGATATTTGTATCAATCATTTTCATAAAAATGGTGTTGCAACAGTAATCAAGCACATACCAGGTCATGGTTTAGCTAAAGTCGACAGTCATAAAAATCTACCTAAAATAAACAAAAATGAGGATTATTTAGTTAAAAATGACTTTTATACTTTTAAAAACAAAAAAGCATTAATCGCAATGACAGGCCATTTACTTTTTCAAAAAATTGATCCACAAAATAATGTTACTCATTCAAAAAAAATTATTAGTTTAATAAGAAATAAAATAAAATTTAAAAATCTAATTTTAACAGACGACCTTTCAATGAAAGCTTTAAAAGATAAACTTGATGTTAGAGTAAAAAAATCTTTTTTAGCCGGATGCAATTTAGCCTTACATTGCAATGGAAATTTAAGTGAAATGGTTACAGTTGCACAAAATTCACCAAAATTAGACAAATTTGTAACGAAAAAAACATCACAATTAATAAAAATTATAGGTTAGAGTAATTTACTATGTCCAATGATTCTTTAGATTTCAATGTAAATTTAAATAATTTCAGTGGCTCCCTTGAAATATTACTTGATCTTGCTAAATCGCAAAAAGTTGATTTAGAAGAAATTTCTATTACAAAACTTGCTGATCAATTCCATCAATATCTAACAGAAAAAGAAAATATAAATTTAGAAATAGCCTCTGAATATTTGTTAATGGCAACTTGGCTTACTTATTTGAAATCAAAATTATTACTTCCTGAAACTGATGAGGAGGAGTTTAAAGCTTTTGAAGTTGCTGAGAAACTTAAATTACAATTAAAAAAATTAGAATTAATTAGATTATTATCTTCTCAAATGTTAGATAGAAAAAGATTAGGTAGAGATGTTTTTATGCGTGGTTCTAAAAGTGGTGTAAAGTCGATATACGACAAAAAAGTTTCTTTAACATTATTTGAATTATTAAAAGCATATTCAGGGATAGTCATGACTAAAGATTTTCATACTATGAACATACCTAAACTTCCTGTTTTTACTACTGAAGATGCTATTAAAAGAATAAAAGAGTTCTTTGGTACGCTCAATGATTGGAAAAATTTGTCTGAGTTGGTTCCTTCTGGATTTAACAAGTCTCCTAATTTAAAAAGAACAGGTAGCGCAGGGATCTTTGCTGGCTCTTTAGAATTGGTAAAGGAAGGAAATATATCTTTAAAGCAAAAAGAATTATTCGATGATATCTATGTTAAGGAAAATTAATGAACAAAATTAAAAAAAATAATATTGTAAGTTTTCCAACTAAACTCACCGATGTAGAAAGAGAGATTGAGGCTATTGTATTTGCTGCCGCTGAGCCTCTTTCAGTTGAAACAATAGAGTCTAAATTATCAAAACAAACAGATATTCAACAATCACTGGAAAAACTAAGAGATTTCTACTCAAATAGAGGTATTAATTTGATTTGCATATCTAATAAATGGTCATTTAGAACTGCAGTTAATTTATCTTCTTTAATGTCAGAACAAAAAACTGTTGAAAAAAAATTATCTAGAGCTGCAATCGAAACTCTTGCTATTATTGTCTATCATCAACCGGTTACAAGGTCTGAAATTGAAGAGATAAGAGGTGTAGCTTTTGGAACTAATACTTTAGAAATTCTTATGGAGTTAAATTGGGTTAAACATGAAGGTAGAAAAAATGTTCCTGGTAAACCAATACAATATGGAACCACAGATGAATTTTTAAGTCATTTTAATCTGCAAAAATTGTCAGATTTACCGACCGTGAATGAATTAGGTTCGGCAGGCTTAATTGATACATCAAGTGTAGACTCATCAATATTTGGAACAGGTAAATTTTTTAAAGAAAAACAAGTCGATAAAAAGGAAAATATTTATTCTGATATTGATGAAATGTTAAGCAGTACCCTCAAATCTGACGAAACCTAAAAAATCACTTTTAATAAATCAATAATAAGGTTATAAATAATTTATGAGTATAGGATTTTGGCAAATAGCAATTGTAGTAATTTTAGTAGTGTTACTTTTTGGCAGAGGAAAAATCTCTAGCCTGATGGGTGATGTTGCTAAAGGGATCAAAAGTTTTAAAAAAGGTATGGCTACAGATGTTACTGATGAAGACCAAACTAAAAATATTTCAGATAATCAAGACTCTAATAAAAAAGAATAACAAATGCCGTCAATTGGCTGGCTAGAAATACTAATCATAGTCTCAATAGCAATTATTGTAGTAGGTCCTAAAGATTTTCCTTACATGTTAAAAAAAATTGGTTCATGGATTGGTTCAGCTAAAAGATATGTTCGTGATGTCCAAGGACAAGTCAGTGATTTAACAAATGAAACTCTAAATACTGATATAAACGAAAAACCTAAATCTGAAAATAAAGAGAAAAAAAAAGATGAGTAAGGATAAAGAGGGAAGTTTCATAAGTCATTTAACCGAATTAAGAAAAAGATTAATAAACTCGTTTATATTTTTGGCTATTTTATTTGTAATTTGTTATTATTTTTCTGAGTACATTTATGGATTTTTAGTTGAACCATATGCAAATGCAGTAAAGGATGACGACACAAACAGAAGATTAATATTTACTGCTCTTCAAGAAACATTTCTAACATACTTAAAGGTTTCTTTTTTTGCTGCTTTTTTTATTACAAGCCCATTTATACTAATTCAAATTTGGAAATTTATAGCACCTGGTCTCTATAATCATGAAAAGAAAGCTATAATGCCTTACTTGGTTGTAACTCCAATTCTATTCTTGCTTGGAGGAATGTTGGTTTATTATCTAATAATGCCTTTAGCTATAAAGTTTTTTTTATCCTTCGAGAGTTTAGGTGCAGCAACGAATCTACCAATTCAATTAGAAGCTAAAGTAAACGAATATTTATCATTAGTAATGAAGCTTATTTTTGCATTTGGATTAAGTTTTCAATTACCAGTAGTATTAAGTTTATTAGCTAGAATTGGGGTAGTGAATTCAACATTTTTAAAAGAGAGAAGAAAATATGTTGTAGTAATAATATTTGCAGCAGCAGCTATATTAACTCCACCAGATCCAATTACTCAAATTGGTTTGGGTATACCATTATTAATTTTATATGAATTATCAATAATATCAGTAGGAATAATTGAAAAGAAAGCAGCAGAAAAAAATGCACAATATTAAAGATATCAGAAATGACTTCGAAAACTTTAAGGAAAGACTTAAAAATCGAAACATTGATATAAGTCTTGATAACATATTAAGTATAGATGGGGAAAATAGAAAACTTATTCAAGAAAAAGAAAAATTTGAAATGGAAAAAAAATCTATTTCAAAATCGAAAGACCAAAGTTTATTCGAAAAATCAAAAGAACTTTCTTTAAAAATTGAAGAAATTAATAAAAATCAAATAAAATTACAGAGCCAGATTACTGAAATTTTATCTTCTATACCGAATATACCATTAAGCGATGTTCCAATAGGACAAGATGAAAATTCTAATAAAGAAATTGAGAAAAAGGGTGAAATAAAAGATTTTAATTTTAAACCCAAATCCCATTATGAATTAGGAGATAAATTAAATATGCTTGATTTTGACCTCGCAACAAAAACAACTGGTTCTAGATTTGTATTTGTTAAAAAAGAATTAGCGCAATTAGAAAGAGCAATATCAAATTTTATGATTGATACACATACTCAAAAAAATGGTTATACAGAAATATCACCTCCACTAATTGCAACTGCTGAAACAATGTTTGGCACTGGACAATTGCCAAAATTTGAAAATGATCAATTTGAAATTAAACTTGATGAAGGTGAAGAAAGAAAGTTTCTAATACCAACCGCTGAAGTAATTTTGACAAATATTGTAAAAAATCAAATTTTAGAAAAGAATGAATTACCAATTAGAGTAGTTGCATCAACACCATGCTTTCGAAAAGAGGCGGGTAGTTACGGTAAAGATACTAAAGGTATGATCAGACAACACCAATTTTATAAAGTCGAACTAGTGAGTATTGTAGAAAACGATAAATGTTCAGAGGAGTTAGAGAGGATGTCTAACTCTGCTACAATGATATTGGATGCATTAAAACTTCCTTATAGAAAAATTGTTTTATGTACTGGTGATATGGGTTTTAGTGCAGAAAAAACTTATGACATTGAAGTTTGGCTTCCATCTGAAAATAAGTATAGAGAGATTTCAAGCTGCTCATCTTGCGGTTCATTCCAAGCAAGGAGAATGAAAGCTAGATACAAAGGACAAAATAATTCAAAAGAATTTGTTGGTACACTTAATGGTAGTGGATTAGCGATTGGTAGAACTATGATTGCTATTATGGAAAATTATCAAACTGAAGATGGATCTATTTTGATACCTGATGTTCTTAAGCCATATATGCCAAATATAGATAAAATTTCTATCAATTAAGAGTTGAGTTTGAATAATAGATAGGATAAATAGCCTTAACTTAATAGGATACGTTATGGATGCTGGAATTGGACAATTTATACCATTAGTTTTAATTTTTGTTATTTTCTATTTTTTTCTAATTAGACCTCAACAGAAAAAAGTCAAAGATCATAAAGCCATGGTGGAAGCACTTAAAAGAGGAGACAAAGTTATTACCTCTGGAGGAATAGTTGGTACCGTTGAAAGAATAATTGATAACGAAAAAGTTGAGGTAAAAATTTCTGATAATGTGAATGTCGAAGTTGTCAGAGCAACTGGAATTCAAGGTTTAGTAACTACCATCGAACCAAAAAAATAACATAATAAAAAAAGTGTTATACTTTTCAAAATTAAGAATAATTTCAGTAATTATTTTTACAATTATTTTTTCTTATTTTGCTTTTTCAAATTTTATTAAATTTGATGATAAATTTTTTTCAAAAAATATTAATTTAGGTTTGGATTTACAAGGAGGTTCATATCTACTTCTTGAAATAGATAATCAGCCAGTAATTACTCAAAAATTACAAGCAAAAATAATTGAACTAAAAAGATATTTTAAAGAAAAAGAAATAAGTTTAAAAAATTTTTCGTTAAAAGAAAACACAATTTTATTTGAGGCATCAGATAACGAATTTGAAAATGTTAAAAATATCTTAAATGATAAAAAAAGTGATATTAATGCATATTATCAACAATATAAATCACACGAGTTTGATGTATCAGAAAATGGAAATTTTTTTAATTTAACATATTCAAGATATGGATTAGTTTTACTAAAAAATTCCTCATTAGATCAAGCTATTGAAATTGTAAGAAGAAGAGTAGATGAAGTTGGAACGAATGAGCCCAATATTTTAAAAAGAGGAAATGATAGAATTTTGGTTGAATTACCTGGTTTAGATGACCCTAACAGAATTAAATCACTATTAGGAAAGACAGCAAATCTTACTTTTCAGTTTATTTCACAAAATAATGAAGAGTCGTTCGGAACTGAAAAATTATCTTTTGAAGATGGTTCTAGAGACGCAATAGTTGGTAAAAGGATAATTTTAAGTGGTGATAACTTAATTGATGCAAAACCAACAATGAACACTGAAACTAATGAAACAGTAGTTTCTTTTAGTTTAGATAGAGTAGGAGCTAAAAAATTTGGTAGAGCAACTAGTACTGGAGTTGGTAAACAGTTAGCAATAGTACTAGATGGAAAAATAATTAGTGCTCCAACAATTAGAGAGCCTATAATTAGTGGCTCTGGGCAAATTTCTGGTGGTTTCACATTTCAATCAGCAACAGATCTAGCGTTATTATTAAGATCAGGAGCCTTACCTGCGCCTTTAAATATTATTGAAGAAAGAACGGTTGGTCCTGACTTAGGTCAAGATTCAATAGATGCTGGTATTTTATCTTTAATTATTGGTTTTTTATTGGTTATTCTGTTTATGATTTATAAATATAGAACATTCGGTTTAATTGCTAATTTAGCTCTGGTTTCAAATCTTTTTTTATTAATTGGTATTTTAACTTTGTTTGAAGCAACATTAACTTTACCTGGAATTGCAGGCATTATCTTAACAGTGGGTATGGCAGTAGACGCAAATGTTCTAATTTTTGAACGTATTAAAGAAGAAACTAAAAATGAGAAAAATCCTATAATAGCCTTTGATGCTGGATATACAAAATCAAGAACAACTATTTTAGATGCCAATATCACAACATTAATTGCAGCATTCATTTTATTTTTTATGGGGTCTGGACCTGTAAAAGGTTTTTCAGTAACATTAGGTGTTGGAATATTAACTACATTGTTCTCAGTTTATTTTATAGCAAGATTATTAACTTCTTTTTATGTGGTAAGAAATAAAGAAAAGGAACAACTATTATAAAATGACAAATATTTCTTTCAATAAATTTTATAGACAATTTAATGTATTATCATTAATTCTTATTGCTGTTTCTTTAGTATTTTTAATTTTTAAAGGATTAAATTATGGTGTTGATTTTAAAGGTGGTACGTTAATTGAATTAAGAGCTACAGATAAAACTAACAATATTAGTCTTATTAGAGACAGCTTTAATCAAATGAATTTAGGAGATGTATCTGTCAAAAAATTTGGCAATGAAACAGACTTTATTGTTAAATTTGAAAAGCAAAATTCAAATGATCCTGAATTTATTAAAAATATTCAGAATAAATTATCTAGCTCTATTGGTGATGTCGAATTTAGAAGAGTAGAAAATGTTGGTCCTAAAGTAAGCTCAGAACTCTTAAAATCTGGAATTATAGCTATAAGTTTGTCGCTTGCAGCAATGCTATTGTATATTTGGATAAGATTTGAATGGCAATTTAGTTTAGGTGCTATTTTGGCTATATTTCATGATGTTATTATTACATTGGGTATATTCTCAATTTTTTCACTTGAGATAAATCTTTCTATAGTTGCAGCTGTTTTAACTATTGTTGGTTACTCTATGAATGATACCGTTGTAATATTTGATAGAGTGAGAGAAAATTTAAGAAAATACTCTGATATTAAAATTTTTGACTTAACAAATATTTCAATTAATGAAACTTTATCTAGAACAATTATTACTTCTGTGACTACATTATTAGCTCTGCTATCAATTTACTTTTTTGGTGGTGAAATACTAAAAGGATTTTCATTAGCAATGATATTAGGAGTTATTTTTGGAACTTACTCTTCAATATATATCGCAAATCCTATTTTAGTTTCACTGAATGTCAGCCAAAGAACAATAGTTAAAGAGGAAAAAGATTAATAAAGATTTTGTGCTATTACCATCGTCAGAAGCATTGGCAAAGATAGAAGCGTATTTGTTCTCGAAAATAACATAGCTGTTTTTGCAGATTTAGCTTTAACATCAGCCTCAACATCAATAATGCCTAAAGCTTTTTTCTGATTTGGCCATATTACAAACCAAACATTAAATGCCATTATAATTCCTAACCACATGCCAATACCTATAGCAGTTGCTTTACCACCACCTGATCCAATTCCTAATGTCATAGCTTGATGAACATAACCGTTTAAATAAGCTAAGATCAGACCTGATACTACTGTAACTAAAGCTGCCCATCTAAACCAAAACAGGGCTGCAGGAGCTATAACTTTTCCAATAGCTGGTTTTTGTTCGTCTGGTATTTTTGCCATGTTTGGTATTTGAACAAAATTAAAATACCATAGTAAACCTATCCACATTATTGCAACAATGACATGTATATATCTAAATAACCAACTCCAAAAAACTACGTCGATGTCAAAACCGCCATTTCCAAAATATAAACCCAAAAATAGCAAAATGGATAAAGCTAAAGAGATATGAACTGTTTTAGATAATGATTGAAGAATCGAAGTCATAATATTCATAATTTATAACATTTTTAATAAAAATTTAAGCAGTTTTTTTGAACTTATTGTCCAACATTGGTTTTAAAAATTTACCTGTATAACTATCTTTAACATTAATAATTTCTTCAGGTTTACCCTCTGCTATGATATTTCCACCCTTTACACCACCATCTGGACCCATATCGACTATATAATCAGCTGTCTTGATAACATCTAAATTATGCTCGATAACAACAACAGTATTTCCAGTTGCAACAAAGGTATGTAAAATTTCTAACAATTTTTTAATATCGTGTTGATGTAGTCCTGTTGTTGGCTCATCCAATATATATATTGTTCTTCCAGTTGACCTTTTAGACAATTCTTTTGCTAACTTTATTCTTTGAGCTTCACCACCTGATAGTGTAGTAGCTTGTTGACCAATTTTTATATATCCTAATCCAACTTTCTTAAGTGTAAGTAATTTTGTTTTTATATTAGAAATATTTTCAAAGTATTCGCACCCTTCATCTACTGTCATATTTAAAACGTCTGCAATACTTTTGTCTTTAAATTTTATTTCTAGCGTTTCCCTATTATATCTAGTTCCTTTGCATTCATCACAAGTTATGTATACATCAGGTAAAAAATGCATTTCATAAGTTATTACTCCATCACCCTCACAAGCTTCACATCTACCACCTTTAACGTTAAATGAAAATCTTCCAGGTTTATAACCTCTACTTTTTGACTCTGGTAAATTTGTGAACCAGTCTCTTATTGGACCAAACGCACCAGTATAAGTTGCTGGATTAGATCTTGGAGTTCTACCAATAGGGGATTGATCTATATCTATAATTTTATCGACTAATTCAATACCTTTAAATCCTCTAAATGGTTTTGGAATTTTTCTTGATTTATTATTATTAAGAGTAAGATTTAATGCATTGTAAAGAGTTTGAAGTATTAATGTTGATTTACCACTTCCTGAAACACCTGTTACACAGGTAAAACTTCCAAGTGGAATTTTAAGATTCACGTTGTTTAAATTATTTCCACTTGCCCCATTAATTTCTAAAAATCTTCCATTTTTAGCTAATCTTCTAGTTCTTGGTATCGGTATGAAGCTTTTGTTTGATAAGTATCTTCCTGTAATACTGTCGTTATTATTTAGTATATCATTATACGATCCTTGAGCGATTACTTCGCCACCTTTGTTCCCAGCTTCTGGACCAAGATCGATTATATGATCTGCATTTTCCATGGTTTCAGTATCATGTTCTACAACTATGACTGTATTTCCTAAATCTCTAAGTCTTTTTAATGCATTTATTAATTTAACATTATCCTTTTGGTGTAAGCCAATAGATGGTTCATCAAGAACATATAAAACTCCAGTTAATCCAGAACCTATCTGTGAAGCCAGTCTTATTCGCTGAGCTTCGCCACCTGACAAAGTTCCAGATTCTCTTGATAAAGTTAAGTAGTCAAGACCAACATTTAAGAGAAAATTCAATCTTTCGTTAATTTCTTTTAAAATATGCTGAGCAATTTTAAGTTGACGTTTATCTAATTTTGTCTCAAGCGATCTAAACCATTCCTTTGCGTCAAATATAGATTTTTCGGTTACTTCACTAATGTTAAGTTCATTAATTTTAACACAAAGAGCCTCATCTTTAAGTCTATGCCCATTACATCTTTCACATTTTGTATCTGATTGATATTGAGATATTTCTTCTCTTTTCCAATCACTATCAGTTTCTAAAAATCTTCTTTCTAAATTATTAACCACCCCTTCGAAAGTTTTTTTATGTGAATACTTTTCGTATCCATCATCATATGAAAATTTGATTTCTTCTTCATCAGATCCAAATAAAATTACATCTTTAATTTTTTTTGGTAATTTTGACCACCTATCATTTAATGAGAAACCATAATGTTTCGAAATTGATGCTAAAGTTTGAGCATAGTACAAAGAGGAAGACTTTGACCAAGGCTCAATAGCTCCATCTGCAATTGTTTTCTTTTCGTCGGGCACAACTAACTTTGGATCCACATTTAATTTAACACCAATACCCTCGCATTCTTCACATGCACCATAAGGGCTATTAAAAGAAAAAAGCCTTGGTTCTATTTCTTCTATTGTAAAACCACTTTCAGGACAGGCAAACTTAGTTGAAAATATCAAATTTTCAGTCTTTCTAAATTTTTTTGGTAGTGTTTCATCTTCATATTCTACAAACATTAATCCATTTGCTAGGTTAACTGCTGTTTCAACACTTTCAGCTAACCTGTTTCCTAATGAAGCATTTAAAACAATTCTATCAACAAGAACTGCAATATCATGTTTCAATTTTTTATTTAATTCTGGAACGTCATCAATATCATAAAGTTTATTATCAACTTTAATTTTTCTAAATCCTCTTTTCTTGTAGCCAAGTATGTCTTTTCTATATTCTCCTTTTCGTCCTCTAACAACTGGTGCATATAAAAAAATTGTTGATTTTTTTGGCAGTGTTTTAATTTTGTCAACAATTTGACTTATTGTTTGAGAAGTGATCGGTAGCCCTGTAAATGGAGAGTAGGGAATACCAGCTCTTGCATAAAGAACTCTCATGTAGTCATAAATTTCTGTAACTGTTGCAACTGTGGATCTTGGATTTTTTGATGTGTTTTTTTGTTCAATTGAGATCGCTGGACTTAAACCTTCTATTAAATCTACATTTGGTTTTTTCATTTTATCTAAGAACTGTCTTGCATAAGCTGACAAGCTCTCAACGTATCGTCTCTGTCCTTCAGCATAAACAGTATCAAATGCTAAAGAGGATTTTCCTGATCCAGATAGACCTGTGATTACTACAAATTTTTCTTTTGGAATCTCAAGCGTTATATTCTTTAAATTGTGCTCTTTTGCGCCCTTAATAACTATCTTTTTAAGCATAATTTTTGTTGCTTTAGATTAATAAAATTAATATTCAAGTTAATAAGTGATATAATAATCATTCTTAAATATTAAAATATTATGGCTGGTAGTTTAAATAAAGTATTATTAATTGGTCGTTTGGGCGCAGATCCAGAAGTTAAGCAAATGGTGAATGGTAAAAGCGTTGCAAGACTTAGTCTAGCTACAAGCCAGTCCTGGAAAGATAAAAATACAGGAGAAAAAAAAGAAAAGACTGAGTGGCATAGAATAGTGGTTTTTAACGAAGGTTTGGTAAATGTTGTTCAGCAATATTTGAAAAAAGGTGCACAAGTATACGTTGAAGGTCAACTTTCAACAAGAAAGTGGAAAGATGAACAAAGTGGTCAAGACAAATACTCAACTGAAATTTTAATTCAAGGTTATAACTCATCATTAACAATGCTTGGAGGCGGTAATCAAAATAATATTTCATCACAAGATAATAAACAAAATTTTGATGATGCGCCTGTACCAGATCAAAGTGGGTTAGACGACGATATTCCATTTTAATTAATATGGAAAAAAACGAAATTCCAAAAATAAATAATAATATTAAACCAATCTCAATGTATGATGAGATGAGTTCTTCATATTTGTCCTACGCTATGAGCGTTATAGTAAGTAGGGCATTACCTGATGTCAGAGATGGATTAAAACCTGTTCATAGAAGAATTATTTATGCCATGCACAAAGGTGGTTTTGATTGGTCAAAACAATTTAGAAAATCTGCAAGAATTGTTGGAGATGTTATTGGTAAATATCATCCACATGGAGATCAAGCTGTTTATGATGCTTTAGTTAGAATGGTCCAAGAATTTTCGATGAGCTTACCTTTAGTAGATGGACAAGGTAATTTTGGTTCTATTGATGGAGATCCACCAGCGGCAATGAGATACACTGAAACTAAACTTGCAAAAGTTTCACAGTTTTTAATTGATGATATAGAAAAAAATACCGTATCTTTTAAAAGTAATTATGATGAAACAGAGCAAGAACCCATTGTATTACCTGCTCAATATCCGAATCTTTTAGTTAATGGTGCAGGTGGAATTGCTGTCGGAATGGCGACAAGTATTCCGCCCCATAATTTGGGCGAGGTTGTAGATGGCACTTTAGCCTTAATTAAAAACAAAGATATTAAAATTAATGAGCTAATGAAACATATCCCAGGTCCAGATTTTCCAACAGGAGGATTAATAATTGGTAAAGATATAATTAAACAAGGCTACAAAACTGGAAGAGGGTCATTTAAAATTCGTGGAGAAATTTCAGTAGAAAATTTAAAAAATGGTAAAGATAGACTTGTTGTCTCATCCATACCTTACCAAATTAATAAGTCTAACTTGAATGAAAGAATTGCAGAACTAGTAAGGGATAAAAAAATTGAGGGTATAAGTGATATAAGAGATGAATCAAATAGTGAGGGAATAAGAGTTTCAATCGATTTAAGAAGAAATGTTGAGCCTGAAACTGTCAAAAGACAATTATACAAATATACATCAATAGAATCATCATTCGGATTTAATTCTTTAGCAATTGTTGATCAAAAACCAAAGACTTGTAATTTAAAAGATTTTTTAGAAAACTTTTTAAAGTTTAGAGAAGATGTAGTTATAAAAAGAACTAAATTTGATCTTAAAAAAGCTGAAGAGAGAGTTCATATTTTATTAGGACTATCTGTTAGTGTTGAAAATATTGATAAAGTAATAAAAATAATTAGATCATCTAAAAATCCCGAGGAAGCAAAAAATTCTCTTTTAAAAACAACTTGGAAAATAAACAAGGCATCAAAACTTATTAAATTAGTTGATAGTAAAAATTATAAAGGAAAATATGTATTATCTAATAATCAAGTAATCTCTATATTAGAACTAAGACTTCAAAAATTAACTGCCATAGGAATAAACGAAATAGAGATAGAAATTAAAAAATTAGCTGAGGAGATTTCCAAGTATAAAAAGATAATAAATTCCAAAAACGAGCTATTAAGGGTAATAAGCAATGATTTGCAGATGATAAAAGACAAATTTTCGGTTCCTAGAAGAACAAAAATTATCGATGCTGTTTTAAATTATGACATAGAAGAAACAATACAAAAAGAGTCAGTTATTATAACAATAACACTACAAGGATATATAAAAAGAGGCGCCCTAAGTGGTGTTAAACAACAAAAAAGGGGTGGTAAAGGTAAAACAGGAATTAAAACACGGGAAGAAGACTCGGTAGTTCAGACATTATCTGTTGATACACATACATCACTATTATTCTTTTCAACAGAGGGTTTGGCTTACAAAGTTAAAGCCTGGAAAATACCAGAAGGTTCTGCTTCTTCTAAAGGTAAATCTCTCTTTAATATATTACCTTTAAAAAACCATCAGTCTATAAGTTCAATTATGCCTTTTCCTGATGAAGATGTTGATAAAAAAAATATGCACATCATATTTGCAACTAGCAAAGGGAAAATTAGAAAGAATAATTTAGAAGATTTTTCTTCTATTAATGCTTCTGGAAAAATTGCAATGAAATTAGACTCTGATGATAAGATTATTGGGGTAAAAATATGTACAGATGATCAGGATATAATGTTAAATACAAAATTTGGTAAATGCATAAGGTTTGAATCAAAAAAACTTAGAGTATTTAAGGGCAGATCATCTAAAGGTATAAGGGGAATTAATCTTTCAGAACAAGATACAATTGTTTCGTTATCTATAATTGATAAAGATAATATTAAAAAAAGTAAAAGCAAGACTAGAGATGAAAAATCTGAAGTTAAAGCTAAAGAAAAATATATCTTATCCATTACAGAAAATGGTTATGGAAAAAGAACATCCCATTATGATTTTAGAGTTACAAATCGAGGTGGAAAGGGAATAATTGGCATAGTTAATTCCCCAAGAAACGGTAATGTATCTTCATCTTTTCCTGTTTTTGAAGGTGATCAAATATTAATTTCTACCAATAAAGGTAGAGTTATTAGAACTGCAGTGACAGAAATAAGAATTGCCGGAAGAAATACCCAAGGAGTAAGAATTATTAAATTAACTGGTGATGAAAAGGTTGTCTCTTCAATTAAATTAGATGATAATTTGGTTTAATGAAAAATATAGCTATATATCCAGGTACATTTGATCCAATAACAAACGGCCACATAGATGTAATTAAAAAAGCTCTAAAATTAGCAGACAAAATAATTGTCGGTATATCAGATGGAAATGAGAAAAATTTTTTATTTCAAATAGATGAAAGATTAAAAATTGTTTCAAAGGCTTTATATGGAGACTTGAAACTTTCAAAAAATAAAATTCAGGTTATTAAATTCAATTCTCTTACAACAGAATTGTGTAAAAAATACAATTCAAACTTAATTCTAAGAGGTTTAAGAGCTGTTTCAGATTTTGAATATGAGTTTCAGTTAGCTGGAATGAATAGAAAATTAAATAACAAAGTAGAAACAGTGTTTCTTATGTCTGATGTTGAAAATCAAATTATTTCATCGAGATTTGTTAAAGAAATAGCCCTTCATAAGGGTGATTTAAAAAAATTTACAACTAAAAGTACTATCAAGTCACTGAAAGAAGCTTATGCTTAAAAAAATAAGTATTTTATTTTTATCAATATTTTTATTAACAACAGCTTTAAATGCAAAGGAGAATACAATGATACTAAAATTAAAAGATGGAGATTTAAAAATTGAATTATTTCCAGACGTGGCCCCAAACCATGTTAAAAGAATAACAGAACTGGCTAACAGTGGAAAATACGACGGTGTTGTTTTTCACAGAGTAATCGACGGCTTTATGGCTCAAACAGGAGATGTTCAATTTGGAAATTCATCTTCTAACGATTTTAACTTAAGCAGAGCTGGCATGGGTGGTTCAGATATGCCAGATCTTAAAGAAGAGTTTAATGATTTACCTCATGAAAGAGGAACGTTATCCATGGCAAGATCTTCAGATCCGAATAGTGCAAACAGTCAGTTCTTTATATGTTTTGGTCCTACACCGCATCTAGATAGACAATATACTGTATTTGGAAAAGTAATTGAAGGCATGGAGTTTGTTGACATGATTACAAAAGGTGATGGACCCAATGGATCTGTTTCTAACCCAGATAAAATAATTAGCTTTAAATCTGAGTAGAATTTAATGGATGGAAGATATAAAGAATTTTTCTTTTAGCGTAAAATATCAAAATAAAAATTATCGTGTTGGATTAATTCAAACACATCGTGGAGAAATTAATACCCCTGCATTTATGCCAGTAGGAACCCAAGCTACTGTTAAAGGTGTTTTTATTGATGATATTATTAAAACAGGAAGTGAAATAATTCTTTCTAACACTTATCACTTAATGATTAGACCTGGAACAGAAAGGATAGAGGCAGTCGGTGGCTTACATAATTTTATGAATTGTAAGCTTCCTATTTTGACAGACTCAGGTGGTTATCAAGTGATGTCTTTGTCTAAGTTTAATAAAATTGACAAAGTTAAAGGAGCTATATTTCAATCACATATTGATGGAAAAACCTTCATTTTAAGTCCTGAGGAAAGTATTAGAGTTCAAAAAAAACTTAATTCAGACATTGTTATGGTAATGGATGAGTGTCCAAAAAATACCAATGATTATAATAAAATAAAAATTTCAATGGATTTGTCTTCAGAGTGGGCAAAAAGGTCTAAAGAAGAATTTGGAAAAAATCCTCACAAAGCGTTGTTTGGTATTGTTCAAGGAGGCTTATTCAAGGATTTAAGAAATGAGTCTCTTGATAAGTTAATAGATATAGAATTTGATGGATATGCTATCGGTGGGCTTGCAGTTGGAGAAACTCAGAAAGAAATGTTTGACGTGTTAGATGGTATTAAAGATAGATTACCAATTGATAAACCAAGATATTTAATGGGTGTAGGAACTCCTTCTGATATATTGGGAGCAGTTAAGCGTGGCATAGATATGTTTGACTGTGTTCTTCCAACAAGATCTGGAAGAACTGGTTTAGCTTTTACTTGGAATGGCAGAATCCAAATAAGAAACTCTGAAAATAAACTAGATAATACACCTCTAGATAGTAGTGTTACTAAATTTGACTTAAACAAATACTCCAAAAATTATTTGAATCATCTTCATAATACTAATGAGATGCTAGCTTCAATGATCTTAACATTAAACAATATAAATTTTTACCAAGAACTTATGTACGAAATTCGAAAAAATATCAAAATGGGAACTTTTGAGGAGTTTCATGATAAGTATATTAATATTTTGTAAATTTTAACCATTGCCAAATATCAAAAAATCAATATAAGAATTTTCGTGTTGGGCCCTTAGCTCAGTTGGTAGAGCAATTCCCTTTTAAGGAATGGGTCGATGGTTCGAGTCCATCAGGGCTCACCAACACATTAGGCAATTGGTGGGTATTTTAATATAATTTCGTTCGTCCAATTGTTAATTTGTTGAATTCTCCTGTCATTTGATGGATGTGTGCTCATAAACTCAGGTGGTTCCTTCCCTTTATTTGCTTTCTTCATTCTTTCCCATATTTTAGTAGTTTCTCTAATATCGTAACCAGATAAAGATGAAAAAATTAATCCTAAATAGTCAGCTTCACTCTCTTGTTTTCTTGTAAAGGGATTCATTATTCCAATTTGGGATAATAAGCCAACTGTATTCATGCCCGTTGTTCTATTTACTTGAGATAATTTTCCACCTGTTGCAATGTCTATTATTCCAGTTGTAGTATTTAATAATACTGATCTACTTGCTCTTTCAACTGAATGTTTTGCAACTGCGTGAGCAATTTCATGTCCCATTACAGCAGCTAAACCATCATCATTTTTGGTAATGTCTAACATACCAGTATAAACAGCAATCTTTCCTCCTGGCATGCACCATGCATTTTTAACTTTTTTATTATCAATTAAAATATATTCCCAAGAAAAGTTTGATGTGGGATCATCAATATTATTTTTATAGAAGTATTCTGATATAGAGATTTCAATTTTTGATCCTATTGCAATAATTTTATCAAGACTTTCTTTATCATCACTTAATTTTGCTTGTTTTTTTACTTTTTCATACAATTGAGCAGCTTGTGCATTTAATTTTGATTCTGGAATTAATTTTAATTGTCTTCTATCTGTGATTGGAGCAGTGGTACATGCGTGCAAACCTGCAGAAAGACAGCCACAACCTATTAAATATATAAAATTTCTTCTATTCACTTTTCTTTATATTTATATTACATGTAATTTATTATCAATTAAAGTTATGTCAAAACTAAGAAGAAAAAGAATTTCATTTATAGCAAGATTAAGAAACTACTTTATAACAGGAATTGTTGTATTAGTCCCAATTGGAATTACATTATATCTCACAACATTTTTTATATCCATTTCATCAAAATTAATTCCACAAGGAATAAATCCGAATAGTTATTTACCCTTTGCTATTCCAGGTTTAGAAATTTTATTATCTGTAATATTTATAACTCTTGTAGGAGGCCTTTCTTTATCTTTCATTGGAAAAAAAGTTTTACAATTGTTTAATGACCTATTAAAAAAAATACCAATTTTAAGAACAATATATTCAGCAATTGGTCAAATGACAGAGACTTTTGCACCGAAAAAAGGTTCAAAAAAAAGTGTAGTTTTAATTCAATATCCAAGAAAAGGTACATGGGCAGTTGGTTTTGCTACAAAAGAAAATAAAGGTGAAATTTCAAAAAAAACTAATACAGAATTAGTTAATGTTTTTGTTCCTACAACTCCAAATCCAACTAGTGGTTTTCTGTTAATGTTTCCTAAAAGTGAGATTGTATATTTAGATATGACATTTGAAGAGGCGTCAAAATTTATTGTCTCAGCTGGAACATCAGATACTAAAACTAAATAGTCTCATTAATTACTGCAACCTTGTCATAAAGTTTGATAAGCTTATTAAAGTTATTCATTTTAGTGTTATTTTTTTCAATTTTTTTAATCTCCTTTTCTGCAATATCAAAAAGATCTTCATGTTGTATAGGATCCGCTAGATTGTATTTTTTTAATCCACTTTGTTTAAACCCTAAAATATCTCCATACCCCCTAATTTTTAAGTCTTCTTCAGCAATTTTAAAACCATCATTAGTATTTTTGAGAATTGTAATTCTTTTACGAGCATTTTCACTCAGCCCTGCTTTAAACATAAGTATACACGATGATTCTTTGTTACCTCTGCCAACTCTTCCTCTCAATTGATGCAGCTGCGATAAACCATATTTATTTGAATTTTCTATAATGATTACATTAGCATTTGGAAAATCGATGCCAACCTCTATCACTGTAGTTGAAACCAATATATCTATCTTTCTATCATTAAACTTATTTAATACTTTATCTTTTTCTTCCTTGCTCATCGATCCATGAACAATATCAACTCTATCTTTAAAAATTTTACTTAAATATTTATATTTTTCTGTAGCAGATTGATGGTCAATCTTTTTTGATTCTTTTATAAGTGGACAAACCCAGAATACTTGATTTTTTTTTAAAATTTCACTTTTAATAAAATTAATAACCTCATTTATTTTAGTCTCGTTTTTGCTATATGTTTTAATTGGTTTTCTATTTTTTGGTTTAGATTTTATAAGAGAAATATCCATATCTCCATAAATAGTCATCATCATAGTCCTTGGAATTGGCGTTGCTGACATAACTAGTACATCGCAATCTTTGCCTCCTTTATCTGATAGTTTTTTTCTTTGATTAACACCAAATTTATGTTGTTCATCAATTATAATTAAACCTAAATTAAAGTAAGTAATTTTTTCCTGAAAAAGAGAATGTGTGCCAATTAAAATATCAATTTTATTATTTAAGAGATCATTTAAAATATTTTTTCTTTTTTTATATTCGGTTTTACCAGTTAATATTTCAGGATTACAAAATGTATTAAAATTTTCTAATATAAAACTGAAATGTTGAATAGCTAATATTTCAGTTGGAGCCATTATTACTACTTGATAGCCTGCTTTTATAGCATTTAATGCAGCAATTACAGAAACTATTGTTTTTCCAGATCCCACATCTCCTTGTAATAATCTAAACATTTTTTGTTTTGACTCCATATCTTTATTTATATTTTCTAATGAAGTTATTTGATCAGTTGTGAGTTTAAATTTTAAACTACTTATAAGTTTATCTTGATATTTAAAGTCTAAAATTTTATTTTTTTTTTTAATTTTTTTAATTTTATTTCTTATATCAGATGAAAGTAAAAAATTTGCAAATATCTCATCAAAAACAAGCCTCCTAAAATATTTTGTATCTTTAATTTTTGTAATTTCCTCCTTATGAATTTTAATAATACATTCCTTCCATGTAATATTATCGAATAAACTCGATACTTGTTTTGGCAACCATTCTTCTAATTCAGGTAAATTTTGCAAAACACTATTTATTACTTGATTATATTTATTTAATGTTAAACCATCGGAAAGACTATATTTACTATCTTCATTTATAATATTTAAATTATTTGTTTTTTTTGTTGTTGGATTTACAAATTGAAATTTATTTCTAAAGTTATTTGCTTTTCCATGTATTATTATTTCTTCATTTAAGGGCAATAATTTCTTTATATATCCTTCGTAACTATTAAAAAAAATACAGTCTAATTTTACTCCATTTTTTTCACATAGCACTTTATTGGGTAAATTTCTAATTCGAGGAAAATTATATTTAATTGGTATTACTTTAATATTGTAATTTTTTCCTACTTGTAAATCATTAATCTCAGTATCTTCAGCAGTTTCAATTCTTGTAATAGGTAAATGCCATAATAGGTCAAAAATTGTAAAAATTTTTTTTTTATTGAATGAACTTAATGTTTTTTTACCAACACCTTTAATTGTATTGATAGGTGACAATAAATATTCAAAATTACTCATTAAATATATATATATGTTTATAAACAATGAATTCAAACAAACAAAATTTAATTAATAAGATTATTTATAGATCTCAATATCGAGGCACAAAAGAAATGGATATATTTGTCAGTGGTTTTGTTAAATCTATTATCGATTCATTATCATTTAATGATTTAGTGGACCTAGATAAATTAGTTAATATGAATGATGAAGACATTATCAAAATTTCAAGGAAAGAAATGATCTTTAAAAATAATAAAATATTTAAATTGTTGATTGATTTTAAATGAATGGCGGAGAGACTGGGATTCGAACCCAGGAAAGAGTTGCCCCTTTGTCGGTTTTCAAGACCGATGCTTTCAACCGCTCAGCCATCTCTCCGTGTGCAAGGTTTTATTATTATTAATATATATTTCAACAATAAAATGACTTAAGTAGTTAGTCAAAATATTCAGATATTTAAAAATGAACAAAAAAAATTTTAATAAAGGAGTTTTGCTTACATCTTTTGGTTCGTTTTGGTGGGGTTTTTTTGGTGTTATTTACTTCAAATATATTTCCTTTGCAGGTCATGTAGAAGTATTAATTCATAGAAGTGTTTGGACAGCTTTTTTATTAATAGTTACTACTTTTTTCTTTTCTAAATGGAGTATTTTTAAAAAAATTCTTAATGATAAAAAGAAATTATTTATTCTTTTAATTTCTGGTTTTTTAATTTTTATTAATTGGGGTGTATGGATCTATGCAGTTAGCGTAGATAAAATAATTGATGCAAGTTTTGGTTATTTTATAATGCCAATTATAAGTGTTTTTTTAGGTAATTTCTTTTTTAAAGAATCTATTACTAAAAAAGGAAAAATTTCGATCTTTTTAGTAATTATTTCTGTCAGTTATTTATTGATAATAGATTTTAATTCAATTCCATGGGTAGGTTTAATCGTAGCCTTAAGTTGGAGTTTTTATAATCTATTTAGAAAAAAAATTAACGTAGAAACTGATATTGGGCTTCTTATAGAAAGTTTGTATATACTTCCTTTTGTATTAGTTGCATTTTATTTTATAAGCATAAATAATTACAATGATTTCAGTTTATCAAATCCTTCTTTGATGCCTTTATTAATGTTGGCAGGACCAATGACGGTGATTCCTCTTTTTTTATATGTAAGAGGTGTTGAATTAGCAGGACTAGGACCTGCTGGAATGATTTTTTATATTACTCCTACTTTGCAATTTATTCTTGGCTTTTTCATTTATAATGAGCAATTTAATATAAATCAGTTAGTTAGTTTTATTTTAATATGGATTGCTGTATTTATATATCTGAAAGATATTTATGAAAAAAATTAAAATTTATGTTTTCTTTCTTTTTATTTTAATAAATTTAAACGTTTATGCAAATGACTCTGAATTTAATGAGTGGAAGAAAAATTTTAGATTAATTGCTTTAGAAAAAGGGGTGAGTTTGAAAATAATCGAAAGTACAATTGATAAATCTATTTTTTTAAAGAATGTTATAAAATATGATAGATACCAACCAGAATTCTATGAAGATACCAAAACATATATTTCTAAAAGAGCTAATAATAAAAAAGTAAATTCTGGTTTAAAAATTTACAAAATCAACAAAACAAAAATTGATAAAATCACTCAAGAATTTTCTGTTGATAAGGATTTGCTTTTATCACTTATGGGCATTGAAACAAATTTTGGTAATTATTTAGGCAAAATGGATATAGTCTCATCATTAGCAACTTTAAGTTATGATAAAAGAAGAAGTGAATTCTTCACATCAGAACTACTTACACTTTTAATTTTATTTGATAAAGGAATTATAAATCCAAATAATTATTTAGGATCATGGGCAGGAGCTTTTGGTAATTTTCAATTTATGCCTTCTACAATTAAAAATTATGCAATTGATTACAATGAGGATGAAATTATAAATTTGAAGAATATTGAAGATTCATTTGCTTCTGCTGCTAATTACTTAAATAAGATAGGGTGGAATAATAAAACACCATGCTTTTACAAAGTTGAACTTATCAACGAAACACCACATAAATATCTAAATACATCTGCAAAGAAAATTAAGCATAAAAATAAAATATCCTATTTAAAAAAATATATCAAAAACAGTGAAAAACTTAATGACCTTGATAATTTGAAAGCTGCAATTGTGACTCCTGATTATGACATTATACCTGACGCACAAAAATTAACTCCAGCTTATTTAGTTTTTGATAATTATGAATTAATTTTAAAATGGAATAGATCTTTAAGATTTGCTTTAGCTGTATGCACACTAAAAAACAAATTTAAAAATGCAATTTAAATATATTTTATATCTTTTATTTTTAACATTATTTGCCTGTGAGCATCATTCAAAAAATATAAATATTAAAAATAAACCTGAAGATAAAAAAACTGTTGTCCAAAAAGATAAAATTAAAGTCTCATCAGATAAAGATGAAAAAAAAGAAATAATTAATATTGTTTATTCTAATAAAGGTTTTGCGTTGATATATGATGAAGATGTAGATAACTCATTAGAAAGCAATTTAGATAATACGTCACTGAATATATTAAGTCCTAATCTACCTAATGGTACACCTGTTAGAATAACAAATATAATTAACGGAAAATCTTTAATGACTATTGTTAAAAACAAAACTGTTTTGCCTGCCTTTTATAATTCAGTAATAACAAAAAGAATTGCTAGTGAACTATCAATAAATCCTAATGAGCCTTATGTGTATATTGAAACTATCAATTCTAACAATTTATATGTTGCAAATGATGTAAAAACATTTGATGAAGAAAAAGAAGTTGCTAATAAAGCTCCTGTTGAAGATATAATGATCCAGAGCATAAGTTTAGAAACTGAAATTAAAGAATCTAAGACTAATAATTTTGTAACAAATTTTAACTATATAATTAAATTTGCAGATTTTTATTTTGAAGATTCTGCTATTATGTTAAAAAATAGGTTATTTGAAGAGCATAATATTGAGAATATCTTAATCAAAAAGTTGTCACAAAATAATTTTAGAGTTTATAAAGGACCTTATAAAGATTTTGAAAAATTAAAGAAAGGATTTCATAATATCGAAAATCTTGATTTTGATAGTATTGAAATAATTAAACTATGAGAATAAAAAATTTATCATTGATTTTAATATTTTTATCTTTTTTTATAAAACCAGTTTTTGCAAATTTTGATGTAGATGCTAGAACTGCTATCGTACAAGATTATTTATCTGGAAAAATATTGTATGAAAAGGATGCCGACCGACAAATTTTTCCTGCGTCTATGACTAAAATTATGACTTCGATTATAGCTTTCGATTTACTTAAAAGCGGTGAGTTATCATTAGATGAAAAATTTTTAGTATCTGAAAATGCATGGAGATTGTCACAAGCTGGATATTCATCGATGTTTATTATGGTTGGAGATGAAATAACTGTAGAAAATTTATTAAGAGGTATTATTGTTTCATCAGGCAATGATGCTTGTATTGCTCTTGCCGAAGGTATTGCTGGCACAGAAGAAGAGTTTGCAATTATGATGACTGAAAAGGCAAAAGAAATTGGTATGGAAAATACTAACTTTTCAAATTCATCAGGAATAAATGCTCCAGATAATTTATCAACAGTTAGAGATATATTAATTATGTCTAATTATTTGATAAAAAATTACCCAAATTATTATGAATATTACAAAGAAACTGAATTTACTTGGGATAGAACAGGTGGAGACCCAATTAAACAAGGCAATAGAAACCCATTGCTTTATAAGAATATAGGAGTGGATGGAATAAAGACTGGATATCTTGCGTATGAAAAATATTCACTTGCTTCTACAATTAAAAGAAATGATAGGAGAATAATTGCAATTGGAAGTGGTTTTGTTTCGAAAAATGAAAGATCAAAACAGTCACTTAAACTACTCACATATGGTTTAACAAATTTTGACACAATCAATATTGCAAAAAAAGATGAAATATTTGATGAATTAGATGTTTGGCAAGGAACACAGAAAACTATTAAATCATATATAAATGAAGATGTTTATCAAACAATTCCAAAAGCTAAAAAAAAATATCTAAAAGTATCAGTCAATTATCAAGGTCCTTTAAAAGCACCAATATTGAAAAATGACATAATAGGCAAAGTTAAAATATCATATAAAGATGAACAAATAGGCGAATACGATCTATTAGCTTTTGAAGATGTAAAAAGACAAAATATTTTCTCTAGGTTTATTTCTTCTATAAATTTCCTAATCTGGGGTGATGTCTAAATATCCCATCTTAGTATTTGAAGGTATAGAAGCTTCTGGAAAATCCACCAGCTTAAAAAAAACAATTAAATATTTAAAAACAAAAAAAATTAAGCATGTTTCCTTTAGAGAACCAGGTGGGGCAAAACTATCTGAGAAACTAAGATCTTTAATGCTAAATAAAAAATCAGCATTAAGTAATAAAACGGATTTATTTTTACTAATGGCCTCTAGATCAGAAAATGTAGATAAAATTATAAAAAAAAATTATAAAAAAAAAGTTATATTAATTGACAGATTTATTGACTCGACATTAGCCTATCAACATTATGGAATGAAACTAGATAAAGATTTAATTTTAAAAATGAATAACTTTTTATTAGGTAATATAAGACCAAATTTTACTTTCTTAAGTATTGTAAATAAAAATAATATGCTCAATAGATTAAAGTTGAGAAAAAATAAAAATAAATACGATAATTTTGATTATAATTTTTATAATAAAGTTCAAAAAGGTTTTTTAAAAATTGCAAATAAAAACAAATCTAAATACTTAATTTTAGATACCAATAAAGATAATTTAAAAATAATTGAAAATAAATTAATTAAAAAAATAGATAAAATTATAAAGTAAATGAGTGAGATAAGTAAAATGATTGGTCATAAGCCTCTTTTTAATAATTTTATTTACCTTGACCAGATACAAAAATTTCCCAATAAAATTTTATTAAATGGTCCGAAAGGTATTGGCAAAAAATTATTTGTAAATCATTTTTTAAATTATTTTTATTTAAAAGAGAACAAACAATCTTATAATTTAAAGAATTATGAATATAATTTGAGTAATAATATATCTAAAATTGTATCTTCAAACACTCATCCCAATGTTCTCAAAATTTATCGGAAAAATGATAAAAAAATAATTGATATAGATCAAATTAGAGAAATGATTAAATTCACCAATCAAACTTCTTTTAACAATGACAGAAGGTTTATAATTATTGAAAATGTTAATCTATTAGGAATTAATTCCGCTAATGCGTTATTAAAATCAATTGAAGAACCTAATAACAAAATACACTTTATTTTAATAAATAACTCAGAATTTAAAGTTTTGGAAACTATTAAATCAAGATGTTTAGAATTTAAATTAAATTTACTAAATTCAGAAGTAATGGATATTGTGAATTACCACTTTGAAGCTGATATATATAAAGATATAAATTTAGATTTTATAAACAATTACAACTCTCCATCCTTTTTAATATCATTAGTAAACTTTTTAGAAAGTAATGATTTATCAATTAAAGATAACTCTATAGAGAATCTATTGGCCTATATAATCAAAAATAAATCATATACATCTAATGATTTTATAAAAGAATATTTGAATTTATTTATTGAACTTTTTTTCTATAAAAATATAAATATCTCTAAGAAAATTTCATTTAAAATAAAAAAATATTTTTACCTAAAACTTTCTTTTGTTAAAAAATATAATTTAGATTTTGAGTCTTTTTTTCTAGAATTTAATGATAAATTATTAAGTGAATAAAAATTACTACATTACAACACCAATTTATTATCCATCTGCAAAGCCTCATATGGGTCATGCTTATTCAAGTATTATTGCTGATTTTTTTGCAAGATTAAAAAGAATACAGGGTTTTAATGTTTATTTTTTAACAGGCACTGATGAGCATGGACAAAAAATACAACGAGCTGCAGAAGAAAAAAAAATGGATCCTTTACTATTTTGTGATGAAATTAGCAAAACCTTTAGAGATTTATCCGACACATTAAATTTGTCTAATAATGATTTCATAAGAACTACTGAGAAAAGACATTCGAAATCTGTTGTGAATCTTTGGAATATTTTAGAAAAAAAAGGTGAAATTTACTTATCCAAGTACTCTGGTTGGTATTCAGTATCTGATGAAGCATTTTACACAGAAAGTGAAATTGAAGATTTAGACGGTATAAAAAAATCAATTAGTTCAGGTTCAAAAGTAGAGTGGGTGGAAGAAGAGTCGTATTTTTTTAAATTATCAAATTGGCAAGATAAATTGATTGAGTTTTATAATAAAAATCCAGATTTTATACTACCTGAAACAAGAAAAAATGAAGTTATCAGTTTTGTAAAATCAGGATTAAAAGATTTATCTGTAAGTAGAAAATCTTTTAATTGGGGTATAAAAGTTCCATCTAATAAAGACCATGTTATTTATGTTTGGTTAGATGCTTTAACAAATTATCTAAGTGCTTTAAATTATCCGAATGAAAGTGATGATTTGTACAAATCCTTTTGGCCCGCAGATCTACATCTAATTGGAAAAGATATATTAAGATTTCATGCTATTTATTGGCCGGCTTTCTTATTGGCTGCAGATATAGAACCCCCAAAAAGAGTATTTGGCCACGGATGGATACTTTCAGGAGATGAAAAAATGTCTAAATCTAAAGGTAACATTTTAGATCCACTTGAGATTATAGATAATTATGGCTTAGATCCTTTAAGATATTATTTAATTAAAGAGGTTTCTTTTGGTAATGACGGAAATATCTCACAAGAAAAACTAGAGTCTTGTATTAATAGTGATTTAGCTAATAATTATGGAAATTTGTGTCAAAGAGTTTTAGCGTTTTGTGAAAAGAATGCGAATTTAGAAGTTCCTGCTACAGAAGATCTAACAGAGGAGGATAAAATTATTTTAAATCATTACACCAAATATTATGATAATTTAATTATGTATTCAGATAATCAAGATGTTAATTCATATATTAATTTTATTGTTGAGCAGTTATTTGCAGCAAATAAGTATTTTAATGATCAAGAGCCATGGAAGAAAAAAAATGATAAATTAAGGATGAATACTATTATTTATGTTGCTTTAGAATTAATAAGAAAAGTAACTATACTTCTATATCCTATTATACCGTCATCATCTCTAAAAGTTTTAGGTTTATTTGGTATAAATGAGGAAAATATTAATTTTGAAACGATTAAAGAAAATAATTATCTAAAAAAAGGTCTTAAATTGAATAAATTAGATATATTATTTAAAAAAATTGAAAAATGATTGACTCACATTGCCACCTAGATCATGAACCTTTAGCTCAAAATATTTATGATGTTATATCTAGATGTAAAAAGGAGGGAATTAAAAAGGTATTAACAATTTCAACAACAATCAGTGGTTTTCCAAAAATTTTAGAGATTATAAAAAAAGATGAAATGATATTTGGAACTTTCGGTATACATCCTCACGAAACAAATACTGATCAATTATCAAAAGATGAAATAATTAAAAAAATCAGGTCAAATGATAAAATTATCGGAGTCGGCGAGTCAGGTTTAGATTTCTATTATAATAATAGTGATAAAGATAAACAAATTAAAAGTTTTAAGAATCATATCGATGCTGCATTAGAATTGAATATACCTATAATAGTTCATTCAAGAAATGCTGAGTCTGAAACATATGAAATATTAAAAAATTATGACAAAAACTTAAAAATACTAATGCATTGTTTTACAGGATCCTTATCATTTGCCTTGAAATTAATGGAACTTAATTCTTACTTTTCAGCTAGCGGCATTATTACATTTAAGAATAGTACTATCCTTCAAAATACTTTTAAAGAATTACCAGTAGAAAGATTACTAATTGAAACAGACAGTCCTTTTTTAGCACCAGAACCAATGAGAGGTAAGAAAAATGAACCATCTTTTGTTCGCTATACTCTAAAAAAATTGTCAGACTTAAAAAATATTAAAGTAGAAGAAATGGATAAAATAACGACTGACAATTTCAATAGATTATTTTTTAATAAATGAGCATAAAATTTACCATTTTGGGCTGTGGTAGCTCATTAGGAATACCTAGAATTGATGGTTACTTTGGAGATTGTGATCCTAAGAATAAAAAAAATATACGATCAAGATGTTCAGCTCTAATAAGATCTGAAAATTTAAATGTTTTGATTGATACATCTCCAGATTTAAAATCTCAATTACTAAAAAATAAAGTTAAAAATATTGATACAGTTTTTTATACTCATTCTCATGCTGATCAAACACATGGTATTAATGATTTGAGAGTATTTTCTTTAAAAAATAGAAAAAAAATACCAATTTACGCAGATGGAATTACAAAGAAAAATCTTAAAAATACATTTGGTTATTGTTTTAAAGATAATAAAAATTATCCATCCATACTTGATGCAAAAACATTAAAAAGTAAACACGTACTAAAAGATTATAAGAAAAAAATTGTTATAAAACCCTTAAAGGTTCACCACGGCTCAATAAAAAGTATTTGCTACATCATAAATGATAATTGTGCTTATGCACCTGATGTTAATAAGATTGATAATAAAGATTTTAAGTATCTTAAAAATTTAAAATACTTTATTGTTGACTGTTTAAGGTATAATTATCATCCTACACATTTTAATTTAAATGATGTTTTGAATTTAATTCATAAAATAAGACCAAAAAAAACAATTTTAACTAATTTGAGCAATGATATTGATTATAAGGGAATTAAAAAATTATTACCAAAAAATGTAATTCCTGCTTATGATGGATTAACAGTATTAATCTAATAAACTTTCAATTTTTTTTGTAATTTTATTTGAAGTTGGTTTTGTTAAAGATGCATAAGTATCTTCAATTATACCATCTTTATTTATCAAAATTTTATAAAAATTCCATTTTGGTACGGCAGACTTCCCATAGTTTTCTTTGGCCCATTTATAAATTTCGTGTGCATTATCACCTTTTACATTAGTGATTTCTGTAAGTGGAAAATTAATACTAAAGTTAACTTCGCAAAATTCTTTAACTTCATTATTATTTTTTTTTTCCTGATTAAAAGAATTTGATGGTATGCCAAGAACAACTAACCCTCTTTCACGATATTTTTCCCATAATTCTTGCATGTCATTATACTGTTTTGTAAATCCGCAATAACTAGCAGTATTCACAACTAAAACAGGTTTCCCTTTAAATTCATTTAAATTTATTACATCACCCGATATGCTATTTATTTTAAAATCATAAAAGATTTTTTTATAATCTGCATGCAATGAACTTTTAAAAAAAAACATAAGTATAGTAAGCCCAAGTATTGATAGGTTTTTCATTATTTAAATTATTTATTTGGTGTAAGTAATATTAAAAAGTATCCAAATAAAGTGGATAATAATGACCCAGTTAGAACTCCAATTTTAACACCATCCATATATTGTAAATTTTCTGCAAATGCTAAATTTCCGACAAACAAACTCATTGTAAAACCAATACCTGTTAAAACACCAACACCATAGAAATTATACCAACTAGTATTACTTGGCATTTGAGCAACTTTTAATTTAATTGATACATATGAAAATACAAAAACACCCAATTGTTTACCTACAAATAATCCTAAAACTATGCCTAAAGGAACTTTATCTAATAAAGATGAAAAGGATAAACCTTCCAAAGATACACCTGCATTTGCAAAAGCAAAAATAGGCATTATTCCAAATGCAACATATGGGCTTATTGCATGTTCAACTTTAATTAAGAGTGAGAAATCTTTATCCTTTTTTCTATGAGGTATTGTCATTGCAAGCAATACACCAGCAATTGTTGCATGAATTCCTGAATTGTGAGTAAAATCCCATAAGAAAATTCCAATTATTAAATAGGGTAGAAATTTTTTTACGTTAAATTTATTTATAACTAATAGAGCAATAAATGCTAAAAGCATCAAAGATAAATATTTAATACTTAAATCACCAGAGTAAAACAAAGCTATTATAACTATTGCTCCTAAATCATCTATAATTGCTAAAGCTGTAAGAAATACCTTTAAAGAAAGAGGGACTCTGCTTCCTAATAACGACAATACCCCTAAAGAAAAGGCTATATCTGTAGCAGAAGGTATTGCCCAACCCTTTAGTGTTTGTCCATCCCCTAGATTTATAAAAACATATATCAATGCTGGAACTACCATTCCACCTACAGCAGCAATTATAGGTAGGAGTGCTTGCTTTATATTTGATAATTCTCCCTGTAAAAACTCTCTTTTAATTTCAAGTGTTACAAAAAAGAAAAATATTGCCATTAATGCATCATTTATCCAATGTAAAACTGAAAGCTTTAGACCAAAATTATTTATCCCAATAAATAAATACCTTTCTAATGTTGAAAAATATATAGTAGATAATTCAGAATTACTTATAACCAATGCTATTACGGCTGCAAAAAGAAGCACTATTCCACTAGCAGCCTCAAGTTTAAAAAATGATGTAAAACCTTTTGTAATTTTTTGAATCATATTTAGTTAGAAAGATCTTTAATAAAAAGTTTGAAATCTAAAAGAGTTTGATAAAAGCTATCAAAAAGTGGATTTATATTTGGAAACACGCTTAATAAATAAGATCTAAATGTATCTAATAAAAATATAAGACCTAATAGAGAAATAACAATTACAATAAAATAAACTAATATCATCTTTACTTTTCCCTGTTTTTTTTCATTGTCCTTTTCTTCTTTTATATTTTTTTCTTCTTCTTCACCATCATCTGTGTTCTCCTTAGATAACTTTTCTTCGTTTGTATCTTTAATATTCTCATCATTTATTGCTTCATTAGATTGAACTACATTTTTAATAATTTTTTTATCAATTTTAACATCTAAATCTTCGTCATTTTTGGTCTCAATAATAGGTGTATAATGCCAAATTTTGCTGCAACTCCCACATTTTAATAATCTACCTTCTTTAGGTATTAGAATGCTATCTATATTAAATTTTTTTTTACCACACTCACAATTAATGATCATAAGTCTCTTATATAGTATAAATGTTTAAAATTCCTTTTAAAATGTGTTTTTATACTTTGAATTTTTTTTTATCTACTGTATTAGTACTGCAATCGGGGCGTAGCGCAGCCTGGTAGCGCATCTGGTTTGGGACCAGAGGGTCGCAGGTTCAAATCCTGCCGCCCCGACCATTACATGAACAATCTTATTAAATTTCTACTAAAAACTTTAATTTTCTTTGGCAAATATACATTTTTAGGAAGAGGTGCACTCAAAAGACATTTGATCAATCTTATAGAATTTATAACTACACGCTCATCTTATAATTTAGATCAATCTATATTTACTACAAAAATTTATAATTTTTTTATACATTTTTACTCAGATAAAAAAACCGAAATGAAAATTTATTTTCAAAGAAAAGAAAATAAAGAAATCCAGTTTATAAAAAATAATATAGAAAATAATTCATGGTTTATAGATGTTGGATCAAATCTTGGATTATATTCATTATTTGTAGGTGCTATGAATACCCTTGAAAAAAAGATTTATGTTATTTCTGTTGAACCAAACCCTAAAATGATATTACGATTAAACGAAAATTTAAATCTTCTTATTAATCAAAACAAGTATGTAAAAAAAAAATTTTTCATTATTAAAAAAGCTTTAGGTCGCAGAAAAAAATATGGATTTTTAGATATTTCAGGCTTAAACCCTCATTCAAAAATAATAAAAAAAAAAAATAAAAAATTTGTTACAGTGAAAATTGACACACTTACAAATATAGTAAAAGAACATAAAATAAAAAGAATAGGCTGTCTCAAAATTGACACTGAAGGTTCTGAAAATAGTATATTAAAAAGTTATTTTAATAAGAAAAATAGAAATTTAATATATCCAAGGTTAATGATAATTGAACATAATAAGGATAAAAATTACCATCATTTACATGATTTTATTATTTCCAAAGGGTATAATGTTGCTTTAAAAACAAACTCTAATTATGTGTATAAAATAAATTAATATGAAGAAAGCTAAAATATACAAACCCTCTAAAACCGCAATGCAATCAGGTTTAAAGAAATTTGATAAATGGATCATTGAATTCATAACTGAGGATCCTGGCAAAAACCCTCTAATGGGTTGGGAAAGTTCTTCAGATACTTATTCAGAATTAAATTTAGAATTTAAATCAAAAGATTTAGCTATTGAGTATGCAAAAAAAAATAATATTAGTTTTGAACTTGTAGAACCACAGAAAAGAAAAATAAATAAAAAATCATACGCAGATAACTTTATAAAATAATGTTTAGGTTCTTCACAATTAAAAAATGGTATTTATGGTCTTGGGCAGGATCAATAATAATTTTATCATCCCTATGGATACAAGTTAAAATTGATGTCAAAATTAATGAATGGTTTGGTGAATTTTATGACATGATACAAAAAGCTTTAGGCCAACCTAATGCTATTACAATTGAAGAATATTGGTCAAGTTTGTTTTCTTTTATAATTTTAGCTGCAATGTATGTGAGTGTTGCCGTTGTTGTAAGTTATTTTACATCTCATTATTTATTTAGATGGAGAACGGCAATGGTAGAATATTATCACAGTGTTTACGAAAAGGCGCGAAATATTGAAGGTGCCTCTCAAAGAGTACAAGAAGATACAATTAAATTTTCCCGAATAATGGAGTCTTTAGGAACAAGTTTAATTGAAGCAATAATGATACTTGTCGAATTTATGCCCATTTTATTTGGCTTGAGTATTGGGATACCTATATTCTTTTTTGGAGATTGGGATTATGGATTAATTGTTGGTGCTTTAATATGGTCTATTGGTGGAACTATTTTCTTAATTATTTTGGGTTTAATTTTAAGATTAGTTGGTATTGAGTATGACCTTCAAAAAAAAGAAGCAGCATACAGAAAAATTTTAGTTATAGCTGAGGATGATGGAACAGTGAGACCAAAATCAATTGAGGATTTTTTTGACGATGTAAGAAGTATACATTTTCTAAGTTATATAAGATATTTATATTTCAATATTGGAAGAATAGCATACTTACAGGCCAATGTTTTATCTGCATACGTATTTCTTGCGCCTGCAATTGTAGCTGGTGCTGTTACTTTAGGTGTCATGCAACAAATAATTAGAGCATTCGGAAGAGTAGAAGGATCAATGCAATATATATTAAAAGCTTGGCCCACAATTATAGAACTTGCAAGTGTATATAAAAGACTGAGAGAATTTGAAACTCAATTAAAAATTGAAGAAAATGAAGAGAAAATTAAAACTTAAATTTAAATGCAGTTATCTCAAGAACTTTTAGAAAAACTTATAGACATTACAACAAGATCTGCAGTGGCTTGTTATCCATATATTGGAAAAAATGAGAAAATCTTAGCTGATAAAGCTGCAACGGATGTTATGAGAAATCAACTCAACAAATTAGATATAAATGGTGAAGTTGTTATTGGCGAAGGTGAACTAGATGAGGCTCCAATGCTTTATATTGGTGAGAAACTTGGAAATGGAAATGGTTTAGCTGTAGATATAGCAGTTGATCCTGTTGAGGGTACAAATTTTGTAGCAAATAATCTACCAGGTTCAATGTCTGTTATAGTTATAGCAAATAAAGGCAACTTGTTTAATGCGCCTGAAACTTATATGGAAAAATTAGCAACTGGTAGTCATATCCCAAATGAATGCTTAGATTTAGATTTTACAGTTGAGAAAAATATTCAAAACTATTCTGATGTTACAAGTAAAAAGCTATCAGATATTACTGTGTGCATTTTAGATAGACCTAGACATAAGGAAATTATAAACGAATTAATTAAGTTAAATGTAAATATAAAACTAATTACTGACGGTGATGTATACGGAGCATTGGCAGTTACAGACAAAAAATATAATATTGATATTTTTATGGGCACCGGAGGTGGTCCAGAAGGGGTAATTGCAGCTGCAGCTTTAAGGTCATTAAAATGTAAGTTTCAAGGTAGGTTTTTATTTAAATCAGAACATGAAATATATAGAGCAAAAAAAATGGGGATACAAAATTTGAATAAAAAATATGAAATTAATGAAATTGTTAAAGGTGAAAGTATTTTCTGTGCTACAGCTATAACTAATTGTGAATTAATGAATGGAATAATCAAAAAAAATGATAAATTCATAACTGAAACAATAGTAGCTTTTAAAAAATCTAATTTAGAATTAGTTAAAAAAGATGTTTCGTTGACTTGATTAATTTAGAAAATTACAATAAAAGATCCAACATTGGTCCCTTCGTCTATCGGTTAGGACACATGGTTTTCATCCATGAAAGAGGGGTTCGATTCCCCTAGGGACCGCCATTTATTTTTTTTTATTCCTTGTTGGAGCGTTAATTTTTTCTCTCAATGTTGAAAGTATACTATAAATCATATTATCTTGTTCATATTTTTTAATTGTTTTTTTATCAGCAAATTTAATTTCATTCATATCTTTAATATCTAAAACCTCTTTTGATTTAACAATGCCTTTATTATCAAATTCTATTATTAGTACATTATTTTTAGAAAGTTTCTTTTTACCTAAACTAAATATTTTTTGATTAGTCTTTTTTCTCTCAATATAAAACCAAATATCATCAAATTTACTTTTTGAGGAAGGTGGGCCCAATATCTTTCTAACATCGTTTTTGTTTGTTTTTAATATGACAAGTTTTTCTGACTTGGTGTCTAATAATCTGAAACCATGTATATTAGAAACTTTATTTATTGAACAATTAAGTGTAAATAAAAAAAGTGATAGATATAAAATATATTTCATATGAAAAACGACTATTTAAATATTTACAATAATTTAATTAAATTAACTAGAAATAAAAATCTTTATTTAAATTTAAAAAACAATGATACATTTTCTGATAGATTAGTTGTTCTTTTATTTCATTATAGTTTTTTTTTAAAAATTTACAAAAGTCAGATTTCAACCAAAGAGTCTCAAGATTTATTTGACTTTATAATTAGACAAATTGAACTATCTATACGTGAAATAGGCTATGGTGATGTTTCTGTGAATAAAAAAATGAAAGATTATGTTAATTTATTTTACTTAATTTTAGAAAAAATTGAAACATGGGATAATAAAGATAAATCATCTAAAATGGCATTGATCGCTGAATTCATAAATATAAAAGATAATGGTGTTTTTTTTATTAGTTATTTTGATAAATATAGAGATTTTTTACTAAATAATCCTTTAAAAATCTTTACAAAAGATATAATAGATCTTAAATTTTAATTATGGCTGTACCTAAACGTAAAACTACAAAATCAAGATCCGGTAAAAGGAGATCTCATTTAAAAGTATCTCCAAAAAACATTATTGAGGATAAAAAATCTGGTGAATACAGATTATCACATCATTTAGATTTAAAGACCGGTTATTATAAAGGAAGACAAGTTTTAGATCCAAAAGATTAATACTTATGAGTAATAAAATAATAATCGCCATTGACGCAATGGGTGGTGATGACTCTCCTCATAAAATAATTAAAGGTATTAGCATACATTCAAAGACTACAGATAATGTCTTTTATAAAATATTTGGAAACAAAAACTTAATCGATCCACTTGTTAAAAAATTTAATATTTCAAATGAGGTATTTCAAATTATTCATACAGATAAAGTTGTTCAGGGTGAAGATACCGCTCTTACAGCAGCAAAGAGGGGCAAGGATACAAGTTTATGGTTATCTATAGAGTCATTAAAACATGATGAAGCTCATGCTATAGTTTCTGCCGGAAATACAGGAGCACTTTTTTTAATATCAAAATTAAATTTAAATATGATTGAAAATATTGATAAGCCTGCTTTATCAGCTCTCTGGCCTAGCAGAAAAGGTATGAATGTCGTCCTGGACTTAGGTGCAAATATTGAATGTAGTTCAAAAAATTTATTAGATTTTTCAATTATGGGTTCTGCATTACACAAAGCATTATTTGATAAAGAAAATATTAATGTTGCTTTGCTAAATATAGGATCTGAGGAATTAAAAGGAAATGCAGTAATTAAAGAAACTTATCAATTATTAAATGACAATAAATATTCACTTTTTCATTTTAAGGGATATATCGAGGGTAACAATATAATGGATGGAGATGTAAATGTAATCGTTGCAGATGGATTTACAGGAAATATTGCTTTAAAAACTGCTGAAGGCACATCTAATTTTATTATAAGTGAGTTAAAATCAGCTTTATCATCATCTATGATTGGAAAGATTTCTTCTTTAATAAACTTTAAAAATCTTAATTCTTTTAAAAAAAAATTAGACCCAAGATTATACAATGGAGCCATATTGCTTGGTATGGATAAACCTGTTATCAAAAGTCATGGTGCAACTGATTCAATTGGGTTTGCAAACTCATTAAAAGTTTGTGAAAAGACTATTAGAGGTAAATTAATAGATCGAATAAAACAAAATATTTTATAAGTGAGAACAAATTTAACAAAAAAAGAAATTATAAATTCAATCTATATGCAAATAGGTTTTTCTAAAAAAATTAATGAAGTTTTATTAGAAGATATTTTTGAGATTATCCTGAAAAATATAATTAAACATAAAAAGGTTAAAATTGCGAAATTTGGTACATTTTCTTTAAGAAAAAAAAAACAAAGAGTAGGAAGAAATCCCAAAACAAAAGAAACAAAAATAATTTCTGAGAGGAATGTTATTCTTTTTAAAGCTTCAAGGGAATTTAAAGATTTCATTAATAATGACTCATAGCATGAAAGAAAATAGCAAATACAAAACTATTGGGGAAGTAGCTAAAATATTGAATCTTATTGATAAAAAAAGAGGGTCATTATCTACACATACCATTCGCTTTTGGGAAAAACAGTTTAAACAAATAAAACCAAAAATTTTTGCTGGAAATAGAAGATATTATGATGAAAACTCAATAAATGTTCTAAAAAAAATCAAATATCTGCTAAAAGAGAAGGGCATGACATTAATTGGCGTTAAAAAAGTTTTAAATTCGGAAAATTCTGATATTGACGAAATGTTCAATACGACTATAAGTCGTGATAATATTATCAGGTCAAAAATTAATAAGATTAAAAATATTATAAACGAATTAAAGGATCAAGATGGCAAAAAAAACTCACGTTAAAGTAAGATTAGTTCCTGAGGCAAAACCTGACAGTCCATTTTTTTATTATGTTAAAAAACCTGCAGGTGGTGAAAAAGCTAAAGTTAAATTAAAAGCAAAAAAATATAACCCAGCAACAAGAAAACATGAAGTTTTTGTAGAAAAAAAACTTCCACCTCATAGTAAATAATTTACTTTTTTTTAGTAAAATTTCTTCTTTCAAAATCTATATATGCATAAATCATGTTCTTCCAAATCTTATTTGTGATTTTTGGATCTATATTACTCTTAAGTGATTTTTTTTTTATATTTCTTAGAATTAAACTAATTCTTTCTTGATCAACTATTTGATTTTTTCTTTCTTTAAGTGCCAGGACCTTTTTAACAAGATTAGTCCTTTTCTTAATTATTTTGATTAAAGAATCGTCTAATTTATCTAATTCTTTTCTTATTTTACTCAGTTTTTCTTTTTTTAATGGCGACATTTATATATTTGGATAATTAAAAAATTATTATATTTATCCATTTATGTATAGTGAAAATCTTAAGGTTAATAATCAAATTTCAATATGGCTTATCAGTATGTTTTGGATTATTTCTGCCATGATTGTAGTTGGAGGACTAACAAGATTGACCGATTCTGGATTATCAATTACTCAGTGGCAATTGTTCTCTGGTTTCTTACCACCACTTAATAATTCAGAATGGATTATGTATTTTGATTTGTACAAAGAAATACCTGAATTTAAATTACAAAATTACGATATGACAATGCAGGAATTTAAAGTTATTTTTTGGTGGGAATGGGCTCATAGATTTATGGGAAGATTAATAGGCTTAGCTTTTCTAATACCATTAATATATTTCAGCTTTAAAATTAAATTTATAAAATTAATAAATCTTTATTTCATCTTTGCTTTAATATGCTTTCAAGGGTTTATAGGGTGGTATATGGTTAGTAGTGGTCTAATTGACAGAATAGATGTTAGTCATTTTAGATTATCAATACATTTGTTAATAGCTTTTTTTATTTTATCTTTAATTTTTTGGAATTATTTAAAAATAAAAGTTAAAAATAATTCTCAAAATACTATTAATATAATATTTCCATTTAGTTTTCTTTTTTTAGTCTTCTTACAAATTTCTGTTGGTGCATTCGTTTCAGGAATGGATGCAGGTAAAATTTATAATTCCTGGCCATTAATGGGTAACTCAATTTTTCCAGATGATAATAGTATTGATAATTTATTTAAATTATCTGCTTTTAGCGACCCTTCTTTAGTTCAATTTATACATAGAAAATTAGCTTATTTAATTGGATTATTTTATCTGTATTTATTATTTAATATTTACAGGAATAAAAAAACTGATTTATATAAATCTGTTAATATTTTGGGATTTTTTATAATTTTACAGATTGTTTTAGGAATATTTACTTTGTTATATGGTGCACAAATATTAATTGCATCTATGCACCAAATAAGTTCTATTTTTTTAGTTGCATCTTGTATCTATTTCTTATTTATAAACACAAAATCTAACTTACAGCTTTCAAGCTAGGTTTCCCTGAAGCTCCTAAAGCCTGATCTAGATCAGCTATAATATCGTCTGGATGTTCAATACCTATAGACAATCTAACATATCCTGGTGTTACACCTGCAGCTAGTAATTCTTCCTCTGTTAATTGACTGTGAGTAGTAGTTGCAGGATGTATAGCTAGACTTCTTGCATCTCCAATGTTTGCAACGTGATAAAACATTTTTAATGACTCTATAAACTTTTTACCTGCTTCAACACCACCTTTAACCTCGATACCTACAAGTGCTCCATTACCACCCTTCATATATTTTTTAGATCTTTCACCAATTTCTCCTTTGTGAAGAGTAGGGTATATAACTCTCTCTACATTCTTATGTTTTTGTAAAAATGCTACAGCTTTTTCTGCATTAGAACAGTGCTGCTGCATTCTTAATGGAACAGTTTCTAGACCTTGAATAATTCCCCAGGCGTTATCAGGTGCTAAAGGGGCTCCTAGATCTCTTAATAGACACACTCTAGCTCTTACAGCAAATGAAACATTTGCACCTGTTAATTGTGGTACTACTTCACCCCATTTTGCTCCACCATAACTAGCATCTGGCTCGTTAAATAATGGTTGTCTTTTTGGATCTTTTGTCCAATCAAAATTACCTCCATCAACAAGAGCCCCACCAATAACTGTACCGTGACCACCAATGAATTTAGTAAGCGAGTGAACTACTACCGCCGCACCATGTTCTAGGGGTTTACAAATAATTGGTGCTGCAGTGTTATCCATAATTAATGGAATATTATGCTTTCTTCCAATATCCGAAACTTCCTTGATTGGAAATACTCTTAAGTATGGATTAGGCAAAGTCTCTGCATAAAAACATCTTGTTTTATCATCAATTAATTTTTCAAAATTACTTGGATCTGAAGGATCTGCATATCTACATTCGATACCTAATTTTTTAAGTGTATGAGTGAATAAGTTAACCGTTCCACCATATAAATCAGTTGAACTAATAAAGTTATCACCTGATTGACACACGTTCATTATGGCAAATGTTGATGCTGCTTGACCTGAACCAACTGTCACAGCTGCAAGTCCTCCTTCAAGAGCCGCAACTCTTTTTTCAAGTACATCATTTGTTGGATTCATAATTCTTGTGTATATGTTTCCAAATTCTTTTAGTGCAAATAAATTTGCAGCATGGTCTGTATCATTAAATTGATAAGATGTTGTTCTATATAGTGGTACTGCTACGGCTGTTGTAGCTGGATCACTTCTGTAATCACCACCATGTAATGCTATTGTTTCTGGATGTTTATTTTTACTCATATTTCCCCTTCTGTTTAAAAATGTATTAAACTAAAATGAAAAAATACAATCAAGCTTAAATTTAACTTGATAATGGGGGATAATTTGTTGTTATAAATTTTTTAAGTACAGTTAAGACTCTATCTGCTTCTTCCAATAACATCATGTGACCACAGTTATCAATTATATCAACTTGACTACCGTCAATTAATGAAGCTAATTTTTTTCCCTCTTTAACAGGGCACATTTTATCATCTGTTGCTAAAATTGATAGAGTGGGACATTTGATATTTTTAGCTGCCTCAAATCCATTTTTGTAATTATCACAAGCTCTAAAATCTACACCTAATGTATTCTGTATTGTTCTGGATTTTGCGAGCATTGTTCCTGTGTTAATATGGTAAAGACCAGGTACAGGATGACCACCAAAGTGACCAGCAGGACCATGAGCCCAATCCATCATTAAATCTACTGCCTTGGGATCATTATTTTCAGCTAATGAAAGTAACTCTGGGTTCATTGGTATAGCGCCAGCTCCACCCATCAAACTCAAAGTTTTAATTTTATTAGGATACCTTGATGTACATTCTACTGTTACCAAACATCCCTGTGAGTGTCCTACCAAGGAAGCTTCTTTATGGCCCACAGCATCGATTACATCATTTACCCAATCTGCCATTTCCTCAATTGATTTAAGACTTTCTCCGCTAGACAAGCCATGACCCGGAAGATCAATTGCTAAAGCATTATAACCATGGAAAGCAAAGTACCTTGTTTGAAGCACCCATGTCATATGGGTAAGACCACTACCATGAACAAATATAATTAATGGTTTTTTTTTATCAAAAGGTCTTCCACCAGTAGAGGCAAAAACCTCGTTATTGTTTACTTTAAATTTCATTGATTTGATACAAGTCTTGGTTTTCTTGCTGCTCTAAAACCAATCTCGAAATCATTTTTTATATCATCAATGTCTTCAATACCTACTGACAATCTAATCATGTCGTGGGACAACCCAGCAAACTTCAAAGTTGCCTCGTCCATTTGCGAATGGGTTCCAGATGCAGGATGAATAACTAAAGTTCTTGTATCACCTACATTTGCCAAATGTGATGCTAATTTTACGTTATTAATAAATGCAACACCAGCATCTTTTCCACCTTTAATACCAAAGGCAATCATTGAGCCTCTTCCATTTGGCAAAAGTTTTTTTGCTAATTCATGATCTGGATGATCTGGAACACTTGGATGTGATACCCAAGCAACACTTTCATGGTTTGATAAATATTTAACCATTTCCTCTGCATTAGAGCAATGTTTTTTCATTCTGACTGACAAAGTTTCAATACCTTGCAAAACGTTCCATGCATTTTGAGGACTTAAACAAGGACCAAAATCTCTCATGCCTTCTGCTCTAGCTTTCATTGTAAAAGCTGTTGGACCAAACTCCTCGGCAAATGATAATCCATGATATCCTTCATAAGGTTTTGTCATTGTTGGAAATTTATCATTTTGCATCCAATCGAATTTTCCACCTTCAACTAATATTCCAGCCATCGAAGATCCATGTCCTGCCATCCATTTTGTTAGTGAATGGATTACTATATCAGCACCATGCTCAAACGGTTTACATAAATAAGGAGTTTGATAAGTTGCATCAACCATCAATGGAATTCCAGCATCATGCGCAATTTTGGCAATTTCAGGCATGTTCATTATTTCGTTACCTGGATTTCCAACAAGTTCTCCAAAAATACCTTTTGTATTTTTTTGAATTGCTTTTTTAAATCCCTCTGTATCCCTTGGTTTAACAAATGTACATTTAATTCCAAATTTAGGTAAGGTTAATCTAAATAAGTTTACAGTTCCTCCATATAGTTGAGATGATACAACTAAGTGGTCACCTGCTTCACATAATGTCATTACTGTCAAAAATATTGCACTCATTCCCGAAGATGTAGCTAATGCTGCCGTACCACCTTCAAGTGAAGCAACTCTTTCTTCTAATACACCAACTGTTGGGTTTGAAATTCTACTATAAATATGTCCACCTCTTTCTAAATTAAAAAGAGCTGCTGCGTGATCGACATCATCAAAAAGGTAAGATGTGGTTTGATATATTGGTACTTGTCTTGAGCCAGCATTTTTGTGTGGTTGATAACCAGCATGCAAACTAAGGGTATCAAATTTATATGTATTTGGTTTTAATTCTTTTTTTTTATCACTCATTAGGCTCCTTTAATTTATAATTTTATGAATTCGTTTTTATCAACGTTATTATTACTAATAAATGGTCATAATTCAATCAACCATTCAGTCCAAAAAAAATATAATAATTTGACAATATAAGTAATTATAAGTATTAATCCCGCATTCATGACAAAGTTTGTTAAAAAAGATGAGATAAATAGCGAGTGGTTTGAAATCGATGCTAAAGGTGCAGTTGTCGGTAGACTAGCAACAGTTGTATCAAAAATCATAAGAGGTAAGAATAAAACAACATATACGCCTCATATGGACCATGGAGATTTTGTTGTTATCAAAAATGTTGATCAAATTAAATTTACTGGAAATAAATTTCAAAATAAAAAATATTACAGACATACTGGATACCCTGGCGGTATAAAAGAAATTACTCCTGAAAAGTTGAGTGAAAAAAAACCAGGTGAAGTATTAAAGTTAGCAGTTAAAAGAATGTTGCCTTCAGGTGCGCTAGGAAAAAAACAATTAACTAAATTAAAAATTTATTCAGGAGAAGAACACCCACACACTGCACAAAATCCAAAAATAATTGAAATTGGTAAACTTAATCAAAAAAATATTGTAAGAAATTAATATGGAAACTTCCCAAACTTCTTCACCGAAAATAAAATTAGACTTTAAAGATAGTAAATATGCAACAGGTAGAAGAAAAAAATCTGTAGCCAAAGTTTGGTTAAAAAAAGGTTCAGGAAAATTTTATGTAAATGGCAAATCCTTAAACGACTATTTTCCAAGAGCTAATCATGTAATGCAAATTTTAAGACCTTTTGAAATAATTAATCAATCAACTGATTACGATGTTAGATCTAAAGTTGTCGGTGGAGGGCAAACTGGTCAAGCCGGTGCCTTAGTACATGGTATTTCAAGAGCTTTACTAAAATTCGATGAAACTTTAAAATCAACCTTACGAAAAGAAAAACTTACTACAAGGGACTCAAGATCTGTAGAGAGAAAAAAACCTGGTAGAGCAAAAGCTAGAAAAAGCTACCAGTTTTCTAAAAGATAATTTCTTTTTAAATTTCAACTGTTATATTAAATTATGGACAAGAAAAATGTTCTTATATGTGGTGCTACAGGATATATAGGATTACAACTTACTAAACTTCTATGTAAACATAAAAACATAAATATTAAATATTTGTGTGGAAGTACATCTGTTGGAAAAAAAATAGATACCTATGAACATAAATTAAAAAAATATAAATTACCAAAAATTTCACAATTTAAAAAAGAATTTTTATCAGATGTGGATATAGTATTTACAGCATTGCCTAATGGTGAGGCACAATCTATTTCAAAATTTTTAAATAGAAATAATTTACTAATAGATCTAGCAGCTGATTTTAGACTTAAAAATAAAAAAGAGTATGAAAAATGGTATAAAATTAAACACAAAGCATCATATCAAATTAAAAAAAGTATTTATTCTATACCTGAAATTAGTGGACAATTAATTAAAAAATTTCCGATTATATCTTGTCCTGGATGCTATCCTACATCTGTATTAATTCCATTAATCCCCTTAATAAAAAAAAACTTAATTAATAATCAAACAATTATTATTGACTCAAAATCTGGTTATTCAGGAGCAGGTAGAGGAGTACATAAAAAATATAAAGATAAAAATTTATATGAGTCTTTAAGTGCTTATGGATTAGCAAATCATAGGCATAATTCCGAAATTCAACAAGAGCTTGATCTTCAAACTGGCAAAAAAAATAAATTTCATTTTACACCTCATCTTACACCGATGTTTAGAGGTATTTTAAGCACTATTTATGTTGATTTAAAAAAGGGTAGTAACATAAACAAAATTATTAAGGTTCTTAATATTCAATATAAGAATCAAAAATTTATAAAAATTAGCAAAATAAATACTTTCTTAAGCACTAACGATGTGATCAACACTAATAATTGCTTAATTTCTGTATGTAAAAGCAAATATAAAGATAAAATAATAATATTGTCTGCAATTGATAATTTGATTAAAGGTGGTGGAGGTCAAGCTGTACAAAATATGAATAATTATTATGGCTTTGATCAGAGCGAAGGTCTAAATGTTTAAATATATTTTTAAAATTTCATTAATATTTTCATTATCACATTGTTCACTAAATCATCCTGTTTCTATGTGGAATATTGATGAAGATAGTACAGACAAAGATATTTCGAAATTAAACTTTGAAAATGAAACATCTTTTGAAGAATTTAAAAAAAGTGTTATTAAATATGGTAAGATCAGTGATTTTCCTAAATTAGATTAATTTAATGAATAAAAATATAAATATTGCTGTTATTGGACTTGGTCAAATTGGCTCATATGTTCTTAATGAGTTACATGTCAAAAAAAAAGATATTGAAATTAAAACTGGAAAGAAAATTAAAGTTATAGCTATTTCGGCTAAAAATAAAAATAAGAAAAGAAAATTTAAAATTAATAAGAAAATTTTTTATTCAAATCCTCTAGATATTTTAAAGATTAAAAACTTAGATATAGTGATCGAAGCTATAGGTCTATCAGATGGTATATCGAAAAAAATTATTGAAACTGCTCTTAAAAATAAAATTCATGTAATAACTCCAAATAAAGCATTAATTTCCAAACATGGTGATAAACTGGGAGAATTAGCTGAGAAAAACAAAGTTAATTTAGAATTTGAGGCATCTGTTGCAGGAGGCATTCCTATTGTACGAACAATCAAAGAAGGTTTGGCTACAAATAAAATCACAAAAGTTTATGGTATACTTAACGGTACTTGTAACTACATCATGTCAGAAATGGAAAGAACTAAAGATAGTTTCAAAAATGTTCTAAAGATGGCACAGAAACTAGGTTATGCTGAACCTGGAAACCCAAAATTAGATCTTAACGGTTATGATGCGTTAGCTAAAATAAAAATTTTGACATCATTAGCTTTCAATAAGAAAATTTCAAAATCTGAATGTTTAATGGAAGGTATTGAAAACATTGATTATGCAGATATTAAAATTGCTGATCAGTTAGATTTTAGAATAAAATTATTAGGTATAACTGAGATTATAAATAATAGTATTTTTGAAAGAGTTCATCCATGTTTAGTTAAAAAAGATTCTTACATAGGAAATGTAGATGGTGTAATGAATGCTGTTATATTAAATGGTTCACCTATTGGAGAGTCTGTATTGCAAGGTGAGGGGGCTGGACCAGGACCAACATCCTCTGCTTTGATGTCTGATTTATTATCTATATTGAGAGGAAATATAAAATATCCTTTTGGTATATCTAAAAATAAAAGATTTAAACCTAAAATATTTAATAAAGACCAATCATCAAACTCTCTTTATTTAAGATTAGAAGTTAAGGATAAACCTGGCGTTCTATCTTCTATAACAAAGATTCTAGCGAATTATAAAATTTCTATTCAAAGATTAATACAATTACCTGACCATAAAAGTAAGACAGCTTCGATTGTTCTTATTACCCATAATGCAAATGAGTTAGACGCTCAAAGATGTATTAAATCATTTAAATTAAATAAAAATATTATTAAAAATCCTGTTCTTATTCGATTATTTTAATGGAACTTTATATAAAATTATTTGAAGTTCTTTTTCCAGTTTTTTTTATAGTTGGTATTGGATATTTTTTAGGTAAAAAAAATCCAAATTTTGATACATCATTTATAACTACTTATTCTGCTAATTTTGGAACGCCATCTATAGTAATATTTTCTATTTCAGCAAGCGGTGTAACTTTTGCGATGTTTTCAGAGTATTTTTTATATGCAGTAATTCTTTTATCCTCTTTTTTAATTGTTGGGTTAATTTTTTTAATTTTGATGAAGAAAGATTATTTGAGAGAACTACCAACATTTTTTCTACCTAACACAGGGAATATGGGTATTCCAATATGCTTATTTGCATATGGTAAATTGGGTATGGGTATTGCGGCAGCTATATCTTCTTTAGTCGTTCTTCTTCATTTTACTCTTAATATTTTTTTAGCTAAACGTGAGTTTGATTTAAAGGTTATAATAAAAAGTCCATCATTTTATGCAATAATTGCTACCATTATTTTTCTATATTACGAAATACCTTTGCCAATATTTGTATTGAATACAGTTATGCTTCTTGCTTATGGAATGATAGTAATGATTTTAATGTCTTTAGGTGTTTCATTAACACAAATGAAAGTTTTTTCTTTTAAAGATGCTTTAATTACATCTACCGGAAGAGTTATTATAGGGCCCTTAATTGGCTTTTCACTGATCTCTTTTTTTAACCTATCTGGGTTTGCTGCTGGTGTTCTTTTAATTCAGTCATCTATGCCAAGTGCAATACTTTGTTATCTTGTTGCTTCAATGTATTCGCCTAAGGAAATTGTTGATAACATATCTAGCACAATTGTTGTTTCCACTTTAATGTCTCTTATAACTGTACCCATAACAGTATTCTTTGCTTTAAAATACTTTAATTAAGAGATAAGATTTTCATATGAAGGCTGTTATACTCAATGCATCAGCTTGGATGATTGTTCCATTTATGGATGCTTTAGCAAAATATTTAAGTTCATCTATGGATGTTTTGCAAATTACTTGGGCTAGATATTTTTTTACAGTTGTCTTTGCACTCTCAATAATGCTTTTTTATAGAAAATCCATGGTTTGGAGTAAAAAACCCATGCTTCAATTGATAAGAGGATTGATTTTTGTATTTTCAACATATTTATTTTTTTTTGCAATATCTGAGATTTCTTTGCCCAAGGCCTTAACTCTAGCATTTGTTGCTCCAATTTGTGTAACTGCAATGTCCCCCTTTTTTTTAAATGAAAAAGTAGGTTTAAGAAGGTGGACAGCAGTATCAATGGGTTTTATTGGTACCTTAATTGTTATTAGACCTGGATTTATAGAGATTAATTTAGCTACATTAGCAGCTTTGGGCAATGGTATTTGCTATGGTTTTTATTTAATTATTACTAGAAAATTAAGTACCTCTGATAACTCTCTATTAACTTTATTATTTGCTGGCACAGTAGGGACTATTGTCATGTCTTTATTTATGCCCGGTGTTTGGATACAGCCATCAAATAGTCAGTGGATTATGATGGCTTTAATTGGCTTTATAGCAGCTATTGCCCATCTTTTTATCATTTTGTCTCTTAAATACGCTGATGCTTCTAAATTAGCCCCCCTTGGCTATACTGAAATTATTACTAATATTTTGCTCAGTTATTATATATTTCAAGAATTTCCAGATAATTGGACATATTTAGGTCTTTTTATAATAGTCCTCTGTGGTATTTATATATCTAGAAGAGAGTATTATTTATCTAGACTTTATCTAGGTAAGTAATACTTACTAATATCTTAATGTGATACTTTATAAATTATTTGTATACATATGTAATTTATGGTTTTTTTTAAATTAATATATATATATAAAATATTTTTCATTCTTTTATCTTAATAATTAATTTCATAAAAAAAGTCTTATTTAATAAGAATTAATTTATAATTTTTTCATAATTAGGTAAGATCTGATGAGAATAGAGCGGGGTATAAATACTAGTTTATAAATTAAATTAGAATTACTAAAGCTTAGTGATAAATAACTTAAAAAACTAGCAAATGAGCCAATATTTTGATAGTTACATGTTTTAAGCTCATATTATTAAAGTTTTTTCAAATAATAAAATTGAATTTTTAGCAGAAAAAAGCTGATTTTGAAATAGCTCTGCAATATTCGAATATACCATTTAAAAGCCCATAATAGGGTCTATTTTAAGCGTTTATAATTTTACAGTGCAACTTATAGGTGATATTAAAAAATAAATACCAAATGTTGTATATTTGTAAAAAAACGTTGGTATCTATAGTTTTTAGAGCAAAATGCCCTCTAATTTTAGTAGTTTTCTCTTAGTATTTATTCCACCTTTGCCAGAATAACCACCCAGAGAACCATCTGATCTTATTACTCGGTGACAAGGTATTTTAGGGGCATAAGGATTTTTTGCTATGGCATTTGCTACAGCTCTTACTGCTTTTGGATTTTTAATTGCTTTTGCTACCTGAGAATAGTTTCTTATTTGGCCTTTAGGGATAGTTTTTAAATATTTCCAGACTTTTACCTGAAATTTAGTGCCTTTTAGGATCATAAATAGAAAAAACCCTGTTTCCTTGTACCTTTTCAGGCACAAAGAACAGTAGTTTTTGGCACGTCGTTGTATGCGCTACCGCCATGCCGTCCACCCTACAATTTTAGCGCTACTCTGTAGAGCTTTCTGCCCTCTAGGCTTGAACCTCTCGGTTTTTCCCTAGCTGGTCAGTTAAGAGTTGCCTCTTAATTCATTTTCTACAATATCAAATAGAGTAGGTTGTATGTATCACTTTATCGTTGAATATACTCATTTTTTAACAGGGTAGAATAGTGGGGATAACTTAATCTAAAGCTTTAAGTAAACCATCTAAAACCCTCATACATTGCAATACCGTAAATTGAGTGTCTGATTAGAAACATAATTGATGTTTTAACAGGTATTCCAGTCTTATTTGCAAACACTCCCTGTCCTGTAAAAGGTAGAAATATCATTAACGGAGCTAATGTTGTGAGAGCTCCAAATATAAAGCCTGAAAAATATGTCATTTTTAGACCTATCATTAAAAAACAAAAATAATAGATTACTGCCCAACAAATCGATACATAATAGTGAAAAATCCAACCAAGTAAAACCTCATATCTAAAATTTGGCATTTGGGCAATATTTGGGTTATAAAAAGTAGCATTTTTAAGCATATAATAAGTCCATCTTCCAACAATTCCCCAAGATGGCTCTGGAATACCAAACAATTTGAGTAAATAACCTAGAATGTCAAGTATTATGCAAGAAAATATCCCAGCAACTAAAATACTAATTATATCTATCAAATAACCTCAAAACATTAATAAAAATAATAAAACAAATATGCTTATAAAAAAAATACCGAAAATAACCATTAATATTCTATTTTTTGTTTGTTCTTTTAATTTTGGCCAATAATTCATGATAAGGAATGTTCCAATAACAACAATTAGTCCAATTAATACGTATTTAGGCATGAATATTCTTCTACATTAAATGCTTGACTTGTTAAATGAGTTATATTATTACTATTGATAATTAATTGTTATCATTAGTAATTATATGAGTGAACTAACTACAGATCTAAAATCGCTTCATGAGTCTACTTTAAATAACCTCAAAAGTTCTAAAGCAAATAATACTCTAAGGGCTTATAAATCAGACTTTAAAGATTTTGGAGCTTTTTGTGCTAAACACGGACTAAATTCATTACCCTCAGAGCCTAAAATTGTATCTTTATACCTAACCCATCTTTCTAAAAATTCAAAAATTAGTACTTTAAGAAGACGACTGGTGTCAATAAGTATGGTTCATAAACTAAAAGGGCATTACTTTGATTCAAAACATCCAATTATTGTTGAGAATTTAATGGGAATAAAAAGAGTTAAAGGAAGTATTCAAAAAGGTAAAAAACCATTATTAATCAATCATTTAAAATCAATAATTAATGTAATAAATGAACAAAATATTGATGATATTAGGAAATTTAGAGATAAGACAATCATCTTGGTAGGTTTTGGAGGTGGTTTTAGACGGACTGAACTTATATCAATTGATCATGAAGATTTAGAATTTGTACCTGAAGGTCTCAAAATCACAATTAAAAGATCAAAAACCGATCAATTTGGTGAAGGAATGATTAAAGGATTACCCTACTTCACTAATGAAAACTTTTGCCCTGTTGTTAATTTAAAAAAATGGTTAGATATTTCTAAAATAAGGTCTGGACCTATTTTTAGAAGATTCTCCAAGGGATCATTTTTAACTGAAAAAAGATTAACAGACCAAACTGTAGTTTTATTAATGAAAAAGTATTTAGATTTAGCAGGAATAGAAAACAAAAATTTTGCTGGTCATAGTTTAAGGTCTGGTTTTGCAACAGTAGCAGCTGAGTCTGGTGCAGACGAAAGAAGCATAATGGCGATGACAGGCCATAAAACAACTCAAATGGTTAGAAGATATATAAGAGAAGCAAATATATTTAAAAATAATGCACTTAATAAAGTAAAGATATAATTATTTGTTAGTATTATCTCCAATTCTAATAATTTTTGAATCTTTAACATTATAAATATATCTAAAAGGATCAATAATAATAGAATTTTTTGGATAATTAAATTTTATAAAATCAGGATGTTTCGTACCTATGAAAAAAACATGTTTAATATCGTTGTTTGTCCAATTTAGATTATCACATACATTGTCATAATTTTCATCAACATAAGGATCCCAAGAGTAAACCTTTTTTTGTTTTTCTTTTAAAATATTTTCTAATAGTAAAGCTGGACTTCCTAAGATTAAATTTGTCTCAGGTTTAAAAGTTTTACCTAAAATATTAATCTGTCTATTTTCAGAATTTTCAATTATTAAATTTGCAAGCCATTCTGACTGATTTTCTCTTTGCATCATAATATCTTCAAACCAATCATGAGAAAGATCTAATTTTTGAGAAAGATGACTTAAAGCGATATTATCTCTCGGGTGACATCCTCCCCCATCACCCATTCCACCTGTTAGATAAGCGTCTGAAATTAATCTTCTATTTGCCATCTTTAATGCATTAGTAACATCATCAACATTAGTATTTGGTAGTTTGTGACAGGCTTCCATTATTGTATTAACAAAAGAAATTTTAGTGGATATCATTGTGTTATAAGAAACTTTAATTAGTTCAGCATTTTCTATAGTGGTTTTATAAAAAGGAGAGTCGCAAATTGTCTTGTAAAAATTTTGAGCTTTAGTGGCTGCATGCTCATCATCAACACCAAAAAGAATAAATTCAGGATAAAGAAAATCTCTAATTGTTGATCCCATGGCTATAAAAAAAGGATTGTAACAAAGTTTAGTGTGCTTACCCAATAATGGTTTAATTTGTGTTCTAATTGTACCAGGCAAAACAGTTGAAATTATAATTACAACTTTATCTTCACCATTTTTTTCAATTTCTTGAGACAACTCTTTGATACCAGATTTAAGATAAGAATAATCAAAATCTATTCGTTTTTTTGGAATTCTTGTAATACCTTCGTATTGTGGATCATGTGGTGTTTGAATTGGTACAAATATAATTTCAGAGTTTTTTACCAAATTACCAATACTATTAATCTGTAATTTTGTTTTAGGTAAATATTTATCAACCCATTCTTCTCTGTAACGAATTTTTCTATTTTTAATATCTTCAATTGTTTGTTTTGAAATATCGTACCCAAAAATATTATGTCCTTTATCTTCAACAGCCAAACTTACAGGTAAACCTAACTTTCCCAATCCTAGAAAACCAATATTCATACTAATAATCTTGCATCTTTAATTCTTTGTCCAACAGTTTCATTCCAAATGATTTTATCTTTTAAGGGTATATCGTTCTTAATATTCTTTAAATGAGTGTTGTCAACTTCTTCTTTGATTGTATGAGCAGAATACTGATAAAGTTTAATTTTTTTCGATATTAAAAATTTTTTTGATCTATGACATAAATCACATATCCATGTATCTAGGTACCAAAAATTAAAAAATTCACTACCTATATAACCTAGTTTTTTATACCATTCTTTGTTTACAATTGGAAAATCTGAATGTAAGTATAAATATTTTTGACCAGAGTCGACCCAAAGACAATATGGTTGATTAACAACTTTTGAAAATTCATTGTCTATTTCTTTATCCCAATGTTTTGAAATAAAAGTTATATCATCATTTATTGGAAATAAAATATCACCAACAGATTTCATCGCCAAAAAATTATTTCTCTTGGCGTGCGAAGATAAATTATTTAAATAAATTTTATGATTTAAATTTGAATACTTCTTATTTGACAAAATACTTTCATATAATATCTTTTCTTTGTCGTCTGTATCTAAAAGAATCAAAAGTTCAATTCTTGATATATTACTACATGTTGAAATTAATGACTCTAGCATCCTTTTGAATTTTTTAGATCTTTCTCTAGAAGGCAATAGTAATGAAATTTTATATTGTTTAGACTCATTACGATCTTTAAATTTATATTTAAAGTAATAATATTTAACTTCTGTGTATAGAAACCAGTATAATCGATTAAATCCCTTAAATAATTCTTTATTTAAACTTTTAAAATATTTTTTTTTAAATTTCATTTATTAAATTCTTATGGTTGAGTAAACCTACTTAAGTTAAGCCCTTTTTTTGATATTTCAGAATATATCCACTCATAAGTTTTCATTAAGCCATCTTTTAGTTTAATCTGATAATTCCAACCTAATATTTTTTTAACTAAATCATTGTTACTTGACCTACCCCTAACTCCTTTTGGTTTATCAAGTTGATATTTTTTTTTAAGTCCCTTGTGTTCTGAAATTTCCTCTAATAATTCTATCATTTGATTTATTGAAACCTGTTCATCACTTCCAATATTAACTGGTTCAGAATAGTTGGAATCAAATAATTTAATTGTTCCATCAATACAATCATCAACATATAAAAATGATCTAGTCTGATTTCCATCACCCCAGACTTCAATTGATTTACTATTGTTTATTTTAGAACTAATCACTTTTCTACAAAGTGCTGCGGGTGCCTTTTCTCTACCTCCATCAAATGTTCCAAATGGTCCATAAATATTATGATATCTAGCAATACGAACTTGCAATCCATAATCTTCCATAAAATGTCTACACATTCTTTCACTAAATAACTTTTCCCATCCATACCCATCTTCAGGGTCAGCTGGATAAGCATCATTTTCTCTTAAACCATCAATAAAAACATCTTGTTGTTTTGATTGATCGTATACGCATGCACTTGATGAAAAAAAATATTTTTCTACACTATTATCTTTGCAACCAATTAGAAGATTTGTATTTATTAAAACTGATTGCATACATTCTGCTTTATTATTTTCAATAAAACCCATACCACCCATATTACAGGCCATATTAAATACATAATCGATGTTTTTTGTTAATTTTACACAGTTATCAAGAAGTTTCATATCCATAGAATAGTGATTTTCAACTTTGTCAAATTCCTGAAACCAATACTCTTTTGGTTTTATATCAGTTGCAATAATATTGTTACCATTCAAAAGTAATCTTTTTATTAAATGTCCAGCAATAAATCCACCAGCACCTACAACCAATATATTTTTTTTTTTATTCATATAATAAATATCTAATACAATTGATCTATTAATTGTTCAGCAACTTTTTTCCAAGTATTCGTTTTTCTTTTTTTAATAAGGTTTAATCTTAATCTATTCCAAAGTTCGTCATCAGAAAATAACTTTAAAGTATAATTAGCAAATTCATGTTCATTTTTAGCAATAAATCCTGTGGTATTATGTTCTACTCTTTCACCTAAACATCCTAGTCCAAGCGTAATTATAGGAACACATAACTCTCTAGCTTCTTCGGCGGCTAAACAAAAAAGCTCAGATTTATGACCTGGTAAAAGACATATTCTAGCTTTTAATAAATCTCTTAATAAATCTTTTTGATTTCCTAGTTTTCTTTTTGATATTGAGCTGTTCTTGTAGATAAAATTATTATCTGTAACCAATAATTTTGAATTTCCTCTCATCTTAATAATTGAGTTTGTCCATATATTTATAAGTAATTCTAAATTTCTGTCTGGTCTAGATGTAAAGATTGCTAGATTATTATCAATTTCAGATGAAAGGTTTGAACGTAAAAACAATTCATCAACTGACCACCTTAAATGAATATGGCCAAATATATATAAAAGTTTTGATCTATTTTTTTGATGATAATTACTTAGAAAACAAACTTTTGGTTTATATTTCATATAAGATATCAATTGTTTCTTTCTTAAAAATTTTTCTATACTTTGTAAACTATGCGAAAATAGAATATTTTTATTAGACTTTGCATATTTGAATAATCTACAATCTCCGTTTGCAATAACAAAATCAAATTCATCAGTTTTTTTAATTGATTTTATATCAATCCAACTTACTCCATCAATTTGTTTAGTTTCTTCACAATTATTAATTACTGTAACTTTATGTCCTAAAACTTTTAATGCGTTTGATAAGTTAATAACTACACTTTCTGCACCTCTCAATTTATGTGAATAAATAGAATCTCCATCATATTTAAAATTTGTATTATCAACAAAACATATATTCATCAGCCTTATTAATATTATTCCCAAAAAGTATTAGTTTTTAAACCAAACGTTTTATCTATTATGAATTTTGCTACAATATTTGAATTAAAAAATTTATGATATTTTTTATGTCCATTTTTTGCAATTCTTTTTAAAGATTTTGTGTCGTTTTTATATTTATTTATTTTTTCAACCAAATCATCAATATTATTGTAAAAAATCATTTCATTATTGTTAAAAAAATTATTGTACTGTGTTCTCTTATCAATAAAAGTTAGTAAACCATTACCCATTAATTGTGCTATTCTATCACTACTGTAATATTTAATTGGTTCACCTCTACTAAGATTAAGACCCATCTTGGAATGAGATATTTTTTTTATAAATTCATCACCCCATATAGGTTGTCTATTGAACATACCATAAATATCATAATTAATATTTTTGCTTTTTCTCATAAGTTTATTGATAAAAATTTCTCTTTCATCTATTTTCCCTTTTCTAAGGGTTCCTCTATGAACTCCATGACTTATTGCATAAAAAATATCAAACTCAGGTTTTTCATTAAAATTTGTTAAATTATCAAGAGATTTGTCACAAGGGTTTGGCATGTAAAAAGAATTTTTAATTTCAAAATCTAATGATTTAGGGTCGGTAGTAACAAAAGTAGTGTCAACACAATTTATTTTATCTAGAATTCTTTCTTTATTTTTATGATAATCAGGTCCCCTTCTAGATAAAGGATCTAAAAACCATTGTGAAATCCTAAGATTTTTATTTGTATTTTTTACATCAGAAAGCATATTTTTATCTATTCTGTCTGCATGCCCAATGATTAGCAGATCAGGTTTGAAATTATTTATTGTTTTTGAAACTAATTCATTCAAATATTTTGACCCTGTGTAATCAGTAAGTGTTTTACCTAAACTTACTAAATCTCTATCAGATAAGCTTAAAACATTATGACCCAATCTGATAAGTCCATTATTTAACCTTGTTCCAGTATTAAAATGTAATCTTCCATGATATCTAAAATTGAAGTTAGTTACATGAACAATCTTAAGTTTACTATTTTTATTAATATTAAAAATAAAATATTTAAATGTTTTCTTTCTTACATTGTCAATTTTTTCAGCAATTAATTTGTGATCAAGCTTAAAATTAATAATAGATCTTCTCTGTAAGTTAGTTCTATAATTTTTATTATTTATTAAAAATTGAATATTTTTATATAATTCTTTTTCATCAAGTTTTTTTAAAATTATTCCATCTGTAACAGTTTCTGGCAAACCACCTCTGTTACTGACTATAGTGGCACATCCTCTGCTTGAAGCTTCTAGACCAGTTCTACCTAAAGGTTCTTCCCATCTAGACGGTACAACAGCGATACTAGATTTTTCAAATAATTTGATAACTTTATTATGTTCAATAAAGCCCATAACATTCAAGGAGGGATGTTTAAAAACTAATTTTTCTCTTTCTTCATCACCTATAACTATACCTCTCCAATTTTTATTTTTTTTCAAAATTTTAACTATAACGTTTCCAAAAATATCATAACCTTTTTGTGAATTTAATTTACCAACAAATATAATATAGTTTTTCTTACGTTTAATGAGATTTGTATTATTTATTTTATTTGTTGAATGAGGAATTACAAAAATTTTTTGAAGATGATCGTCATTTGCATCAAGGTCCTTTAATAATCTTTTTTTTATCCATTCACTAATAACAATTATAGACTTACATTTATTCAATAAATACTTTCTTTCATTTACAGATTGAGATCCACTCATTGATAAAGGATCATTGTGATAATACAGTATGATATTTTTTTTTAATTTTTCATAAATAGGCTTTACATAAGCTGGACGATTATGAACCTCAATCAAATCTGAAGGATACTTAATTTCGTTATTCAAAAATTCGCTGATATATATTTTTGAGGTACTATTAAGAAATTTTTTTTTAAGATTTAAGTTTTTATAATTAATATTATATCTTCTTTTATAGTCAGTATTTCCATAAACAGTAATTCTTTTCTTATAAGTACTTATCTTTGTTGTGTCTTTTACAAAAAGAGATACGGCTCCAGCATACTCAGGAGAAAAATTTTCTTTATAAGGTAGTAATATTGATATCTTCATTTTCTATATATTTTTTCTTTAATATATCTCTAAATTTATAGTTTTTTTTTAATTTATATTCAGCTTTCATTGCTTCAGATTTAGATTTATAGGATTTTTTATATATAATCTCCCAATAATTTCCCTTGGTAAATTTAGCCCCTTTTGAACTGTTGTGTAATAAAATTCGTTTTTTAATTTCCTTGGCATAACCT
>CACFTO010000002.1 GCA_902569245.1 uncultured Pelagibacteraceae bacterium | reverse complement strand
ATAAAATGGCCTATATTAAATTCCTCAATTTGTTTTATCTTATTTAGTATTTTTGTTGTCTTATAGTCCATACCATGTCCAGCATGAACCTCTAAACCTATTTTTTGTGCATAAATGGCACATTTTTTAATTTTATTTAGTTCTCTTGAGTAATTTTTTTTCTCCTTTATTTTATTAGAAATCTTACCTGTATGTATCTCTATACATTTACTTCCAAGAGTTTTTGATAATTTTATATCTTGAAGAGATGGATTTATAAATAAGCTTGTTCTTATATTATTTCTATTAAAAATTTCTAATATTTTTTTGATTTTATTTTTATTCTTTTTTAAATTTAATCCTCCTTCTGTGGTAATTTCATTTCTTTTTTCAGGAACAAGACAAATAAAAGAGGGTTTATTTTTTAGTGCAATATTAATCATTTTTGGATCTGAAGCTATTTCCAAATTGATAGGGATTGATTTATTTGATGAGAGAATTTTTAAATCCATATCATTAATGTGTCGCCTATCCTCTCTTAAATGAACTGTAATAGAGTCTGCACCAGCCTTTAAAACATCTAAAGCTACAGTATAAGGATCAGGATGTTTTTCACCTCTAGCATTTCTCAACGTTGCAACATGGTCGATGTTAACCCCTAGTCTCTTTTTCATTTTAAAAATCTACTTCCAGGTTTGGTAATTGGAATTTTTTTTAGACTTTCTGGAATATTTTTTTTTTTATAAGTTGGAATTTTTAATTTTACTTGTGAAATTATATTTTTTCTTTTTATTTTTAAAGTTTGCTTATTAGATCTGTCAATTAAACATGCAAATCCTAATAAAATTGCGCCAGATTTCTTTATTAATTTAGCACATTCTAAACTTGATTTTCCTGTAGTTATAACATCTTCAATAATTAAAACTCTTGTTTTTTTTTTAATATAAAAACCTCTTCTTAACTTAAAAATTCCTTCAACACGTTCACAAAAAATTGTTTCTTTTTTTATAATTCTTCCGATTTCATAACCAATTACAATTCCACCCATCGCTGGCGAAAGAATTAAATCAATATTTTTAAATTTTTTTTTAATTTTACTTGCTAAAGATTTTGTAAATTTTTCAGCTTTGTGTGGAAAACTTAATAATTTTGCACATTGCACATATGAAGGTGAATGTAGTCCAGATGACAATACAAAATGTCCATCTAACAAAGCATTAGTTTTTCTTAAAACTGCTAAAGAGTTTTTTGAAGAAAGCATATTTTTTGTTTTTGTGTCTTATAATTTTAAATTTATATTCTTTTTGTTTTAGTTCACTTATCAATTTTGTAAAGTTCTTAAGGTCATGTATGATTAAATTAAATTTGAAATTAATCCTTCCATTAAGTTTTTCTACCATTTCTACACTTGAAATATTAACAAAGTTTTCACCAATCATGGTTGTTACATCACCCATTTTTCCAGGTTCATCAGGCAGAGAAATCCAAAGTGTAGTATTATATCTTTTTTCCTTAATCGGCTTGCTGTTTTCACGGTACTGCCAATAACGTCTAATTGCAGCACGAGCTTTCCCTGTTTTAGTGCTCGTTAACCAATGTAATGAGGGAGAGGCTTTTTTAGAGGTGATAATCTTAACTACATCCCCGTTTCTTAATATAGATTGTAAAGCGCTTTCATTTCCATTTATTTCACAACCAACAGCAGCATCTCCGATTTGAGTATGGACAGCATAGGCAAAATCTATTGGTGTAGCATTTTTAGGTAGTTTAATAATTGATCCTTTTGGTGTGAAACAAAAGGCGTTTTCTTGAAACATTTGAAGTTTTGTATATTCATAAGAGTCATCTGGATTCTCATTTTTATCAATAATTTCAACTAAATCTGCTAACCAATCATACTCCTTCCAAGTTAAAGAATTAAATTTTTCTGATGATTTATATTTCCAATGAGAAGCAATACCTCTTTCTGCAAACTCATGCATTTGCTTTGTTCTTAATTGGATTTCAATTGGTCTTTTATTTGGTCCAATAATAGCTGTGTGTAATGATTGATATTTATTGATTTTTGGCGATGAGATATAATCTTTAAATTTACCTGGTATACAATTCCATTTATTATGGAAAATTCCTAAAGCTTTATAGCAATCATCAATATTATCTAAAATAATTCTAAACCCAATAATGTCTGTTATTTGTTCAAGAGAAGTTCTTTTTTTTTGGATTTTTCTCCAAATTGAAAAAGGAGTTTTCTCTCTTCCAACTATTTTTGGTTCTATATTTTTGTTTTTAAGTATTTCAAAAAACTCATCAGAAATATTATTAAAGTTAATTAGATTATTTTCTTTAATTTTATCCAGTCTGTCTTTTATCAATTTTCTTGCATCTTCATTTAAAACTTCAAATGAAAGGTCCTCTAATTCATCTCTTATACGATGCATGCCCATTCTATCTGCAAGTGGCGCATAAATTTCCATTGTTTCTTTTGCTTTTCTAATTTGCTTTTCTTTATCAACAACTTTAATGGTACGCATATTGTGTAGTCTATCAGCTAGTTTCACCAGTAAAACTCGGATGTCTTTTGATGTTGCTAATATTAATTTTCTAAAATTTTCTGCTTTAGAGTTTGATATAGCTTGATTTTCAAACTCAGAAATTTTTGTAACACCATCAACTAAATCAGCGACCTCTTTTCCAAATTCTGCTTCTATTGTATTATAAGTTGCATGAGTATCTTCTATTGTATCATGAAGTAAACCAGTAGCAATAGTTGCACTGTCTAACTTTAACTCTGTTAAAATATTTGCAACTGCTATCGGGTGAATAATATAAGGTGAGCCCTCATCTCTTTTTTGTTTTTCATGGGCCTTTAAAGCAAAATCATAGGCTTTTGATAGAGTTTCTGGATTAAGAAACTTATTATAATTTTTTACCTTATTAATTAATTCTTCAGATTTAAGCATTACTATTTATATCATTTTATTGAGCAATTTTAATACCCAATAACTGATCTGAGGTTAAATTTGACATTAAAATGACTATATTTTTATTAAGTTTAGGGTGAACCCAATCTTTATCTAATTCAAATAAAGGAAACAGAACAAAATTTCTATTATGCATTCTTTTATGAGGAGTATTGAGTTTATAATTTCCAATTTTTCTATGGATTATTTCACCATTAAAATCAATTATATCAATATCACATATTCTTGGATGATTTCTTTTAGACTTAGTTCGACCTAGTTTTTTTTCAATTTTTTTTATTTTTAAAAATAATTCTGCTATATTTAATTTTGTCTTAACTAGTATGATAGAATTAATAAAGTTTGGGAAATTTTCATTTGGCCAAGATTTTGTAATGTAAAATTTTGATCTTTTCTTTATAAAAATTCCCTCCTCTTGGATTAAATCTATACTTTTATTTAGATTATTTTTCTTGTCTCCAAGATTAGAACCTAATGCTAGATATACAAAATTAACTTGATTTTCTAATATATCTTGCTTTTTCACGGTTCCAATCTCTTGTCTTCTTTGTCAGTCTTTTATCAAATTGTTTTTTACCTTTAGCTACTGCAATTTCTAATTTTGCCTTTCCTTTTTTAAAATACATTTTTGTTGGCACAATAGTTAAACCATCTTCATGAATTCTACCGATAATTTTATTAATTTCTCTTTTATTCAACAAAAGTTTTCTTTCAGAGTAAGGATTATGATTTGAATAACTGGCTTGTTTATAGATAGGTATATGAGAATTAATTAAAAAAATTTCTCCATCTTTATCTACAGCATAAGAATCTGCTATGTTAATTTTACCTAATCTTACAGATTTTATTTCAGAGCCCTTTAAAACTATACCTGCTTCAAACATCTCTTTAAAAAAATAATTAAAAGATGCTTTTCTATTAATTGTAATAATTTTTAAACCAGGAGTGGTTTTTTTATTCATTAATTAATTCGGCAGATATGAGAGCTTTTTTAACCTCAGCTTTTGTTTCATCTAAAACTGTTACCAAAGGTAATCTCACATTATCATCACATAGACCTATCAATTTAGCTGCATATTTAACTGGTGATGGATTGCTCTCAATAAACAAAGATTTATGAACAGGTTGAAGTTTTTTATCTATCTCTTCAGCCTTTTTTTGCTCATCATTATTCTGTGATTTTGAAAATTTTTGCATATCAGAACACATTTTAGGAGCTATGTTGGCTGTAACAGAAATACACCCTACGCCACCTCTTTTATTATATTCATAAGCAAGACCGTCCTCACCTGTTAGTTGGATAAATTCATTGCCAATTTTTTTGAAAGTCTCATCTACCCTATTCAAATCACCAGTTGCATCTTTTACTCCAACTATGTTCTTCAGTTCAAATAATCTTGCCATTGTATCTACTGTCATATCAATAACTGATCTACCAGGAATATTGTAAATTATAATTGGTATGCCGCATTTGTCATTTATAGCCTTGTAATGCTGATATAAGCCCTCCTGAGTGGGTTTGTTATAATAAGGCGTCACTATCAAGGCACCATCTGCACCAGCCTTCTCAGCGTGCTCTGTGAGAGATATGGCTTCTGTAGTAGAATTGGATCCTGTGCCTGCGATCACTGGAATTTTTCCTTTAGCTTCTTGAATACATAACTCTATAACTTTTTCATGTTCTCTATGCGAAAGAGTTGGTGACTCACCCGTTGTACCAGCTGGCACAAGTCCATTTGTTCCATTTTCTAAATGAAAATTAATAATTTTTATATACGTTTCCTCATCAAGGCTATTGCCTTTAAATGGTGTTACTAAAGCTACATTTGAACCTTTAAACATAAATATTTATATCATAAGTTATTAAAAATGATTTTTAGAAAATCTATATTACTACTAACAACTATATTTTTTTTTAGCTTTTTTCAATCATCATATTCAAATGAAATAATAATACCTAAGAAAAAACCTGCGTTTAAAAGTCAGATAGTAATTCCACCGTTGAAACCTGGAACATTTAATGAAAAACAAAGTTTAAAGGATGATAAAGATTTACCCAAAGAAATATTTGGAATTTTGTTACCTCCAAAAAAACCACTTATTGTAAAAAAACAAACATTAAGGACTGTTAAAAAAACCAGATATTATAGTGAAAGAGATTTTGAATTCGCAAAACAAGCAATTAGATTTATGGAAAAATCTAATTGGAAAGATGCAAAAAATACTGCAAAAAAAGCAAGGGCTCAATCAATATATGATTTTATAGAGTGGAGGCATCTTCTTACATCAGGAAATAAAGCAACTTTTTCTGAATACAAAAGGTTTATCGAAAGAGTTAAAGATTATCCAAGATTTGATAGAATTAAATATCTTGCTGAACACAAAATAAACTTACAAAACCATTCTCCGACTGAAATAATTAATTGGTTTCAAAGTAATAAGCCATTAAGTGGATATGGTAAAATAATGTTAGGAGAGAGTTTAATTAAGACTGGAAAGTCTGGTGATGGAATAAGATTAATTAAAGAAGGATTTATAAATGCAGATCTAAATACAAATAATTTAAAATATATCAGAAAAAAATTTAAAAAAATTCTAGATACCTCTGATTATATAAATAGAGCTGATTATTATGCTTGGGAGGGTAAACACTGGGATCTTAAAAGGGTTATTAGATACCTTCCTAGTGAGTATCAATTACTTTATACAGCAAGACAAATATTAATAAGCAGAGGGTATGGGGTTGATGAAGCGATAAAAAAAGTACCAAAAAAATTTAAGAATGATGCTGGTTTAAATTATGATAGATTAAAATGGAGAAGAAAAAAAGGACGCGTAGATAGCTCGCTAGAAATTCTTAATAAAGTAAAAAACACCGAAGAATATTTAGTAAGACCAGATAAATGGTGGAAAGAAAGGTCAATAATTGGAAGATCCTTAATTTATAAAAAAAAATATAAAACTGCATATAAAATTGTTTCAAATCACGCAATGACAGAGGGTGCAGACTATGCGGAAGCTGAGTGGATGAGTGGCTGGATAGCACTCAGTTTTTTAAAAAATGCACAACAAGCAGAAAATCATTTTTTAAATTTTTACAGGAATGTTAGCTATCCAATCAGCTTATCTAGAGGTTCGTATTGGTTAGGAAAAACATATGAAAAAATTGGGGATATAGAAAACTCAAATAAATGGTTCTTGGAGGGATCAAAATATTTAACAACCTACTATGGTCAACTTTCACATATGAAAGTAAAACCACAAGAGAAATTTGAACTAGATAAATTAATGTTTGTAGATGATGATTATGAACAAGAGTTTTACTCAAAAAAACTTGTCGCAATTATTGATTTACTTGATTATTTAAATAAAGATAAATACACAAAACATATCTTAAGGTTTTTAGCAAATGATAACGTAGAAAAAGGCAGTGAGGCTTTAGCTGCTAAATTAGCTTCTGATATATCACGTTTTGATTTTGCTATACAAGTCTCTAAAATTGCCTCATATCAAAAAAGATTTCACAACCAATTTAATTATCCAATAATGAGTGTGCCAAAATTTGTTGGTGGAAGAAAAATTCCTGATCCAGCATTAATTTTATCTATTATCAGACAAGAAAGTGAATTTGATACCTCTGCTAGGAGTAGAGTTGGAGCTCAAGGATTAATGCAACTTATGCCTTATACGGCTAAGACTGTATCGAAACAAGCTAAGTTAGGATACTCGAAGGCTAAATTAACAACTGACCCCGAATATAATATCAATTTAGGATCTCATTATATTGCTGGTTTAATCAATCAGTATAAAGGATCCTACCCTTTTGCTACAGCCGCTTACAATGCTGGTCCTAAGAGAGTAAAGTATTGGAAAAAAATTAATAAGGATCCTCAAAAAAAACAGATTGATTATGTTGATTGGGTTGAGCTTATTAAATTTAAAGAAACAAGAAATTATGTACAAAGAGTTTTAGAAAATTACAATGTTTACAGGTACATTTTGTCTCAAAAGCCAATATATCTAAAAGATTTCTTTAAAAATCAAAGCATGTATTAATGGCGGAAGAGAAGGGATTCGAACCCTTGGAAGGATTGCTCCTTCGGCAATTTAGCAAACTGCTGGTTTAAGCCAACTCACCCACTCTTCCGTTGATACATGTGTAACTTGAAATCATTGAATATTCAATATTAATCAAGTAATTTCTTGCAAATATGAAAAACAAATATTCAATTTTTTCACTGATAAAAAATGCTTTTTCGCAGCATGAAAACTGGAAACAAGCCTGGGGCAATCCTGAACCTAAAAAAGAATATGAAGCAGTAATTGTTGGAGGTGGTGGGCATGGATTAGCAACAGCTTACTATCTTGCAAAAAAACATAACATGAAAAATATTGCGGTTTTAGAAAAAGGTTGGATTGGTGGAGGTAATACCGGGAGAAATACAACAATCATAAGATCAAATTATTTATGGGATGCTAGCGCTGGATTGTATGACCATGCTTTAAAAATTTGGGAAAATTTATCTCAAGAGTTAAATTATAATATAATGTTTAGTCAACGTGGAGTTATGAACTTAGCTCATAACCTTCAAGACGTTAGAGATTTAAAAAGAAGAACTCATGCAAATAGGTTAAATGGTATTGATGCTGTTTGGTTAGACACAAAACAAGTTAAGGAATTTTGTCCAATAATAAATATTTCTCAAGATATTAGATATCCTGTACTTGGTGGAACTTTACAAAGAAGAGCTGGAACTGCAAGACACGATGCTGTTGCATGGGGTTATGCAAGAGGTGCAGATGCAATGGGTGTAGATATAATTCAAAATTGTGAAGTTAAAGGAATAAAAAGAAATGGAGACCAAGTTGAAGGACTTGATACTACAAAAGGATTTATCAAAACAAAAAAAATTGGTGTAGTAGCAGCAGGTCATTCAAGTGTAATTGCTAATATGGCAGGCTTAAAATTACCACTTGAAAGTAAACCATTACAGGCATTAGTCTCAGAACCAGTCAAACCAATAATAGATACAGTTGTAATGTCTAATGCTGTCCATGCATATGTTAGTCAATCTGATAAAGGTGAATTAGTAATTGGTGCTGGAACAGATGCTTACATATCTTATACACAAAGAGGAAGTCATGATGTAGTAGAAGGTACCTTAAAAGCTATATTAGAGCTGTACCCTATTTTTAGTAGAATGAAGATGTTAAGACAATGGGGTGGTATTGTTGATATTTGCCCGGATGCAAGTCCGATCATTAGCAAAACAAATATAAAAGGTCTTTATTTTAACTGTGGATGGGGAACAGGAGGTTTTAAAGCAACGCCTGGATCTGGTGATTTATTTGCTCACACAATTGCTAATGATGAGCCACATAAATTAAATGCAGCATTTAATCTTAACAGATTTGTAAGTGGAGATCTTGTTGATGAACATGGTGCAGCTGCTGTAGCACACTAATGTTTGTAATAAATTGCCCGTATTGTGGAGAAAGAGACCAAAGTGAATTTTCATGTGGTGGTGAAGCTCACATTGTAAGACCAAAACAACCTACTGAGCTAAGTGATGATGAATGGGCAGAATATTTATTTATGAGAAAGAATATTAAAGGTGTTCAGTTTGAAAGATGGAACCATGCTCATGGATGTAGAAAATGGTTTAATATGGTTAGGGATACATCAAATGACAAAATACATGCAGTTTACAAAATGGGTGAAAAACCTCCTGTAATTTAAATGACCAAATATAGAATTAATAAAACAAGATTTGTTGATCAAACAAAAACTGTTTCATTTACTTTTGATGGTAAAAAATATCATGGTTTTGAGGGTGATACTTTAGCCTCAGCACTTCTTTCAAATGGCATTCATTTAATTGGCAGAAGTTTTAAGTATCATCGTCCAAGAGGAATAATGTCATGTGGCTCTGAAGAGCCAAACGCAATATGCCAAATAAATGATAATACTGATTTAACAGAGCCTAATGTAAGAGCTACAGAAATAGAACTTTATGAAGGATTGAAAGCATCTAGTCAAAATTGTTGGCCAAGTCTTAACTTTGATATAGGTGGAATTAATAACTTAATATCACCATTTATACCAGCAGGTTTTTATTATAAGACTTTTATGTGGCCTAAAAGTTTTTGGAAAAAAATTTATGAACCTTTAATAAGGATGTCTGCTGGCTTAGGTAAATCACCTACACAACCAGACCCAGAAATATATGACCATAAACACGAGCATTGTGATGTCTTAGTTATAGGGGGTGGAATTTCTGGAATTATATCTGCTAAAATAGCCGCAAAAAATAATTTAAAGACAATATTAATTGAAGATAAAAATATACTTGGTGGATCTACAATTTATCAAAATAACAAAAATTTTGTCATAGACGGTCAAAAATCAAATGAATGGTTAATGAATGAGATATCGGAATTACAAAAACTAGATAATTTAACAATAAAAACAAGAACAAGTTTGGCTGCTTTTCATAGTTATAATTACCTTTTGGCCAAAGAAAATATATCAGATCATCTACCTTTGGATAAAAAAAATGGTAGCATAAGACAGAGATTGTGGAAAATAAGAGCAGATAAAGTAATTGTTGGCGCAGGTGCAATAGAAAGACCTCTTATATTTAACAACAATGATAGGCCAGGAATTATACTTGCTCACTCTGTTAAAAAATATTTAGATTTTTACGGTGTATCAAGTGGATTAAACAATATTATTTTTACTAACAATGACAGTGCTTATGAAACTGCAGTGTCGTTATTTGAAAAGGGAATATCAGTAAAGATTGTTGATATTAGAAAAAAATCTTCATCAAACATTGTTAAAAATGCTGAAGATCTAGGAATTAAAATATATTGGAATTCTACAGTGGTTAATACTTTTGGCTACAAAAAGATAAAATCAATAGAAATTATGAATTTATCAGAAGATGGATCGAATGTTACTGGAAATAAACATAAAATTCAGTGTGATTGTTTATCAATAAGTGGAGGTTGGACACCTATGGTACATATGCATACTCAATCAGGAGGAAAATTAGATTTTAGAGAAATAGATCAAGTATTTGTTCCAACTGAAAAAAGTGAAAATCATATAAATGTTGGATCATGTAACGGTGATTTTGAACTAGAAGAAATAGTTAAAAATACAAATTATAAAGTTAAAAAATTTTTAAACATTAATGAAGGCGGTTTTGATAAAATTTCAGTTTTATGTTCAAAAGAGTCAGAGAAGAAAAACATATGGCTGTTACCAAATACTATCTCAGAGAGTAAGACTAAATCTTTTATAGATTTTCAAAATGACTCGACTGCGAAAGATATAAAGTTAGCACTTAGAGAAGGTTTTAAATCGATAGAACATGTAAAGAGATATACAACAACTGGAATGGCTACAGATCAAGGTAAATTATCGAATATGCATGCCTTGGGGATTATTGCTGACACAGCTGGAGTAAAAATGGGTACTTTAGGTACAACTACTTTTAGACCACCATTTACACCATTAACTTTTGGGGCAATTGTAGGAAGAAATGTTGGAAAATTTTTTGATATTGTTAGAAAAACCTCAATTCATGAATGGCACGTTCAAAATAATGCAAAATTTGAAAATGTTGGGCAATGGAAAAGACCATGGTACTACCCTATTAATAATGAAAATCTTCATGAAGCAGTTCAAAGAGAAAGTAAAGCTGCAAGAGATAGTGCTGGAATTTTGGATGCCTCTACATTAGGAAAAATAGATATACAGGGATCTGATGCTTCTGAATTTTTAAACAGAGTTTATACAAATGCCTGGTCAAAATTAGGAATTGGGAAATGCCGATATGGTTTAATGTTAAATGAAGATGGTATGGTTTATGATGATGGTGTAACCACAAGATTGGGTGAAAATCATTATTTAATGACCACAACAACTGGTGGCGCAGCAAATGTACTTTCGAAACTTGAAGACTATTTACAAACAGAATGGCCAGAATTAGATGTTTACTTAACCTCTGTTACTGATCACTATTCTACAGCAAGCATTTGTGGTCCAAATTCTAAAAAAATATTGAATAAATTATTTCCTAATAAAGATTTTAGTGATGAAGCCTTTCCTCATATGTCTTACCAAGATGCAATAATTGACAAAATTGAATGTAGAATAATGAGAATAAGTTTCACAGGAGAGCTTAGTTATGAAATTAATGTAGAGTCAAAATATGGTAAATCATTATGGGAAAACTGCATTGCAGCTGGAGAAGAATACAAAATTACTCCTTATGGAACAGAAACAATGCATTTATTAAGAGCTGAAAAGGGATTTATTATTGTTGGCCAGGATACAGATGGAACTATGACACCTATTGATCTTCAGATGGATTGGATAGTTAGTAAAAAAAAATATGACTTTATAGGTAAAAGATCACTTTATAGAAGTGATACAATGAGAGAGGACAGAAAACAACTTGTTGGATTGCTTACGGATGACCCTAATGAAATATTAGAAGAAGGTGCTCAGATAGTCTCTGAATTAGATAAGAAACCTGTTGAAATGATTGGACATGTAACATCAAGCTATTTTAGCCCTAATTTAAATAAATCGATTGCACTAGCAGTTGTTAAAGGTGGAAAAAAGATGAATGGTCAAAAACTTTTTGTACCTATGGAAAATAAAAATATCAATGTAACAGTTTCAGATTTTATTTTTTTTGATAAAGAAAACAAGAGGATCAATGCTTAATTTAGAATATCCTAACTTTGAAAAAAAATCATTAGATGAACTAGAATTAAAGTTATCTGAACCAATTAAAAAAATAAATATTCGAGGGAAAAAAAAGGAGTTTTTTACAAAAGCAGGAAAGATTTTATCAATCATCTTACCAATTGAACCTAATACGGGTTCCTCAAATCAACAATTTAATGCTCTATGGCTAAGTCCAGATGAATGGTTAGTATATTTTAATGAAGATAACAATAATGTTTATAATGATCTTTATAACGAAATTTCTAAATTAAATTTTGGCTCAATAGTTGATGTTTCTAATCAATGGATATGTATTAATATAAAGGGTAAAAAGACTTTTGATCTACTTTCATCTGGATCTCCTTTTAACTTCAATAATTTTAAAAATACTAAAAATTCTGTAACGCAAACATTACTCAATCATACAGATGTAATTATTCATCATACTGAAATAAACGAAATAAATCTTTTTGTGAGAAGATCATTCTCAGAAGATTTATGGTTGTGGATTAAGGATAGCGCTAGGTTTATCTAATTTTTTTTTTATATAATAACTCACATAACTAAATAATAGTATCGAAAGTGACCATTGAAAAATAAACCACAACCAGAAAAAACTATCAAAATCTGCAGATAGATATTTGGCTAAGTAAAAAACACATATAGGAACAAGAACATTTCGCAACATATTATTTATCATTGCATAATTAGATTTTTTTAAACCCATAAAAAAACCGTTTGATAAAAAGAAAATTGGATATGCAGGTAAAATAAATGCTGCAATTTTTAAGTATCTACGTCCATATTCTAAAACAGTTTCATCATTAGAGAAAAGTCTTGGTATTATATCTGCTGTGAAATAAACAAATATTCCAGAGAAAAACATTAATAAAAAGCCATATTTGACAGATATAAAATAAGTCTCTTTCACTCTATCAAAATGATTTGCACCATAATTTTGAGCTATAATTGAGATAATTGCAGTATTTATTCCTAATATAGGAAGTAAAACAACTTGCTCAATTCTAGTAGCTGCACCATAACCAGCTACAGCCAATTCACTAGTTTGACCAACATAAGTAAATATAAATGTAGCAGCAACTGCATATCCACATATAGCAATTGATATTGGCATTGATTGAAAAAATATATTTTTTAAAAATGTTAATTTAATTTTTAAAAATTCCTTGGTAATTTTTTTCACCCTTGGATTTTGCAAGACCTTATATAAAATAATCGCAAAAGCTATAAATTGAGCTATAATTGTTGATAGACCTATACCCATCATACCTAAAGCAGGTATGAATAGAAAACCAAATATTAAAATAGGATTTAAAATTATATTTAGTAGAAAACTTAAAACCAAAACATTTCTGTATGTTTTTGTATCTCCTTCTGCATGTAATAAAGAGTTAAGAGATACAACAAGGAAAAAAAGAAATGATCCATAAAACATAATATTTGTATATTGAAGTCCTAAATTTGTAATTTCTTCAGTTGAACCCATTATATTAAAAACTTTTTCAGCAAAATATAAACCTATGAATGTAATAAAAACTGATATGATGAGTCCATAGATAATAATATGGGTAAAATAATAAGAGACATTTTTTTCATTTTTTTCTCCAATACTATTCCCTATCAAGGAAGTTCCCGCAACTGTTACACCAATTGAGGTTGCTACAATAATAAAATATATTGGAAATGACTTACTGAGTGCAGAAAGTGCTTCAGGTGAGATTAATCCTGAATAAAAAGTATCAACAATATTGTATAAGGTTTGAAAAAGTGTACCAACACTTGCTGGTATTGCAAGTTTTCTAACAAGTAAAGGTATATTTTCTTTAAGCAAATCCATAAAAATTATAATTTAATTAATATTCTTTTTTAAAGATATGTCTCTTGCCAGTTTTTTTTGCAAGTATTATTTGCTTTTGTCTCATTGCAAATCTTGATTTTTGATCATCTGTTAAATAATCGTGACATTTTGGACAATGAATGCCTTCTAAATATTTAGAAGATTTTTTTTCTTTGATTGAAAGAGGTTTTCTGCAACCACTACAAATTGAATAACTGCCCTGCTTCAAGCCATGTTTTATTGAAACTCTATTATCAAAAACAAAACATTCACCGTTCCATTGACTATTTTTTTTATCAATATTATTCAGATAATTGATAATTCCACCTTTTAAAACATATACATTTTTAAATCCTTTTTTTTTCAAATAAATATTTGCTTTTTCACATCTAATGCCACCTGTACAAAACATTGCTATATTTTCACTATTTTTAAATTGATTTAAATATTTAGGAAATTGACGAAAGTTTTCTATATTTGGATTTAAAGATTTTTTAAAAGTACCCACATCATACTCAAAAGATTTCCGTGCATCTATCAAAATTGTATCCTTTTTTTTAATTATTTTATTCCATTGCCTTGGATTGAGGTTGTTGCTGGGATAGTTGTAGTTTCTAACTTTAAAACCCATTGGAACAACTTCTTTTTTAATTTTTACTTTAGGTTTATGAAATGGATTAAATTTACTATTTGAATTATTTTCTGAATTAAATTTTTTAATAGATAATATTTTTTTTAAAAGTTTATTGAATTTTAAAAGTTTATCTTTTTTAGCTGAAATCGTTCCATTAACACCCTCTGATGAAATTATAATTGTTCCACAAATTTCATATTCTTTAAGATTATTCTCTAATCTATTTTTTAATTTTTTTAAATTACTAAGTTTTTTAAATTTATAAAAACCAAAAATATTAAACATTATAAAACTCTACAAACAGTCATTCCATCTCCTAATGGGATAATTATTTGTTCTACCCTTTCATCACGTGAAATATGCTCGTTTAATTCTCTTATGTTTAATGTATATTTATCCATTTTATCTTCATCTACGACTTCACCATGCCATAAAACATTATCTATTATGATCAAACCACCTTTATTTATTATCTGAAATGATTTTTCATAATATTCTTTATAATTTAGCTTATCAGCATCAATAAAAATCATATCAAATTTTTGATTTTTTAATTCATCTAAACTATTTAGTGCAGGTTTTACAATAGTTTGAATTTTTTTATCTTGATAAGCTTTCTTAAAAAAACTTACTGCAATCTTGTTTGTCTCTTTATCTTTATCAAGGGCTATAAGTTTTCCATCTTCAGGAAGTGCAAGAGCAATAGAAAGCGCACTTAAACCAGTAAAAGTTCCAATCTCTATCACATTTTTTATATTAGATATTTTTATTATTAAATGAAGAAAATGACATTGGGATATTGCTACCTGCATTCTCTTTTCATTTCCAAGTGTATTATTATAATCTATAATTTCTTTTTGAACCGAATTTAGTTTAAAACTAAAACTATTGATATATTTTTCAATTTTTTCAGAAATTTCAATGTCCTTACCCATCTATTTTAATTATACAATGACTATATAGGTTTCGTTAAAATTAAAGTTTCTTCTTTAAAATTTCGTTAATTAATTGGGGGTTAGCTTTTCCACCGGAAGCTTTCATTGCTTGCCCCACAAAAAACCCAAATAGCTTTTCTTTTCCTTGTTTATATTCAATTGCTTTTTCTCTGTTATTGTTGATTATTTTATCAATTAATGCCTCCAGTGCTTTTGGATCACTTTGTTGCTTTAACCCTTTTTCCTCAACAATTATTTGAGGGTCTATGTCACCATCCAGCATTAATTCAAATATTGTCTTAGCAATTTTACCTGAAATAGTTCCGTTTTTTATTAAATTAATCAATTTTGCTAAATTTTTTGCACTTATTGGACTTTGAGTAATTTCAATATTTTTATTATTTAAAACTGCAAATAATTCTCCTGTAATCCAATTTACAGCTAGTTTCATATCTCGGTTTTTGCCCATTTTAGCAACAACTTCTTCAAAATATTTAGCTGTATCAATATCAGAGACTAATATAGTTGCTTCATAAGGAGAAATTTTAAACTCATCAATAAACCTTTTCTTTTTGTCATCTGGTAATTCAGGGATTTCAGATTTTAGTTGATCAATAAAATCATCTGTAATTTCTAGTGGAAGTAAATCTGGATCTGGGAAGTATCTATAATCATGAGCATCTTCTTTTGACCTCATTGACCTCGTTTCATTTTTTTTTGTATCAAAAAGTCTTGTTTCTTGATCTATTTCCTCACCTTCTTCTATTAAATCAACTTGTCTATTTGCTTCATAAATAATTGCCATTTGCATGAACTTTATAGAATTAACATTTTTTATTTCACATCTTGTCCCTAAATCTGTCGATCCTTTTATTCTTACAGACACATTAACATCTGCTCTGAGTGATCCCTCTTGCATATTCCCATCGCAAGTTCCTAAATATCTCATAATAGATCTAAGTTTTTTTATATAAGCATTCACTTCATCTGGCGATCTTAGATCAGGCTTACTAACAATCTCCATTAAAGCTACACCCGATCTATTTAGATCAACTAGCGTGTTACTTGGATCAACATCATGAATACTTTTTCCTGCATCCTGCTCTAAATGTAATCTTTCTATTCCAACTTGTTTTTGACCTTCAGGCATATCCAAAATAACATTGCCCTCACCAACAATTGGGTATTTATATTGTGAAATCTGATATCCCTGAGGTAAATCAGCATAAAAATAATTCTTTCTATCGAAAACAGACTTATTATTGATCTTAGCTTTTAAACCAATACCAGTTTTTATAGCTTGTTTAACACAATATTCATTAATTACTGGAAGCATTCCTGGAAATGCTGCATCAACTAAACTTACTTGAGTGTTAGGTTCAGCACCAAATTTTGTAGAAGAAGATGAAAAAAGTTTTGAATTTGATGTTACTTGAGCATGAACTTCAAGTCCTATAACAACTTCATAAATATTATCATTTCTTTCTATTAAATATTCCGAATTTTTTTTAGACATTATTCCATCCACCAATCAGTTATATTATTTTTATAATTGATTTTTTCCTCCATTGAATAAGCAATATTTAAAACTGTTTGTTCATCAAAAGGTTTACCTATTATTTGTAAACCTAATGGATAATTATTTTTATCTCTACCTGCTGGTATTGAAATCCCAGGTAATCCTGAAAGGTTTACTGGAACTGTAAATATATCATTCAAATACATTGAAACTGGATCATTAGATTTTTCTCCTATTTTAAATGCAGAACTAGGAGTTGAAGGTGTTAAAATAGCATCAACTTTATTATAAGCATCATCAAAATCTTTTTTAATTAACTGCCTTACTTTTTGGGCTTTGAGATAGTAAGCATCATAATATCCAGAAGATAAAACATATGTGCCTATCAATATCCTTCTCTTTACTTCTTCTCCAAAACCTTCTGATCTAGTTTTTTCATACATATCAATTAAACTTTCCCCAGGAGATCTTAAACCATATTTAACACCATCATATCTTGCTAAATTAGATGATGCTTCAGCTGGCGCTACAATATAATAAGTAGGCAAAGCATAACTTGTATGGGGTAAAGAAATATCAATTATTTCAGCTCCACAATCTTTTGCATACTCAATTCCTTTTTTCCAAAGATTCTCAATTTCGCCTGGCATTCCATCAACTCTGTATTCTTTGGGGATTCCAATTTTTATACCTTTGATATTTCTAGTTAGCTCTGATGAATAATTATTTCTTTTAAAATCTATTGAAGTTGAATCTTTTTTATCAAATGATGAGATCACTTCTAAAAGAATGGAGCTATCTTTGACATCTTTACTCATCGGACCTGCTTGATCTAGAGATGATGCAAAAGCAACAATTCCATATCTTGAACAACTTCCATAAGTAGGTTTTAGCCCTACAGTTCCTGTAAAGGAAGCTGGCTGCCTAATAGATCCTCCTGTGTCAGTACCTATTGTTACAGGTGTTAAATTAGCTGCTAATGCCGATGAAGAACCGCCAGATGACCCACCTGGAACTAGATCTTTTGCAATTGGATTTTGAACATTACCAAAAAAACTTGTTTCATTGGATGAGCCCATTGCAAATTCATCACAATTAAGTTTACCAAGCAATATTCCACCTTCATTCCATATGTTTTGCGTTACAGTAGACTCATAGCTTGGGACAAAATTATTTAAGATATTGCTTCCAGCTGTTGTTCTTACTTCATTTGTACAAAATAGATCTTTTACAGCAATTGGAATTCCTGGAAGTTTTAAATCAAAATTTGGTTTGTTATCAAACTCTTTTGAAAGTTTAAGACAATTTTCAAAATTTTCAGTTACATATGTATTTAGTTTTTTTGACTTTTCAGATCTATAAACAAAAGATTTTGTAACTTCATTTGATGATATTTTCTTTTCTTTAATATTTTTAATTAATTCAAAAAGGCTTAAAGATGTTATTTCTGTCATTACTCAACTACTTTCGGCACAACAAAAAAATCATCATTTTTTTCAGGAGAATTTTTAAGAATCTTTTCTCTTATGTTATCGCTAGTAATTTTGTCATCTCTGAATCTTAAAGTTGTTTCAGCTATAGAGGTTAATGGTTCAACATTCTCAGTTTTTAGCTCGTTTAATTTTTCAATAAATTCAAATATAGAATTCATATCATCTGCCAATTTTTCAGCTTTTTTCTCTTCAAGTGAGATCCTTGCTAATTTTGATATGTGTTTTACAGTTTTAAGATCTATCGTCATATGGTAAAAAATATTGTCGCAAAGTACCACTTAAGTTAAAAATATACAATATGATCACAATTAATGAATTCAAAAACAAATTATCAAGTGGTTCAAGATTATTGGGTATAGATTTAGGCACAAAAAGGATTGGAATTGCAATAAGTGATTATAATCAAAAAATTGCCACTCCCCTTCAAACCCTAGATAAATCTAAACAAGGTAAATTAATTGATGAACTGGAAAGTATTATTACAGAATATGACATCAAAGGAATTATTATAGGTAATCCAATAAATATGGATGGCACTTACGGAAAATCTTCACAATCAGCAAAAGATATAGCAATTAATATTTCAAATAAAATTGATATTCCTGTGTCTTTGTGGGATGAAAGACTATCTACTGTTGGTGCTTTCAATTTATCAAGTGAATTAGATATAAATGTCAGTAAAAGAGAGAAAGATATTGATAAGTTTGCAGCAGCTTTTATTTTACAAGGTGCTTTAGATTTTATTCAAAATTAATGGTTGCATAGTTAATCCTATATAGTTATAGAGTTAATTTTAATGGCAACTAAATCAAAAAAAGCTATTAAAATATCTCAAAAACATTTATTAGGTATCCAGGATTTATCTGTTAGTGACGTTACCACTATCCTGAATGAAGCCTCTAAATTCATAGAATTAAATAAAAGCAAAAATAAAAAAATTGATATTTTAAAAGGGAAAACTCAAATTAATTTATTTTTTGAACCTTCAACAAGAACACAGAGCTCGTTCGAATTAGCAGGAAAAAGATTAGGTGCGGATGTAATGTCAATGAATATTACAAATTCTGCTATCAAAAAAGGTGAAACGTTAATAGACACAGCTATGACATTAAATGCAATGCATCCAGACATTATTGTAATAAGACATCAAGACTCAGGAGCTTGTAACCTTCTATCTCAAAAAGTTAATTGTGCAGTACTAAACGCAGGTGATGGTAGAAGAGAGCATCCAACGCAGGCATTATTAGATGCTTTAACAATTATAAATAGAAGAAAAAAAATAGAAGGTCTTAAAATTGCAATATGTGGAGATATACTACATTCAAGAGTAGCAAGATCAAATATTTATCTTCTAAACATGTTGGGTGCAGAAGTAAATATCGTGGCACCAACAAACTTGATGCCAAATGAAATTGAAAAATTTGGTGTAAATATTTTTTCAGATATGAAAAAAGGTGTTAAAGATTGCGACATAGTAATGATGTTAAGATTGCAAAATGAAAGAATGACTAGCTCGTTTCTATCATCTAACAGAGAATACTATGAGTATTATGGCTTAACACCTGATAAAATTCAATATGCTAAAGAGGATGCTTTAATAATGCATCCAGGACCAATGAATAGAGGAATTGAGATCGACACGAATTTAGCAGACGATATAAACAAAAGTGTAATAAAAGAACAAGTTGAATTAGGCGTAGCAGTAAGGATGGCCTGCTTAAAGATTTTTTGTGAATAAATGAAAAAAAAATACTTTATAAATGCAAATATAATTGACCCTCATAATTCCTTAAATGAAATTGGAGGAATAATAATTGGCGAAAATGGAAAAATTGAAGCTGTCGGAAAAAAAGTAAATACCAACAACATTCCATCTAGAGAAAAAATAATAGATTTATCAGGGAAATACATATTTCCAGGTATTGTAGATATGCGAGTTTTTGTTGGTGAACCGGGATATGAATATAAAGAAAATTTTAGAACGCTTAGTGAAGCTGCATTGTCTGGTGGTGTAACATCAGTAGTTACAATGCCAAATACAAATCCAGTAATCGATAATGTTTCAATAGTTGATTTTCTTAAAAGAAGAGGAAGAGACAAATCAAAAATTAATATTTATCCAACAGCTGCATTAACAGTAAAAGCAGAAGGAGAAAATATGACTGAATTTGGATTATTACAGAGCAAAGGAATAATTGGTTTTACTGATGGAATAAAAACAATTCAAAATCCCAGAATTATGAATAGGATTATGAATTCAGCGTCGGACTTAAAATCTTTAATAATACAACATGCTGAAGATGCAGAGTTATCAAAAGATGGAATGATTAATGATGGTATTATAGCTACAAAACTTGGTCTTCAAGGAATTCCAAAAAGTGCTGAATTATTAATTATAGAGAGAGACCTAACATTGTTAGAATATAATAATTGTAGGTATCATATTGCCCAGATTTCATCCGCAAATTCTGTAGATATAATCAGAGAAAGAAAAAATAAAGTAAACTTCAGTTGTGGTGTTTCTATAAATAATTTATCCTTAAATGAAAATGACATTGGTGATTTTAAAACTTTTTTAAAATTATCACCACCTTTAAGAACAGAAACTGATAGAAATGCTTTAGTTCAAGGATTAAATGATAAAACAATTGACGTTATTGTTTCTGATCACAAACCAGAAGATGAAGAAAATAAAAGATTAACTTTTGCTCAAGCAGAAACAGGTGCATCAGGGATAGAAACTTTATTACCATTAAGCTTAGAACTATATCATAATGGATCAGTGGACTTAGAAACTATAATAGAAGCCTTAACATCAAAACCAGCTGAAATACTTAAAATAAATAAAGGTAATTTATCAATAGGAAACGATGCTGATTTTTGTATTGTAGATATAAATAAACCTTGGGTTGTTAGAAAAGATAAATTGATATCAAAATCAAAAAATACCCCAATTGAAGATAAAAAACTTCAAGGCAAAGTATTAAATACATTTGTTAATGGTGAAGAATTATTTAAATCAGAATAATGGATTATATAGTAACATCTTTAATATCTTATCTATTTGGCTCTATTCCTTTCGGATATCTATTCACAAAAATTTTACTTAAAAAAGATATTAGAAATATAGGATCAGGAAATATTGGCGCTACAAATGTTTTAAGAGCTGGCAATAAGTCATTGGGTTATCTAACTCTTATTTTAGATATAGCAAAAGCTGTTGTGCCTGTTATCTATATAAAGTTCAATTATCCTGATCTAGTTTATATTTCAGCACTTTGTGCATTTTTAGGACATTTATTCCCAATTTGGCTAAAATTTAAAGGTGGCAAAGGTGTAGCAACTTTTGTTGGAATTTTGATTTCTATAAATATTTATTATGCACTTGTTTTTGGCATTGTTTGGACTTTAACTTTTATAATATCAAGATATTCATCTCTATCATCATTATTTGCTTCAATTTCAATCCCAATCTATCTACTAATCATTAATCAAAGTAACATAATTTTTTTCATCATTATGTTTGTTTTAATTTTTTATACACATAGAGAAAATATAAAAAGATTAATAAACAAAGAAGAAACTAAGAGTAAAATTTATTAATTTGACAGATTAATAGTTATAAGTAGTTTGACTAATATGAATCTTGTAATTGTTGAAAGTCCTGCAAAAGCTAAAACTATAAATAAATATTTAGGTTCAAATTACACTGTGTTAGCAAGTTATGGTCATATTAGAGATCTTCCTTCAAAAAATGGTTCTGTTGATCCAGAAAATTCTTTTAAAATGATCTGGGAAATAGACAGTTTCTCAAAAAAATATTTAAAAGAAATCACAGATTCTGCTAGAATCTCAGAAAAAATTATCCTTGCTACTGACCCTGATCGAGAAGGTGAGGCAATAGCTTGGCATGTAAAAGAGTTTTTAAATGAAAAAAAACTTCTTAAAGATAAAAAAGTAGAACGTGTAGTTTTTAATGAAATAACAAAAACAGCTGTAACAAACGGTATAGACAATCCAAGGAGTATAGAAAATGAACTTGTTGATGCATATATGGCAAGAAGAGCGCTAGACTATTTAGTAGGTTTTAATATATCACCGATTTTATGGACAAAATTACCAGGATCTAAGTCAGCTGGAAGAGTTCAGTCTGTTGCTCTTAGATTATTAACAGAAAGAGAACATGAAATTGAAGTTTTTAAACCAGAAGAGTTTTGGACACTTAACTTGAATTTCTTAACAAAGGAAAATCTAAATATAAATACATCTATTACTCAACTAGATGATAAAAAAATTGAAAAATTTTCATTTAAAAATAAAGAAGATATTAATAATGCTTTAAATTTAATTAAAAATAAAAAATACAATATTACAGATATAATATCTAAAATTTATACACGAAACCCATCTGGTCCTTTTACCACTTCTACTTTACAGCAAACTTCATCAAGTAAACTGGGTTTTGGAGCCTCTAGAACAATGCAAATCGCCCAAAGACTTTATCAAGGTATTGATATTGATGGAGAAACTGTTGGATTAATTACTTATATGCGTACAGATGGAACTAATATATCAAAAGATGCTGTAGCTACTCTTAGAGATTTCATTACTCAAAATTATGGTGAAACATATTTGCCACCTGCCCCTTTAAATTATTCAGGTAAAAAAGCCAAAAATGCGCAAGAAGCTCATGAAGCTATCAGACCAACAGAAATTGGTAGAGTCCCTGAGGATATGAAAAAATATTTAAGTACAGATCAATACAAACTTTACAACTTAATATGGTCAAGATCATTATCCTCACAAATGGAATCAGCAAAATTTGATAGAAAAACTATAACAATAATATCTGAAGATAATAAAAATATATGTAAAGCTAGTGGTTCAACTTTAAAATTTGATGGTTTTTTAAAAGTTTCAAGATTAGATGAAAATAAAGATGATGAAAATATATTACCAGAAGTTGGTAAAGGTGAAGTAGAGTTTAATGACTTTACGGATGAACAACATTTCACTCAGCCACCACCAAGATATTCAGAAGCAAGTCTTGTTAAAAAGTTAGAAGAATTAGGAATTGGACGACCTTCGACATATGCTAGTATCATATCAGTAATCTCAAATAGAGGTTATGCAGATATAGATAACAAAAGATTTTTTCCAACTGATAGAGGTAAGTTACTCTCTGCTTTTCTTGAAAAATTATTTTCAAAATATGTTGATTATGATTTTACCGCAAAATTGGAAGATCAATTAGACGATATTACAGCTGGCAAAGAAAATTGGATTAAAGTCTTGGAGGAATTTTGGAGAGATTTTAATTTGAATGTATCAGAAGTTAAAGAAAAACGTACTAGAGAAGTCTTAGATATGCTTAATGAAAGTTTAGGCTCATTAATATTTGAGGTCGATAAAGACGGAAAAATCAACAGAAAATGCAAATTATGTGATAGTGGTCAATTAAGTTTAAAAAATAGTTTTCGTGGTGGTGCTTTTATTGGATGTTCAAATTATCCAGATTGTAAATTTACACGACCTCTTTCAAAGTCAAAAGCAGCTCAACAATTAACTTTAGCAGAGCCAAAATTAATTGGTCAAAATGATATAGGTAAAGACATATATTTAAAAAATGGAAGATTTGGTCCCTACCTACAATATGAAAAAGAAATTGATGATGTTGAAGAAGAAAAAAAGAAAAAGAAAAAAATAAAAAAAGAAGATAATAATATGAAAAATGTATCTATTCCCAAGGGAATTGATATTAAAAGTATAGATTTAAATAGAGCTAAGTATTTATGTTCACTTCCAATAAGTTTAGGCAAAAATCCTGAAAATGATAAAGATATTACTGTAAATGTTGGTCGTTTTGGGCCTTATTTAAAGTGTGAAAATAAATCTGCACGTTTAGAAAATGTTGAAGAAATATTTAGCATTGGTCTTAATAGAGCCGTAACTCTAATAGCTGAGGCAAAACCTGGAAGAATTTCATCATCTTTGATTAAAGATCTCGGTGAACATCCAGAGGATAAAAAACCAGTAAGAATTATGAAAGGTCAATATGGGCCTTATATTAAATACAAATCATTAAACGCTACTATACCTGAGGAAAAAGACCCAATTGAATTAACAATGGAAGAAGCTCTTATTTTAATTGAGAAAAGAAAAGAGTACGATAAAAATAAAAAGAAAAAGAAAGGTAAATAATGTCTATTGATACAAAATTAAAAGAAATGGGTTTAGTTTTACCCAAAGTAACTGATCCAGTCGGTTCATATGTTGCCACAAAAATTTCTGGCAATTTACTTTATATTTCAGGGCAAATATCAATTGATGCAAATGGACAGTTAATTAAAGGGAAAGTTGGAAAAGACTTTAATACGGAGCAGGCTTACAAAGTTGCACAAAGATGCGCTTTAAATATAATTGCTCAAGCTAAAAAAGCCTGTTCAGATGATTTATCAAAAATTAAATCATGCATTAAATTAACAGGTTTTGTTAATTCTACAGATGACTTTATTGAACAACCAAAAGTAATAAATGGTGCATCAGATTTAATTAAAGATCTCTTTGGGGATAAGGGTACACATACACGTGCTGCTGTAAGTGCTAATAGTTTGCCTTTAGGTGTAGCAGTTGAAGTTGACGCAATATTCGAGATTTAATAGTTATCTACCTATACTATAATATTCGATACTTTTACTTTTCATTTTTGAGGGTGAATATAAATTTCTTAAATCATAAATCTTAAATTTCTTTTTATTATTCAACTTTTTAAAGTTTAACTGCTTAAACTCATTCCACTCTGTATGTATAATCAGAAGATCACTATTTTTACATGCATCTTTAATATTATTAAAATAGGCTACTTTTTTTTTATCAAAATCATTTTTAATTCCAGTAGGTTCATAATACGAAACTTTGGATCCTTTTTTGATCAAATATGGAATTAATTTTAGAGATGCTGAGTCTCTCATATCATCAGTACCAGCCTTAAAAGTAACGCCTAAAAAAGTAATTTTCTTACTTTTTAGATTATTTTTCAATATTTCTCTAATTTTAGCTAATAAATATTTGTGCCTATTTTCATTAGAGTTAATTGTTGATTTAACTATAGATAGATTAGTTTTAAATTTTTTTGAGGTAGAAATTAAAGCACGTGTATCTTTTGGAAAACAAGAACCACCATAACCTGGTCCTGCTCTTAAAAATCTTGCTCCTATTCTTTCATCGGTTCCAATACCTAACGAAACATCGGTAACGTCAACGTTAAGTTTTTCACATAAATTTGCAATTTCATTAATAAATGTAATTTTTGTTGCTAGAAATGCATTGGCTGCATATTTTATAACTTCGGCTGCACGTCTTGATGTGTTGAAATATCTACCCTTCTTTTTAATAATTGGAGAATATAAATTTTTTAAAATATTATTAGCTTTTTTGCTATTTGTACCAACTACAACTCGATCAGGAAACATGAAATCTCTGATGGCCTCACCTTCCCTTAGAAATTCTGGATTGGAAGCAACATCGAATAATTTTTTATTTTTATTAGTTGTTAATAATTTTTCAATTTTGTCACCAGTAGTAACTGGCACTGTAGATTTAGTAACGATTATTTTATATTTGTTTAGATTCTTTTTTATATCTTTTACAACTTGAAATACATATTTTAGATCTGCTTCGTTAGATTTATTTTTAGTCGGAGTTCCAACACATATAAATATAAGATCTCCTTTTTTAATAGACTCTGATATATTTGATGAAAATTGAAGCCTTTTTTGCTTTATATTTCTTATAATTAATTCCTCTAACCCTGGCTCGTAAATTGGAATAATTCCCTTCTTTAGATTAGTTATTTTATTTATGTTGTTGTCTACACAAGTGACATTGTTGCCAAGTTCAGCAAAACATGCGCCACTTACTAACCCTACATAACCTGATCCAATCATACAAATTTTCATAATTTTGCAATTTCTAACGTTGAATTAATATAACCACTCATAGAACCACAATCTAAATATTTTCCTGAAAATTTATGACCAATGAATAATGATTTATTATCAATCATTGTTTTAATTGAGTCAGTAATATGAATCTCACCACCTTTGCCTTTTTTTTGTTTTTTAAGAATTTTAAATATATCCTTGCTCAGTATATATCTTCCAATTACAGCGTTGTTAGATGGGGCTTCTTTAGTACTTGGTTTTTCTATAACATCTGAAATTATAAAATTCTGATTATTAAGTTTTTTGGATGAGGAATATATTCCCCAACGATTTACGTTATTTTTGCTGACTGTCATACTGGCCATTACAGAGGCTTTATATTTTTTATGTATTTTGATCATATCTTTTGAGCAATTCTTTTTTATAATTAAGTCATCTGGAAGGAGCATTAAAAAATATTTATTTTTAATAAATTTTTTAGTTTTAAAGACAGCATCACCAGTTCCTAAGGGTTTATTTTGATATACAAATTTGATTTTTTTTTTATACTTTAAAATTTTTTTATATTCTTTAATTATTCTTGGATCTTTTTTTTTTTTAATTAATGATTTATAAAAATTATCATTATAAAAATATTTTTTTATCATTTCTTTTTTTTTGGAAATAATGAAAATTATTTCTGTAATTCCAGCATCTATGCACTCATCAAGAATATATTCAATTCCAGGCTTGCCATTTATAGGTAGTAACTCTTTGGCAAAGACACTGGTTAATGGCAAAAGTCTTGTTCCTAATCCAGCTAGTGGAATAATGGCTTGTTTAATCATAAAGATAATTTATTTATAAACATATATTAAAAAAATGAAAATAATTACAAGCATTTTTGATTTAAATAAAGAGATTAAAAACTATAAAAATATTGGATTTGTACCTACTATGGGTGGAATACATGAGGGTCACAAATCCTTAATAAAAGCCTCACAAAATAAAAAAAAAATGACTATTGTAAGTATTTTTGTAAATCCTGCTCAATTTAATAAAAAAGATGATTTTAAGAAATATCCAAGAAATATTCAGAATGATATTGCTATATTAAAAAAATTAAATGTAGAATATTTATTCACACCTAATGCTAAAGATATGTACAAATTCAAAGCTAAAAAATTTAGTTTAAAAAAAAAAGACAAGATTTTGTGTGCGAAATTTAGAGTTGGTCATTTTGAGGGTGTTCTAAATGTTATGAATAGATTGCTGACCATTATAAAATCAAAAGATTTGTATATGGGTGAAAAAGATTATCAGCAGTTATATCTAATAAAAAAATACCTATCAAAAAAATTTAAGGTACGTATTAATTCATGCCCAACTATCAGAATAAATAACAAAATTGCGTTATCAACTCGAAATAAATTACTAAATAAGAGATCCTTTAAAAAAGCTTCAGAAATTGCATCATTTTTGAAAAAAATTAAGTATAGATCAATATCACATGCTTCTAAGTTAGATTTAAATTTACCTGATTACAAAAAAGAATTAGAAAAAAAATACAAAATTAAAATAGATTATTTAGAATTTAGAGACGAAAAAAATTTAAAGCTTAATAATTTCAAAAATAAATATAGGCTTTTTGTGGCTTATAAAATAGACAATGTAAGATTAATTGATAATTATTAGTTATAAAAAATAAGCACCAACACCTAAAAAAGAAACAAAACCTATTACATCAGTAATGGTAGTCACAAAAACACTGGAGGAAATAGCAGGATCTATATTCATCTTTTTTAGAGTTACTGGTATTAAAATTCCAAAAAGTCCAGCAACTATCATTGTTAAAACCATTGATATTGATATTATTAATGCAAGTTGAATGTCATTAAACCAGAAATAAACAATTACAGAACTTATAATTGCAAAGATAATTCCATTTAAAACACCTATGTTAAATTCTTTAATTATATTATTGGTAAAATTATTTTTTGTTAAGTCTTGCGTTGCTAAAGATCTTACAGTTACAGCTAGTGTTTGCATGCCAGCATTACCACCCATTGATGCAACAATAGGCATTAAAAAAGCTAAAACGACCATTTGTTCAATAGTTGCGCCAAATAGACTAATACAATAAGTAGCTAAAAATGCTGTAAATAAATTTAATAAAAGCCAATTAAATCTTCTCTTAGTTTTTGTAATTACACCATCTGTTATTTCTTCATCACCTACTCCAGCAAGTCTTAATGCGTCTTCTTCAGCTTCTTCTTTAAGTACAGTTAAAACATCATCATAAGCTATCATGCCCACTAATTTTTCATTTTTATCAGTCACTGCGGCTGAGCTTAAATTATAATTTTCAAATAAATTTCCAACTTCTTCTTTATCCATATCTACAGGTATTAAAAGCTGGGACTCAGACATTATTGACATCATTTTTGCTTCTCTTGGTGTTCTTAATACTTTAGAGGAAGGTACAGTTCCAATTGGTTTAAAATTTTCATCTACTATAAAAATCTCAAGAAATTCTTCTGGCAGATCTTTATTTTCTCTTAAATAGTCTATTGTCTGGCCGACTGACCAATTGCTTGGAATGGCAGTAAATTCTCTTTGCATTATTCGTGCTGCTGAGTCTTCTGGATAGCTTAAACTTTCTAATAAAGCGAACCGGTCTTTTGGAGGAAGTGATCCTAAAATAGTATTCTTATCTTTTTCATCAACATTTTCTAAAATTTTAATTGCATCATCAGATTCTAAATTTTTTAATATATTTACAATGGACTCTGATGATAAATATGCAATCAATTCAGATTGTATTGACTCATTGAGTTCAACAAATACTTCAGGATCAACTTTAAAATTATTTAATTTAATTAAACTTTCTCTATCGTTTTCATTTAAATGTTCAATAATATCAGCTGCATCTGCTGGGTGCATATCATTAAATGAATTAGTAATAAATTCTGCATCATTTGTAGAAATTTTATCTGTTACTACTTTGATAAATTCTTTATTGAATTCAAAGTTAACCTTTTTATCTTTAATTTTTTTAACTAAAGTCATAAATTTATCTATAATTTAGTTGGCACTATTAATACAAAACATTAATATTACAATTTTATAATGATAATAGAGATCAAAAAGTCAATAAAACCAGTAAAATATGAAAATGCTATTTCATTATTAGAGAAAAGATTAGATGAAATACATGCAAAAAAGAGAAATGAGCTGATATGGATATTAGAACATAAAGAGGTCTATACGGCTGGAACTAATTATAAAGATAATGAATTATTAGATAAATCAATAAATTTAATCAAAACAAATAGAGGTGGAAAAATAACATATCATGGTCCTGGTCAGTTAGTTTTTTATTTTGTTATTGATTTAAATAAAAGAGAAAAAAACATTAGAAAACTTATTTCCTCTGTAGAAAACACTATAATTAATACTTTAAAAGAGTTTAATATTAAAGTTTTTGCAGATAGAAAAAATGTGGGCATATGGCATAAAAGAAAATTTGATAATAAAATTAAAATTGAAAAAGTTGCGGCTATAGGTATTAAAGTTAAAAAATGGATTGCTTACCATGGTTTTGCACTAAATATCACGAATAACTTAGATGCTTATAAAAAAATAATTCCTTGTGGCATTAAAGATAAAGAAATTACTAATCTTATAAAAATTAAAAAACAAAAATATAATTACATCTCAGACATATTAATTGAAAAATTTTTGAAAGAAATTAAAAATTAAGTCTTTTTACTTTTAGCATATTTCTAAAATACTCAGGTGGTGTAGCTCTAAATGTATATTTTTTTTCATTCATTTTAAATTTAATTTCATAAGAATGAAGCATAAGGTTTTTATTATTTTTTTGTATTTTATAAGAATTGTATTTTTTATCACCTATAATAGAGTGGCCTAAATCAAATAATTGTTTTCTTAACTGATGTTTTCTTCCTGTAATTGGTTTTAACTGAATAAAAGTAGAATTATTATTTTTATCCAAAATTTCATAATATGTCTCAGCATTCTCGACTATTTTTTTTGTTTCATCATATCTAATCAGATTATTTTTTATTGAACCTTTATCTTTAATATTTATTTCTCCATGGCATATTGCTATATAAGTCTTATAAACTTTCCTTAATCTAAACAGTGTTGTAAGTTGTTGTGCAGTAGGTCTATTTTTTGCAATTAAAAATACCCCAGAAGTTTCTTTATCTAATCTATGCACTGAATATGGTTTATCGTCTTTAAAAATTTCACTGTTAGAAAAAATATCTATGAGATTTTTTTTAGATTTTGTTCCACCCTGAACAGAAATACCCGCTTGTTTATTAAGAACAATAAAATCTTCGTTATTTTCAATGATAAAATCTTCGTTTTCCCTAATTATTGTATCTGAAACTTTAAATTTTAATTTTTTAGTTGTTATTTTTTTTTTAATTTCAAGGTTATGAAGTTCAATTAAATCGTTCAATTGAAGTTTAGTAGAACTTTTGATTTTTTTTTTATTAAGTTTAATTTTTCCATTTCTAAGACTTTTCTCAATTAAACTTTGAGGTATCGACTCATATTGTTTACGAAGAAATCTATCAATACGCATACCAGCATACGTAGTATCTACGTTGATAGTTTTTTTCATAATGAATGTTATTTAGGCTGTAGCTTCTTTAGGTGTATCTGCTTTTTTGTCTGTTGCTTTAGATTTTTCTATTTTCTTTTTATCTACTTTTTTTGCTTCTATATCACGATCTACAAATTCTATTACTGCCATAGGTGCATTATCCCCATATCTAAAACCTGCTTTAATTATTCTTGTGTATCCACCTTTTCTATTTTCATATCTTTTTGACAATGTTTTTCTAATTTTGACTGCTGATTCTTCATTTTGAAGTTTAGAAAATAGTGTTTTCGTATTCTGAAGTGTATCTTTTTTACCTAAAGTAATTAATTTATCTGCCTGTGGTTTTAAAACTTTAGCTTTTGGAAGTGTTGTAGTAATTTGTTCGTACTTCACAAGGGAGTTGAGCATATTCTTTATTAAAGCTTTTCTATGTTCAGAAGTTCTATTAAGTTTTTTATAGCCCATTTTATGTCTCATTAGATAGCTTCCTCGAGTTTTTTGGATAATTCTGCTATATTGTCTGGCGGCCAATTTGGTATTTCCATGCCTAAATAAAGTGACATTCCAGTCAACACCTCTTTTATCTCATTTAGAGATTTTCTTCCAAAATTTGGAGTTCTCAACATTTCACCTTCAGATTTTTGAACCAAGTCACCAATATAAATTATATTATCGTTTTTTAAACAATTCATAGATCTAACTGAAAGTTCTAGTTCATCTACTTTTCTCAATAAATTTTTATTAAATTCTGGTTCAGTTGGTTGTTCTCTTATAATCACTTCTTGTGGTTCATCAAAGTTCACAAACATGCCTAGTTGATCTTGGAAGATTCTAGCTGAATATGCTACAGCATCCTCTGCTGAAATTGAGCCATTCGTCTCTACTTCCATTGTTAATTTATCATAATCAAGAGCTTTTCCTTCTCTTGCCGTGCTTATAGAATATGATACTTTCTTAACTGGGCTAAATAATGAGTCAATTGGTATTAAGCCTAATGGCGGCTCCTCTGGTTTATTCATATCAGCTGGAACATATCCTTTTCCACTGCTAACTGTCATCTCCATGTGAAAATTTGTATTTTCATCTAGATTGCAAATTACTAAATCAGGATTTAAAATTTCAATATCACCAGAATTCGTTATATCTGCTGCTTTAATTTCTCCAGGACCTTTTGCATCTAAAATCAATTTACTATTAGTGTTTGACTCACTTTTCAATGCTAGAGATTTAACATTCAGAACTATGTCTGTAACATCCTCTCTGACACCTTTGATTGAAGTAAACTCGTGCAAAACTCCATCTATTTGAATAGCTGTCACAGCAGTACCTCTAATTGATGATAAAAGAATTCTTCTTAACGAATTACCTAGCGTAAGACCGTAACCTTTTTCTAAAGGTTCAGCTACTATTTTAGCATATGATTTATCATCACTTAAATTAATATCTAATTTAGGTGGTTTAATAAGTGATTTCCAGTTTTTAGTATTTACTTCAGAAGTTTCCATTTATACTCTCCTTTTTTTTGGTGGTCTTGATCCATTGTGTGGCATTGGTGTTGTATCTTTAATTGAAATTATTTTAAAACCTCTTGCTTGCAAAGCTCTTAGAGCTGTTTCCCTCCCAGAGCCTGGTCCTTTTACTTCAACTGATAAAATTTTCATTCCAACCTCTAATGCTTTCACTGCGGCAGCATCTGCAGCTACCTGTGCCGCATAAGGTGTGGATTTTCTAGATCCTTTAAAACCTTTTTGGCCGGCAGAGGCCCATGAAACAACATTACCATTCGTATCAGCAATGGTAACGATTGTGTTGTTAAATGTTGATTGCACATATGCTATGCCATTTAATATATTTTTCTTATTCTTTTTTTTTTTTGAATAAGAACTTTTTTTTGATTTACTTGGACTTTCTTTTATTTGATCTTTATTATCAGAATTTTCTTTACTCATATTATTTTTTAAGTGGAGTTAATTTCTTTCCTGCAATAGCTATTGCTTTACCTTTTCTTGTTCTAGCGTTACATCTTGTTCTTTGGCCGCGTACTGGCAATTTTTTTCTATGTCTAGATCCTCGATAAGAAGCAAGATCTATTAGTCTTTTTATATTCAATGATACATCTCGCCTGAGATCACCTTCAACAGAAAATTTTTGATCTATAAATTCTCTTATTTTTAAGATTTCATCATCAGTTAATTCATTAACTCTTTTTGTATTTGGTATTTCTAGTGACTTACAAATATCATTGGAATTTTTTTCACCAATACCATAAATATATGTCAGACCAATTCTAACTAATTTATTTTGTGGTATGTTTACACCTGCTATACGAGCCATAATATTGAGATAAAAATTTAGCCTTTTATATAAGAAGTTTTTTTAAAGTCAATGTCTTAAACAGTAAGAATTTGATCAATTTTACTTGATATTTCTTCAATTTTTGCGTCGCCATCAATTTCATAAAAGTTTGATTTTTTTGAATAGAAGTCTAATACTGGTTTTGTTGTTTCCATATAGGTGTCATACCTCTTTAGAATTGTTGTTAAATTATCGTCAGGTCTTTTCTCTAGAATCTTTCTTTTTTTAATTCTTTCGATTATTGTCTCTTTTTTAACGTTAAGAAAAAAAATAAAATCAATTTTTTGGTTTGAACTACTTAATAAAAAGTCTAAGTTTTTTGCCTGGCTTAAAGATCTAGGATATCCGTCAAATATTAATTTATTTTTATTTAGTGGATCGAAGATAGCATTCTTTATAAGTTCATTTACTATTTCATCTGTAGCAAAATCACCTTTTGAAATTATATTTTCAATATGCTTGCCGATAACTGTTTTATTTTTAACTTCTTTTCTTAAAAGATCTCCAGTTGATATTTGATAAAGACTATATTTTTTTACAATATTTAAAGCTTGGGTACCTTTGCCAGCTCCTGGTGGTCCAAAAATAATAACATTCACTTGGATTATCTTCCAAATTTTGTTTTCTTTATCAATTGTTCGTATTGAGAGCTCATTAATCTAGTTTGAACTTGAGTAACGGTATCTATGGCAACAACTACAACAATTAGAACGGATGCTCCTCCCAAATAAAAAGGTATAGGATAATTAGCAATTAAAAATTCTGGCATTAAACAAACTAAAGTCAGGTACAAAGCCCCAATAGTCGTTAATCTTGTCAAAATTGTATCTATATACAAAGCTGTACTTTCACCAGGTCTTATACCAGGTATGAAGCCCCCATATTTTCTTAAGTTTTCCGCTGTTTCATTTGGATTAAAAGTTATTGATGTATAGAAAAAAGTAAAAAAAATAATCCCTGATGCATATAATATCATATATAGCGGTTGTCCTTGCGTAAAGTAAGAAGATATATTTAGAAATGTCTCATTTTCTGAAACATTAAAATTTGAAAATGTTACTGGTAATAATAATAATGCAGAAGCAAAAATAGCAGGAATTACTCCAGCTGAATTAATTTTAAGAGGCAAATGGGATGACTCACCACCATACATTTTATTTCCCATTTGTCTTTTTGGATAATTAATTAATATTTTTCTTAATGCTCTTTCCATAAAAACTATAAATAAGATAGTAAGAATTAATAAAACAAAAATAAATATTATCATTAAAGTAGAAATTGCTCCTGTTCTACCTAACTCAAATGTTGTTACTAGAGCCCTTGGAATTTCTGCCACTATCCCAGAAAATATTATTAAAGAAATACCATTACCTATACCTCTTTGAGTTATTTGCTCTCCTAACCACATTAGAAATATTGTTCCTGCAACAATTGTAGAAACAGTTGAAATTTTAAAGAATGCTCCAGGATTTATGACAAGATCTACTGATGACTCTAAACCTACTGCCAGTCCGTATCCTTGAACAGTTGCAAGTAAAACTGTTCCATATCTAGTAATTTGAGTTATTTTTTGTCTACCAATTTCCCCTTGAGATTTAAGATTTTTAAAATAATCAGTTACGCCAGTTAATAGTTGAACTATAATTGAAGATGAGATGTAGGGCATTATTCCAAGGGCAAAAATAGCCATTCTACTTACAGCTCCACCAGCAAAAACATTAAACATTCCAAGTAATCCTTTTTGGTTACTATCCATCATAACTTGAAGTTGTTCTGGATCGATACCAGGTAAAGGAACAAATGTTCCTAATCTGTAGATAGCAAGAATAAAAATAGTAAATAAAATTCGATTTCTTAAATCATTTGTTTGTGATGACTCACTCATTTTTATTTATTTTTGATTTTTTATTTTTAATGCACCACCAAGTTTTTCTATTTTCTCCTTAGCAGCAATTGATGAAAAGTCAGCTTCTATATTTATTTTTGTAGTTAAGTTACCATTTGCAAGAATTTTAAACTTTAAATATGTTTTATTAATAATTTTATTTTGTTTCAAGATTTCTAAATTAATTAAATTTTCAGGATTTATTCTTTTGTTATCTAAAAAAGTTTGAAGTTGATCTAGATTAATTTTTGCAATTTTTTTTTTATTTATTGAGTTAAATCCACGCTTTGGAAGTCTTCTGTAAAGTGGCATTTGTCCTCCTTCAAAACTTTTGATTGCAACACCTGATCTAGATTTTTGTCCCTTTACACCTCTGCCGGACGTTTTTCCTTTACCTGACCCAATGCCTCTACCTACTCTTTTTTTAGGAGTTGTAATTTTTACTGTATTATTTAAGATTTTCATTATCCTCTTTTTTCAATAATTTCTGAAATTTTTTTATTTCTTAATAATGAAATGTTTTTAGGTGAATTTTGATTTGATAATGCTCTCATACATGCTCTGATAACATTGTGTGGATTTGCTGTTCCAAGGGATTTAGCAACGATATCTTTTATACCAAGTACTTCGCATACAGCTCTCACTGCTCCACCTGCAATTATCCCTGTACCCTTAGGTGCAGCTCTTAATTTAATTTTACCTGCACCATCTTTTCCAAAAATATCGTGATGTATCGTTCTACCTTCTCTTAAAGGTATTTGAACAAGATTTCTTCTCGCAAGCTCATTTGCTTTTTTGATTGCATCTGGCACCTGTTTAGCTTTGGCATGTGCAACTCCAATTTTACCATTTTGATTTCCAACCACAACTAAAGCTGAAAAACCAAATCTTCTTCCACCTTTAACAACTTTAGTAATTCGGTTAATATGAACTAATTTTTCAACAAATTCTGAATTTTTTTCCATAATTTAAAATTCCATTCCATTTTTTCTAAGCTCTTCTGCTAGTAGTTTTACTCTTCCATGATACCTATATACACCTCTATCAAAATAAACTTTTGTTATTTTCATATCTTTGGCTTTATTTGCTAATTGTTCAGCTACAATTTTAGATAATTCCTTTTTATTTTTTTTTTGTAATTTTATCTCATTTGTGTTTGAAGATGCATATACTAGAGTTATTTTTTTTACATCATCAATTATTTGAGCACTTATATTTTTTGTTGATCTATTAACACTTAGTCTATATCGATCGCTAGTAGAAAGTTTTTTAATTTTATTTCTAATCCTATATTTTTTTCTCTGTGCTTTTGTCAATCTCATTATTTCTTTTTTACCTTCTTTTCTTAGAATATACTGTCCTTGTTCTTTTATGCCTTTTCCTTTGTATGGCTCTGGTGGACGCAAACTTTTTATTTCAGCAGCTACCATACCTACCTGCTGTTTATCTGTTCCAGATATCTTTAAAATATTTTGTTTTTCAACAAGGATTTTTACTCCATTTGGAATATTGAAATTAACATCATGACTAAATCCTAATTGAAGATTCAGCGTATTACCTTTTAAGGCAGCTCTGTACCCAACTCCTGATAATTCAAGAATTTTTTCGTATCCTTTGCTGGTTCCAATTATTGCATTATTTATTAGACTTCTATTCATACCCCATAATCTTTTTGTGTCTTGATTATTTTTCTTTGGTTTAATTGAAACTTCTTTACCATCATTTATATTTAAATCAAAAATATCCAAGTCAATATTTAAAGATTTTTTTCCTAATGGTCCTTCAATGTTTATTACACCCTCAGTCAATATAACTTTTACTTTTTCAGGAATTGAAATATTTATTTTACCAATTTTAGACATTAAAATACCTTACAGATTATTTCTCCACCTACTTTTTGCTTCCTTGCATCTATATCAGTCATAACACCTTTTGGTGTTGAAATAATAGCTATACCTAAACCATTATTTACTTTTGGTAGACTTTCAGCACTAGAAAATATTCTTCTTCCAGGTTTTGATACTCTTTCTATAGAACTTATCACAGGACTACCTGAGCTATACTTTAAACTAATTTCTAAATTTGATTTGTTTTGTTCTGATTTAACTTCATAATCAATAATGTATCCCTCAGATTTCAAAATCTCAGCTATTTTCATCTTAAACTTTGATGATGGTAGCTCAATTTTTTTATGGTTTCTCTTTTGAGAATTTTTTAATCTAGCTAACATATCTCCTATTGGATCACTTAAACTCATAATTTCCTTTCTACCAACTTGATTTGACCATACCCGGAATTTTACCTTGAAGTCCTAATTGTCTTAAAGCAATTCTTGATATTTTTAATTTTCGATAAACTCCGTGTGGTCTACCAGTTATTTGACATCTATTTCTAACTCTCACTTTTGCAGAATTTCTTGGTAATTTAGATAATTTCTGTTGAGCTTTAAATCTTTCCTCTAAAGTCAATTTTTTATCCATAACTATTTTTTTCAAACTCTGTCTTTTTTTATAAAACTTATGTGTGAGTTTTATTCTGTTATTGTTTTTATTAATTGCACTTATTTTAGCCATTAATTACTCCTATTCTCATTAAATGGAAAATTTAGTCTTTTGAGAAGTTCAAAACTATGTTTTTTATCAATTGATTTAATAACTATAGTAATATCAAGTCCTCTGATTTTATCTACTTTATCAAAATTAACTTCGGGAAAAATTATTTGTTCTTTAATCCCGAAAGTATAATTTCCATATTTGTCGAAACCATCTGGATTAAGACCTCTAAAATCTTTAATTCTTGGTAATGCTATATTGACAAGTCTATCCAAAAACTCATACATTTTATTTTTCCTTAGTGTAACTTTTAAACCTGAATTAGTATTTTTTCTTGTTTTAAAATTTGCAATTGATTTTCTAAATTTTGTGATAACAGGTTTTTGTCCTGATATACTAGCAAGATCATCCTGACAAGAACTTACAATTTTTGCATCATTGCCATCTAAGCCTAGGCCCATGTTCAAAACTATCTTTTCTATTTTGGGGCCCATAAATAAATTTTTATAACCAAATAATTCCTTCAAACTTGGGTTAATTTCATTTAAAATCATATCTTTTAGTCTTGGTTGCATTATTTTTTAATTCCTTCTTGTTTCTTAATTTCTAAACTTTTTAAATTTGACAGATGTACAAAATTTTCTTTTGAAATTATTCCACCTTTCTTTTCTTTTGTTGTTTTAACATGTTTTTTAATAATATTAATTCCCTTTACCTTTGCTCTTTTGTTTTTTCTATCAATTTCTATTACTTCACCTTCTTTTGTTTTATCTTTGCCAGTCAAAACTCTTACCTTTAATCCTTTTTTAATCATTATAAAACCTCCGGTGCTAATGAAATAATTTTCATTTGTCCTCTGCTTCTTAACTCTCTTGTAACAGGGCCAAATATTCTAGTTCCAATTGGTTCACCTTTGTCGTCTGTCAATACAGCTGCATTATTATCAAATCTTACTTTTGAACCATCATTTCTATGAATTCCCTTTTTAACTCTTACCACTACAGCTTTGTGTACAGATCCCTTTTTAACTTTACCTTTCGGAATAGCTTCTTTTACAGCTACTACAATCGTATCACCGATGCTTGCATATCTCCTTTTAGAACCTCCTAGCACTTTAATACATTCGATTTTTTTTGCACCTGTGTTATCTGCTACCATTAATTCTGTTTGTACTTGTATCATTTGTTAAGTCCTATTACTTCAAATTTTTTATTTTTAGAATACGGTCTACTCTCTCTAATTGATACTTTGTCTCCTATTTTGTATTTATTTTCTTCATCATGAGCATTATATTTTTTTCTAGCTTTCATTACTTTTTTCAATAGAGGATGTTGATATTTTCTTTCAACTAGCACCGTTACTGTTTTGTTAGGTTTGTCACTTACCACTAATCCACTTAATATTTTTCTAGGCATTTTTAACCTCAATCATTGTCTTTAATCTAGCGATATTTTTTTTTGTCTCAGAAATTTTTGATGGACTTTTTACTTGTCCATTTACTTTTTGAAATCTAAAATTAAAAAGATCTTTTTTAAGCTTTACTAAATTTTCAATTTTTTGTTTTTTAGTTAATTTTTTTAATTCCTTTTTTTTCATTTTATATTCTCTTGATAAATTTACATTTAATAGGTAATTTTGCTGATGCTTTGTATAAAGCTTCTTTTGCAATTTGCTCGGACACGCCATCTACTTCAAACAGTATTCTTCCAGGTTTAACTCTACATGCCCAAAATTCTGGAGACCCTTTGCCTTTTCCCATTCTTACTTCTGTTGGTTTTTTAGAAACTGGTATATTAGGAAACATTCTTGTCCAAACTCTTCCTTGCCTTTTCATGTGTCGCGTGAGGGCTACTCTAGCAGCTTCAATTTGTCTTGAAATAATTCTTTCTGGTTGTATAGCTTTTAGGCCAAATGAACCATAATTCATCGCGTTACATCTAGATGCCGTACCATGAATTCGACCTTTGTGTGCTTTTCTGAATTTAGTTCTTGTTGGTTGTAACATTTTAAGTCTTATTCCTTTCTTGGCTAAATTCTTTTGTAAAAATTTCTCCTTTGTATATCCATACTTTAATACCTATTATGCCATAAGTAGTTAATGCCTCAGCTTCAGAATAATCTATGTCTGCCCTCAGTGTGTGTGATGGTATACTTCCTTCTCTTAACCACTCAGTTCTAGCAATTTCGTTACCACCTAGTCTTCCACTAATAGAAACTTTTATTCCTTTGGCACCTAGTCTTAGAGCAGATTGCATAGCTCTTTTCATAGCCCTTCTATATGAAACTCTTTTTACTAATTGTTGTGCAATATTTTCTGCAACTAGATAGCTATTTGTCTCTGGTTTTTTAACTTCTTTAATATTTAGTACTACCTCATTTGTTGTTAATTTAGATAATTTCCCTTTAATTTTTTCTATATCAGTACCTTTTTTTCCAATAACAAAACCTGGTCTTGATGTGTAGATAGTTACAAAACATTTTTTAGTAGTTCTCTCAATCATTACTTTAGAAACTCCAGAGTTTGTCACATTTTTCCTTATGTATTCTCTAATTCTAAAATCTTCTATTAAATTATTACCAAAATCCTTTTTTTTAGCGTACCAGACTGAATCCCAGCCTCTATTGATGCCTAATCTTAAACCTACTGGATTAACTTTTTGTCCCATGAGTTTCCGTTTGTTTTGTTGTTTCTGTTAAAATTATTGTTAAATTTGAATATGGTTTCATAATTTCTGCAGCCCGACCTTTTGCTCTTGCTCTAAATCTTTTCATTACAACTTGTTTTCCACAATAAGCTTCTTTGACAATTAGTTTATCAATATCATATTGATAATTATTTTCCGCATTAGCCACAGCAGATGAGATTGTTTTCTTGATGTCTTTTGAAATTCTTTTATCTGAAAAAGATAAATCTCTAATAGCAACATCGACTTTTTTACCTACAATTGATCTCAATATAGGATTTAATTTCCTTGTACTCGATCTAACATTTTTGTTTATCGACTTTACTATTTTTGTATCTATTTTCTTTTGGAATTTTGTCATTATTTTTTTGCTCCACCTTCAACTTTTGCTTTCTTATCGGCTGGAGTATGACCAAAAAATTGCCTTGTTGGAGCAAATTCTCCAAGTTTATGTCCAACCATATCTTCTGATATTGTAATGGGTATAAATTTTTTCCCATTATATATTAAGAAACTGATGCCAATGAAGTCTGGCAGAATTGTTGATTTTCTTGACCATGTTTTAATAGGTTTTTTTATTGGATCGTTCTTTAGTTTCTCAACTTTTTTGATTAAACTCTCTTCAACAAATGGACCTTTCCACACTGATCTTGCCATAATTTATGCTCTCTTCTTTTTTCTTCTTCTTATTATAAATTTATCTGTTCTTTTATTATCTCTGGTTTTTAAACCTTTAGCTGACTGACCAGTTGGAGAAACTGGATGTCTTCCTCCTGCTGACTTTCCTTCTCCACCTCCATGAGGGTGATCTACAGGATTTTTTACAACACCTCTTGTGTGAGGTCTTATACCCAGCCATCTTGACCTACCAGCCTTACCTATTTTAACATTTTTTTGGTCTGGATTCGACAAGACACCAATAGTTGCCATTGAATTTGAATTTATTTTTCTTACTTCACCTGAGGTCATTTTTATTATTGAATAATTTCCATCAATTCCAGAAATAGTAACTGAGGTTCCTGCTGACCTTGCTATTTTTCCACCTCCGCCAGGGTTAATTTCTACATTATGTATATCAATTCCAACTGGAATTTCTTTTAATGGCAAACAGTTTCCAATTTTTACTTCTGCACTCGATCCATTTTCAATTTTTTCACCTACTTTAATGTCTTTAGGAGCTAAATAATAAAACCTATCACCATCATCAAATTTAACAAGCATGATATGACAGGATCTATTCGGATCATATTCAATTCTTTCAACTTCAGCTGAAGCGTTAATTTTCTTTCTATAAAAATCTATTTTTCTGTATTTATGCCCATGTCCTCCCCCATGATTTCTTGATGTTATTCTTCCATAATTATTTCTTCCTTTAGAGGGGTTATTGGGTGATGTAAGTTTTTTAAATGGCTTACCTTTCCACAATCCTTCTCTGCTTACTAAAATTGTTCCTCTTGTGCTTTTTGTATATGGTTTGAATGTTTTTAATGCCATTTTAAATTCCAGTTGTTAGATCTATATTTTGACCTTTTTTTAAAGTGATGATTGCTTTTTTAAAACCTTTTACTCTAACTTTTTTTCCTCTTGTAGTTTTTATCCTAGTTTTTTTATTAATAATATTTACCTTTGTTACATTCACCTTGAAAATTTTCTCAATATTTATTTTAAGATTTTTTTTATTAGCTTTTGGGTGTACTTTAAAAATTATTTTATTTTGCTCTGAAATATTTGTTGACTTTTCAGTTACTAATGGGGATATAATTTTATCGTATAAGTGCAATTTTTCCATAATTAGTACCTTTTCTCTAATTCTTTTATTGAAGTTTCTGTAAAGATAATTTTTCTATATTTCGCTAAATCGTAGGCACTGAAATGATTTATGTCAGTAATCTTAACATTAGGTATGTTATTTAATGATCTAGAAATATTATTTTTCGATTTTGAGTCTGCTATTATTATTGAGTTTTTTGCCTCAAATTTAATTAATATATTATTCATCTCCTTTGTTTTTAATATCTCATTTACAAAGTCTTCTAATATTATTAAATCATTTAGTTTATTTTTTTGAGTAATTAAAGATGCTATGCTTAGTTTCTTTTCACTTTTATTTAATTTCCTTTTTTTGTAGTTAGACTCTCCCTTTGGTCCATGTGCAACACCACCACCAACAAAAATAGGTGCTTTTTTACTGGCATGTCTTGCATTACCTGTACCTTTTTGAGCGTATATTTTAGAGGTTGAGCCAACTATTTCATTTTTTTGTTTTGTTTTAGCTTTTCTACCTTTGTAATTAGCATTTGCTTTATACAAAACGTTACTTACAAGTTTAGTATTAATTTTGGCAGCAACTATTTTATCTGAAACTTCGATAGTATTTTTTTTACCTTGTAAATTAAGTTTTTCAATTTTCATAAATTATTTTTTCTTATCTTTTGCTTTTTTTGATTTTTCTAAAATTTCTATTTTTTCAATCATTGTCAATTTATTTAAATTTTTAACTGCTTTTTTAATTAATACCTCTGAATTCTTTGACCCTGGAATTGATCCTTTAATATAAATTAATTGATTTTCTATATCTGTTTTAATAATTTCAAGATTTTGCATTGATCTTAATTTATCACCCATGTGCCCAGCCATTTTCTTTCCTTTAAAAACTTTACCTGGATCTTGGTTCTGACCAGTAGATCCATGTGCTCTATGAGATATAGAGACTCCATGTGATGCTCTCAAACCACCAAAATTATGTCTTTTCATTGCGCCTGCAAATCCCTTACCGATAGTTTTTGATCTAATATCTAGAAATTTTATATCCTTAAAAATTTCAATTCCAAATTCATTTCCTTCCTTATATTGTTCAAGATCTTTTACTCTAAACTCTTTTAAAGTTTTTTTGGCTTCGGTGTTTTTTTTGGAGAAATATCCTTTCATAGATTTAGATAATTTTGAACTTTTAATATTTCCAAATCCTAATTGAATTGCATCGTATCCTCTTTTTTCTTTTGCTATTAATTGAATAATTCTGCCTCTTTCTACTTTTAAAACAGTTACAGGTACAGACTGTCCTGTTTTATAAAACTCTCTGGTCATGCCAATTTTTTTTCCTACTAACCCTATTTCACTCATTAAATTTTGATCTCCACGTCAACACCTGAAGCTAAGTCTAATTTCATTAATGCTTCTACAGTAGCTGGGGTTGGCTCTATTATATCTATTAATCTTTTATGAGTTCTTGTTTCAAACTGCTCCCTACTTTTTTTATCAATATGAGGTGATCTTAGAACTGTATATCTCTCTATTTTTGTTGGGAGAGGTATTGGTCCTTTTATATTTGCACCTGTTCTTTTAACGGTGTTTACTATTTCTTCCGTTGATTGATCTAAAACCTTATTATCATAAGCTCTTAATTTAATTCTGATGTTTTGTTTGTCCATAATTAGCCTGTTTTTTTTGTTACTTCGTCTTGAACATTTTGAGGTACTTTATCATAATGATCAAAAAACATTGAATATTGTGCTCTTCCTTGTGACATAGATCTTAAATTATTTATGTAGCCGAACATATTAGCCAAAGGAACCATTGCGGTAATAACAGTTGCATTTCCTCTTTGTTCTTGAGTACTTATTTGACCTCTCCTACTATTAAGATCTCCAATAACATCACCCATATAATCCTCGGGTGTTACTACCTCAACCCTCATTATAGGTTCTAATAATTTTAAAGTAGCTTTAGTGCATGCCTCTTTAAAACATTGTCTTGATGCTAATTCAAACGCTAATACACTAGAGTCGACATCATGATGTAATCCATCAACAATTGTTACTTTGTAGTCTATAAGTGGAAATCCAGCTAGTATCCCGCCATCTGCAACTGTTTCTACACCTTTTTCCACACCTGGTATAAATTCTTTTGGTATTGCTCCCCCTTTAATTTTACTTTCTATTTCTCTTCCTTTGCCTGGCTCAAGAGGTTCAACAATTAATTTAACTCTAGCAAACTGTCCTGCACCTCCACTCTGTTTTTTGTGTGTATAATCATTTTCTGCAAGCGAAAGGATCGTTTCTCTATAAGCTACTTGTGGAGCTCCAACATTTGCCTCAACTTTAAATTCTCTTTTCATTCTATCCACAATTATATCTAAATGTAGTTCACCCATACCTTTGATAATAGTTTGTCCAGACTCTTCATCTGAAGTAACTCTAAATGAAGGATCTTCTTTTGCCAGTCTTCCAAGGGCTTCACCCATTTTTTCTTGGTCAGCTTTTGTTTTAGGTTCGACCGCAATTTCTATAACTGGGTCAGGAAATTCCATAGGTTCTAGCAATACTGGTGTCTCTTTATCTGCTAAAGTGTGACCAGTGATTGTATTTTTTAATCCAGCCAAAGCAACGATATCACCAGCATTTGCCTCCTTAATGTCTTCTCTAGAGTTTGCATGCATTAATAACATCCTGCCAACTCTTTCTTCTTTATCTTTTGAAGTATTATAAATACCCGTTCCAGACTTAACGGTACCTGAATAAATTCTAATAAATGTTAAACTTCCAACGAAAGGGTCATTCGCAACTTTAAATGCTAATGCTGAAAAAGGTGCGTTATCATCAAATTTCATTTCAATTTCATCTTCAGATCCAGGTTTTGTTCCTTTTATTGATCCGATATCATTTGGGCTTGGTAAATAGTTTACAACGGCATCTAATAAAGGTTGAACACCTTTATTTTTAAAAGCAGAGCCTGTTAACACTGGAACAAAGTCAAAACCTAAACATCCTTTTCTTATGCACTTAGTTAAATCTTCTTCAGAAATTTCTTTACCACCTAAATAATCTTCCATAAGTTTTTCATCTTGCTCTACAGCTGTCTCGACTAATTCTTGACGATATTTATTTGATATTTCTTTTAAGTCATCTGGAATTTCTATTAATTCCCATGCAGCTCCTAAATCTTCATTTTTCCAAACAATAGCTTTCATTTTGATCAAATCTACAACACCTTTCAGTGAAGCTTCAATGCCTATTGGAACCTGCATAACAAGTGGTTTAGCTCCTAATCTGTCTTTTATCATCTCAACACATCTAAAAAAGTCAGCTCCTGTCCTGTCTAGTTTATTTACAAAACAAATTCTTGGAACTTTATATTTGTCAGCTTGTCTCCAAACAGTTTCCGACTGAGGTTCAACACCAGCTACACCATCAAAAACTGCTACAGCTCCATCCAAGACTTTTAAAGATCTTTCTACTTCAATAGTAAAATCAACATGTCCAGGAGTATCTATTATATTAATTCTGTGATCGTTCCAGAAACATGTAGTTGCAGCTGAGGTTATTGTTATTCCTCTTTCTTGCTCCTGCTCCATCCAGTCCATTGTTGCAGCACCATCATGAACTTCACCAATTTTGTGGCTTTTTCCTGTATAATAAAGAATTCTTTCAGTCGTTGTAGTTTTACCTGCATCTATGTGGGCCATGATACCAATGTTTCTATACTTATCTAATGTATGAGTTCTAGACATAATTTTTACCATCTAAAATGAGCAAAAGCCTTATTAGACTCAGCCATTTTATGTGTATCTTCTTTTTTCTTAATTGCGGATCCTCTATTTTGATAAGCGTCGTATATTTCATTAAATATTTTATCTGACATTTTCTTATCTTTACGTTTTCTAGATGCGTCTACTAACCATCTTAATGCTAAAGCTTGAGATCTTTTAGATTTTACCTCGACCGGGACTTGATAAGTTGCACCACCAACTCTTCTTGATCTAACTTCAACTGTTGGTCTAATATTATTTATTGCGTCGTTGAAAACATTTAAAGGTTCATCCTTTGATTTACTTTTGATCTTTTCTATCGCGTCATAAATTATTTTTTCAGCAACTGTTTTTTTACCATCATACATAATTGAATTTATTAATTTAGGAATAATTGTAGATTTATATTTAGGATCTATGACAGATAATTTTTTTGGAGCTTTACGTTTTCTAGACATTATTTATTTTCCCTTTTTTGTTCCATATAAGGAACGTCTCTGTTTTCTATTTGCAACACCTTGGGTATCTAAATTTCCTCTTAAAATATGATATCGAACGCCAGGTAAATCTTTAACTCTTCCACCTCTAATTAAAACCACAGAGTGTTCCTGTAAATTATGGCCTTCACCTGGTATATAAGCAGTTACTTCAAAACCATTAGATAGTCTTACACGTGCAACCTTTCTTAAAGCTGAATTAGGTTTTTTAGGAGTTGTTGTATAAACTTTAACGCATACACCTCTTTTTAAAGGTTGTTTTTGTAAAGCTGGAACTTTATTTCTAGTAATCTGTCTGTCTCTACTTTTTCTTACTAACTGGTTAATAGTTGGCATAATAAATTTTTTAAATATTTTATATTTTTGATGAAAATAACTGACATGTTATTTATGGCAGCGTTTAGTGATCTAGTCACTACATTCCAACCAAAAACATGGACAAAATACATTAGAAATTGTATTTGTCAAACTAATTAAACGCTAAAAAAGGTTAAATTTATTGATTAATTTGTGCTTCAGAAGCTTCTGCACTCTCTTGTTCAGATAAAAATTTTTGATCGTCATTAATAGCTTTTTTATTCCAAGAATTTTTTATTGAGCCAGTTCCGGCTGGAACTAATCTTCCTACTATAACATTTTCTTTCAAACCTGTAAGTTTATCTACTTTTCCTTTAATAGCTGCGTCCGTTAACACCCTAGTTGTTTCCTGGAATGAGGCTGCCGATATAAATGACTCCGTTTGTAGGGATGCTTTTGTTATCCCCATTAGTACTCTTTCTCCAACAGCAGGTTTCTTACCATCCGCCACTAATTTTTCATTCATTGTCTCAAATTTTATTCTATCTACTATTTCACCTGGTAATAATTTGCTGTCTCCAGTTTCTTTCACTTCTATTTTTTTTAACATTTGTCTTAGGATCGTCTCTATATGTTTATCATTAATGATAACACCTTGGAGTCTATAAACATCTTGAACTTGATTTACAAAATATTCAGTTAATTCTTCAATTCCAAGTATTCTTAAAATATCATGAGGTAAAGGTTGTCCGTCTAACAAGTATTCACCCTTTTTAATCTTTTCGCCCTGGTTAAAATTTATATGTTTTCCTTTTGGAATTAAGTAACTTGATGTATCGCCATTTTCAGCTTCAATAGTTACTCTTTGTTTGCCTCTAACTTCTTTTCCAAAGATAACGCTACCATCATTTTCCGCAATAATTGCACTATCTTTAGCTTTTCTAGCTTCAAATAATTCTGCAACTCTAGGTAATCCTCCAGTAATATCTTTTGTTTTTGTTGTTTCTTTTGGTAATCTTGCAATTACATCACCAGCTGAAATTTTTGCACCATCTTTAACTGATAAAATTGAGTCTGGAACTAAATAATATCTAGCTTCATTGTCATCAGCTTTCTTAATAACATTACCTTTTGTATCTCTCAGGGTAATTCTCGGTTTTAAGTCAGTATTTTTTGATTGTGTTTTCCAATCAACTACAGCTTTTGTAGAAATACCTGTTGCATCATCAACTGTTTCTGCAATTGAAACTCCATCAATTAAATCAACGTAATTTGCAATACCATCTTTTTCAGCAATAACAGGTGTTGTATAAGGATCCCACTCACAAATTTTTGAACCTTTTTTTATTTTCTGACCATTCTCAAAAAATAATTTAGATCCATAAGGAACTTTATAAGATGCCACTTGTAGTCCTTTATCATCTTCAATTGATATCTCAGTATTTCTACCCATAACAATTTGATTATTTTTTGAGTCTTTTATTAGGTTTGTGTTTACAATTTTAAGAGATCCCTCTGAATTTGATACTATTTGTGACTCTTGCTTAACAGAAGCTGTACCACCAACATGGAAAGTTCTCATAGTTAGCTGTGTCCCAGGCTCACCAATAGATTGTGCAGATATCATTCCAATAGCCTCACCTACATGAACCATTTTTCCTCTCGATAAGTCTCTTCCGTAAGATGTAGCACATACACCCTCTTTTGCTTTACATGTCATTACCGAATATACGTTTATACTTTTAACTCCAGCTGCATCAATTTTCTCACAACCAGCTTCATCAATCATTACATCTTTTTTAATTAAAATTTCACCTGTTAGCGGATTTTTTATTTCCTTTGCAGCAACCCTTCCTAATGCTCTTTCAGAAAGACTCACCATTATATTTCCACCTTCTAGTACTTCTGTCAGTTTTATAGATCCACAGTTCATATCGCATTTAGGTTTTGTTATTGTTAAATCCTGAGCTACATCACATAATCTTCTTGTTAAATAACCTGAACTAGCGGTTTTAAGTGCTGTATCAGCCAAACCTTTTCTCGCTCCATGTGTTGAATTAAAATATTCTAATGCTGTAAGACCCTCTTTAAAGTTAGATGTTATGGGAGTTTCAATAATTTCACCTGAGGGTTTGGCAATCAAGCCTCTCATTCCAGCTAATTGTTTCATTTGAGCCGCAGATCCTCTCGCACCACTATCAGCCATCATAAATACGGAATTTATTTTTAAACCCTCGTCAGTTACTTCTGTTGCAGAGATTCTTTTCATCATCTCCGATGCAACTCTATCTGTACACTTTGACCAAGCATCTATTACTTTATTATATTTTTCACCTCTTGTTATTAGTCCTTCTGCGTATTGCCCTTCATAATCTGCAATTAATTTTTTAGTCTCATCAATTAATTGTTCTTTATTATCCGGTATTAACAAGTCATCTTTTCCAAATGAAATCCCAGCCTTAAAAGCATGTTTAAAACCGATATCTTTTAATTTATCACAAAATATAACTGTATTTTTTTGGCCTGAAAATCTAAACACATGATCAATAACTTCTGAAACTATTTTTTTTGGTAACAATCTATCAACTAAAGAAAATTTATTATTAATATTTTTCGGAATTAAATTAGAAAGTAAAAATCTTCCTGCTGTGCTTATATGTTTCTCAAATTTTGAATTACCTTTTTCGTCTAATGTTTCAAATCTTGATACAATCCTTGAATGTACTTTTATTTGTCCTGTTTCTAAAGCATGTTCTATTTCTGAAGTATTTACAAAATATCCATCTATTTTATCTGTTTGGACAGGTGGTTGTGATAGATAGTAAATACCAAGGATCATATCCTGACTTGGAACAATTATGGGTTTACCATTAGATGGACTTAAAATATTATTTGTTGACATCATTAATACTCTAGCTTCCAATTGAGCTTCCAAACTTAACGGGACATGAACAGCCATTTGATCTCCATCAAAATCTGCGTTGAATGCTGCACAAGTTAATGGATGAAGTTCAATTGCATTACCCTCTATTAGTTTAGGTTCAAATGCTTGAACACCTAATCTGTGTAGCGTTGGTGCTCTGTTTAATATTACAGGATGTTCCCTTACAATTAACTCTAAAGCATCCCATACCTCGTTTCTTTCTCTTTCAACTAGTTTTTTTGCCTGTTTAATTGTTGATGCTAATCCAAGTTTATTTAATCTTGCGTACAAGAAGGGTTTGAATAATTCAAGTGCCATTTTCTTAGGCAAACCACACTCATGTAGTTTCAAGTCAGGACCAACAACAATCACTGATCTACCTGAATAATCTACTCTTTTTCCTAGCAAATTTTGTCTAAACCTTCCTTGTTTTCCTTTCAACATTTCAGCAAGAGATTTTAAAGGTCTTTTTCCTGTACCGGTTATTACCCTTCCTCTTCTTCCATTGTCAAAAAGTGCGTCAACGGATTCCTGCAACATCCTTTTTTCATTTCTAACAATAATATCTGGAGCCTTTAAATCCATTAATCTTTTAAGTCTATTGTTTCTATTGATTACTCTTCTATATAAATCATTTAAATCTGATGTTGCGAAACGACCTCCATCTAGCGGAACTAAAGGTCTAAGCTCTGGAGGTATCACAGGGACCGTAGTTAAAATCATCCATTCAGGTTTGTTACCGGTCTCAATGAATGACTCAATTAATTTTAATCTTTTGATAGATCTCTCTTCATTAACTTTTGATTTTGTTTCCTTAATATCTTTAATTAGAAAATCTCTTTCCTCTTCTAGGTTAATAGATTTGAGTATCTCAAGTATAGCTTCTGCACCAATTCCTGCTGTGAAGGCTTCTTCACCATAATCATCTTGATATTTTATTAACTCCTCTTCTCCCAATAATTGGTTTTTCTTTAATCCTGTTAGACCTGGTTCAATTACAATAAAGTTTTCAAAATATAATACTCTCTCAACCTCTTTAAGTTTCATGTCTACAACTAAAGAAATTCTACTTGGTAAGGATTTTAAAAACCAGATATGAGCAACAGGTGTTGCAAGATTTATATGACCCATTCTTTCTCTTCGGACATTAGATTTAGTAACTTCTACACCACATTTTTCACATATAATCCCTCTAAACTTCATTCTTTTATACTTACCACACAGACACTCATAATCTTTTATTGGACCAAAAATTCTTGCACAGAATAATCCATCTTTTTCTGGTCTAAATGTTCTATAGTTTATTGTTTCCGGTTTTTTTATTTCTCCAAAAGTCCAAGATTTAATTTTTTCAGGACTCGCTAGAGTTATTTTTATACTATTGAAATTTTGTGCCTCTGATATTTCAGAAGACTTGAATAAATCTGATAATTCTTTACTCATATTTTTAATTTAGCTCCACGTTTAATGCTAATGATTTAATTTCTTTTACTAAAACGTTAAATGATTCTGGTATACCAGACTCAAAGTTTTCCTCTCCTTTAACAATCGTTTCATAGACCTTTACCCTTCCTGCAACATCATCCGATTTAACAGTCAGTATTTCTTGAAGTGTGTATGAGGCTCCATATGCTTCTAGAGCCCATACTTCCATTTCACCAAATCTTTGTCCACCCAATTGAGCTTTACCACCCAATGGTTGCTGTGTTACTAAGCTGTAAGGTCCGGTAGATCTAGCATGTATTTTATCCTCAACAAGATGATGTAGTTTGAGCATATAAATTATTCCTACTGTAACTGGTCTATCAAATTTCTCTCCTGTTCTTCCATCCCACAGGGTTGTTTGTCCTGTGTTTGGTAATTTTGCAAGATCAAGCATTTTAGTAACATCATTCTCTTTTGCACCGTCAAACACTGGTGTTGATATTGGAACTCCATTTTGAATATTTTGACACAAATCGTTGAATTCTGTATCTGTTAATTTATCTATATTATTTTTATATATTTCCTCTCCATAAACAGATTTTAAGAATTTAGAAATTTTGTCCCCCTTTTCAATCCTCTTTTGATTCTCATTAATCAATTCTGTTAATTGTTCACCCAATTCTTTGCATGACCATCCTAAATGGGTTTCTAAAATTTGACCCACATTCATTCTACTTGGTACTCCCAAAGGATTTAGAACTATATCAACAGGTTTACCATTTTCTCTATATGGCATATCTTCCACTGGAACAATTTTGCTAACTACACCTTTATTTCCATGCCTTCCCGACATTTTATCTCCAGGTCTTAATCTTCTTTTAATTGCAACAAAAACTTTAACCATCTTCATTACACTTGGTAATAAATCATCACCCTGTCTAATTTTAAGAACTTTATCTTCAAATCTTTCTTGAATATCATTTTTAGCATTTTCATATTGTGATCTTAATTTTAATAATGAATCATTTTTAGAGCTATCTTCTACATTTATTTTAAACAACTCAGATATTGGAATTTCAAATATTATTTTTTCATCTAAGGAAATGCCTACCTCATAATTTTTAATTTTCTTTGCTAATTTAGTGTTTATTAAAATTGATGATGCTCTTTGTTTTATACTTCTCTCTAATATTTCTACTTCGACATTTTTATCCTGCTGAACACTTTCAATTTCTGCTCTTTCTATTGTTATTGATCTTTCGTCTTTTTCTATTCCGTGTCTATTAAATACTCTTACATCTACAACAATACCACCACTTCCACTTGGCATTTTTAATGAAGTGTCTGTAACATCAATTGCTTTTTCACCAAAAATTGATCGTAAAAGTTTTTCTTCAGGACCTGATGCGGAGTCACCTTTAGGTGTTACTTTCCCAACCAAAATATCACCTGGCTTTACTTCAGCACCTATGTAAACTATTCCAGACTCATCAAGATTTTTTAGTGCTTCTTCATTTATGTTTGGTATGTCTCTTGTTATATCTTCTTCACCTAATTTTGTATCCCTAGCCATTACTTCGTATTCTTCAATATGGATTGAAGTAAATACGTCATCTGTAACACATCTTTCAGATATTAATATTGAGTCCTCAAAATTATATCCCTGCCAAGGCATAAAAGCTACTGTAACATTTTTTCCAAGTGCTAGCTCACCAGTTTTCGTTGATGGTCCATCCGCTATTATATCACCAGACTTTACTTTATCTCCGACTCTTACTAAAGGTTTTTGATTTATGCAGGTATTTTGATTTGATCTTTTAAATTTTTGAAGATTATATATATCCACACCTGATTGTGAATAATCTTTTTCATTTGATGCTTTGATAACTATTCTTTTTCCATCGATTTTATCAACAATCCCATCTCTTTTAGCTACAATCGTTACTCCTGAGTCCAAGGCAACATCGCTTTCAATTCCTGTTCCTACTAAAGGTGCTTCAGGTTTTAAAAGTGGAACCGCTTGTCTCATCATGTTTGATCCCATTAATGCTCTGTTAGCATCATCATTCTCCAAAAAAGGAATTAGTGATGCCGCGACTGAAACTAGTTGTTTAGGAGAGACGTCAATGTAATCGATGTTTTCTGGTTTAGATAAAATAAAGTCTAAGTTTGCCCTACTTGATACAAGTTCTTCAACAAATTTCCCATTTTTATCTAATACTGAGTTCGCTTGAGCAATAGTAAATTTTGTTTCTTCCATTGCTGATAGATATTCAATCTTATCTTGGACAACACCATTTTCAACTTTTTTATAAGGGCTTTCTATAAAACCGTATTTATTTATTTTTGAATATGTTGATAAACTGTTAATCAAACCAATATTTGGTCCCTCTGGTGTCTCTATTGGACAAATTCTACCATAATGAGTTGGGTGGACATCCCTAACCTCAAATCCCGCTCTTTCTCTTGTTAATCCACCAGGGCCTAGAGCTGACACCCTTCTTTTATGGGTAATTTCTGAAAGAGGATTAGTTTGATCCATAAATTGTGATAATTGAGATGTAGCAAAAAAATCTTTTAAAGAAATTGTTAAAGGTTTCGCATTTATTAAGTCTTGTGGCATTGCAGATTCAACATCCAATGTAGTCATTTTTTCTTTAATTGCTCTTTCCATCCTGTAAACACCAATTCTAGCTTGGTTTTCAACTAATTCACCTACAGATCGCACTCTCCTATTACCAAGGTGATCAATATCATCAACTTCATCTTTGCCATCTCTTAGATCCAGCATTTTTTTTACAATCGCCAAAATATCATCGTTTCTTAAAATAGTAATTTTGTCAGAACAATTTAAATCTAATCTTGAGTTCATTTTTACCCTACCAACATCTGAGAGGTCATATCTATCAGAGCTAAAAAAAAGATTATTAAAAATTTGAGTTGCAATCTCCATTGTAGGAGGTTCGCCAGGTCTTAAAATTTTATAAATTTCTGTAATTGCATCATTTTTATTTTCATTTTTATCATTCAATAATGTTTGAAGCAAATAAGGACCTTTAGATATTGAGTTTGTTTTAGAGATCTCAACTATATTTATTTTATTTTCAATTAAGTTATTGATTATGGTTTCATTTAGTTCTGTACCAATTTTATAATTATCTTCTCCAGCAATTAAATCTTTGTGAAGATATTTACCGTATAATGACGAACTTGATATTAAAATTTCTTTCAACCCATCATTTGCTAGTTTTTTTGCTGTTAAAAAATTGATTTGATCACCAGATTTTACTACTATTTTTTTAGTTTTTGCATCTATTACTTCCTCTGAAAAATTCTTTGCTCTATAGTTTTCTGGATCAAATTTAGTCTTCCATTTCTGAGAATTTTCATCATATGATAAAGTCTCTTTTTCATAAAATTCATTTACTATATCAGATTTTGAATAGCCCAAGGCTTGCAATAAGGTTGATATCAAAATTTTCTTTTTTCTATCTATTCTAAAATATAAATAGTCTTTAACGTCATATTCAAAATCTAACCATGATCCCCTATTGGGTATGACTCTACAATTAAACAATAGTTTACCACTAGCGTGAGATTTACCTTTGTCATGATCAAAAAAAACACCAGGACTTCTATGCATTTGATTAACCACAACTCTTTGAACACCATTTGTTATGAAAGTTCCACTGTTTGTCATCATTGGAACTTCTCCCATATAGACCTCTTGTTCTTTTGCGGACAATATGTCTTTTGTATTATTTTCTTGATCAATTTCGTAAACAACAAGTCTTAACGTACATTTTAGAGCTGCTGAATAAGTTAACCCTCTTGTAATGCACTCATCTACATCAAATTTTGGTTTTTCCAATCTATAAGAGATATATTCTAGAGTTGCTTTATCATTCAAGTCTTCGATTGGAAATATACTTTTAAATACTCTATGAAACCCTTTAACTAAATGTGCTTCTACGTCATCTTTAAATTCTGTAAGTTCTTTATAAGAATTTTTTTGTACTTCTATAAGATTTGGTATTGATAAACTTTCTTTTAGTTTTCCAAAACTTTTTCTAATATTTTTTTTCTTAGTAAAAGATAACTGCATATAAAATATTCATTGCTGATTAAGATTTCAGCAATGTAGTTCTTTCTATTAATTTACTTAAGTTCTACTTTTGCGCCTGCTGCTTCTAACTTAGCTTTGATTTCTTCTGCTTCTTTTTTATTAACACCAGATTTGACTTCCTTTGGTGCACCTTCAACTAAATCTTTAGCTTCCTTCAATCCTAGCTCTGTTACAGCTCTAACTTCTTTTATAACATTTATTTTTTTATCTCCGACAGCTGTCAGCATAACTGTGAATTCATCTTTTTCCTCAGCAGGTGCCTCTCCACCGCTTGCTGCTGGAGCAGCAGCAACTGCAGCTGCTGCTGTGACCCCCCATTTTTCCTCTAATTGTTTTGAAAGCTCAGCCGCCTCTACAACGGTTAAGCTTGATAAATCTTCTATAATTTTATTTAAGTCAGCCATAGTAATAATATTTTGTCCCTGGTTATTTTTTTGATTTTTCGAGCGCTAAAATAGCGATTTTTGACGCCGGTGCAAGTAAAATACTTGCTATTTTTTGTGCAGGAGACCTTAAAATACCTACTATTTTGGCTCTTGCCTCTTCTAATGAAGGTAATGTTGCAACATTTTTAACTCCAGCTACATCCAAAATGTCGGTACCCATGATTCCCCCTAAGATTTTGAGGTTTTCATTTTCTTTTGAAAATTTAGTAAGAATTTTTGCAGATGTAATTGCATCTTCTGATAAAGCCACTGCTGTTGGGCCTGAAAACAAATCTGATAGTTCTTTGCATTTTGTCTTTTCCAAAGCTAGCTTAGTAATTCTATTATTCGTAATTTTAAATTTTATACCATGCTCACGCATTTTTTTTCTTAGGTCGTCCAATTGAGTAACGGTTAAACCTTGATAATGAGTTACAATAACAGCTTCAGTTTTATCAAACTGAGTTGTCATATCATTTATATACTGTTTTTTTTGTTCTTTGTTCATCATAATTAAAAACTCTTTTCTAACTTTAATTTGTAGGATACACCCATACTTGAAGTTATAAATACTTGTTTAACTAAGTCTCCCTTTATAGTTAAATTAGATTTCTCTTTTTCTAAAGCATCGATAACCGCTAAATAATTCCTGATAAGTTTATCATCTTCAAAAGATTTTTTTCCAATACTTAAACCTATATTTCCATCTTTATCATTTCGAATTTCAACTTGACCAGCTTTTGCCTCTTTAACTGCTTTAGATATATCATTAGTAACTGTACCTAATTTAGGATTTGGCATTAATCCCTTGGGTCCTAGAACTTTTCCTAACTTTGAAAGTTTGATCATCATTGATGGTGTACATATGAGTTTTTCAAAATTTAATTCTCCATTTTTGATTTTTTCAACTAGGTCATCTCCTCCTACTACATCAGCATTTGCATTATTGGCATCATCTATTTTACTTTCTTCACATACCACAGCTACTTTTATTGATTTGCCTGTTCCACCTGGTAAATTTACAACTGTTCTTAGGTTAACTTCATTTTTTTTTTGTTTGTTATTAATTCTAAAGTTTAAATCAACTGATTCATCAAATTTTGTAGTACAATTAGATTTTATCAAACTTAGAACACTATCAATTTTGGCAGACGGTAACTCGTTAGTTTTTTCTGGCAGTTTTTTGTATCTTTTCGATTTCATTAATCTTTAACCTCTATTCCCATAGATCTTGCAGATCCAGCAATAATTTTTGCAGCTTCATCCAAATCGTGAGCGTTTAAGTCTGCCATTTTCTTTTCTGCTATATCTTTTAGCTGCTGTTTAGATATAGATCCTACTATGCTTCTTCCAGGTTCTTTAGATCCACTTTTTAATTTCATAGCTTCTTTAATAAAGTGTGATGCTGGTGGAGATTTTATTATAAAATCAAATTTTTTATCTTTATAAACTGTAATTATAACTGGGACTGGTTTGCCTGCGAAACTTTTGGTTTTATCATTAAATGCCTTGCAGAATTCCATTATATTAATTCCTCTTTGTCCAAGAGCTGGTCCAACAGGAGGTGCAGGATTAGCTTGACCACCTTTAATTTGTAATTTTACGTATCCACTAATTTCTTTTTTTGCCATTAACTTGCCTTTTCTACTTGGTTATATTCTAAATCAACTGGTGTGGGTCGTCCAAAAATCGAAACTGAAACTTTAAGTCTTAACTTTTCTTCATCTATATCTTCAACTAAACCACTAAATGATGCAAATGGTCCATCTATAACTTGAACTTTTTCTCCAACATTATACTCAACACCTGATTTAGGTTGTGCTACCCCATCCTTAATTTGACCTAGAATTTTTTCAATTTCCTTGTCTGAAACTGGTATTGGTGTACCTTTAGAGCCCAGAAAACCGCTTACTTTTTTTAAATTTTTAATCATGTGGTAGATATTGTTATCCATCTCACTTTTAATAAGCACATATCCTGGAAAATATTTTTTTTTTCTCTGAACTCTTTTACCTCTCTTAACTTCTGTTATATCATGTGTAGGAACAATAATTTCCTCAATTTTTTCTGAGACTTTAGCTTTTTCAGCTTCCTCTTTTATTAGTTGTGCCACTTTATTTTCGAAACTTGAGTGAGATTGAACAATATACCAATTTTTCATTAAATACTTACCTTGAGTATGATTTCGAGAAAAAACTTTAAAACCTGATCTAGCAATAAAAAAAATAACGAAGCTAAAACTGCCATAGCAAAAACCATTAGAGCTCCTTGAACTGTCTCCTTCGCAGTAGGCCAAGTTACCTTAAAAGCCTCTTGTTTGACTTCCTGAATAAATTTTAAAGGGTTTATCATAATTTAGTATACTTAATTGGCAGGAGCGAAGGGAATCGAACCCCCAACCTCCGGTTTTGGAGACCGGCGCTCTACCAATTGAGCTACACTCCTATTGAGTTTACTCTATAATCTTAGTTACTACTCCCGCTCCTACTGTTCTACCACCTTCTCTAATTGCAAAGTTAAGCTTTTCATCCATTGCAATTGGTGTAATTAGTTTTACCGTAAACTTTGCATCATCACCTGGCATAACCATTTCTGTTCCTGATGGTAATTCAACTTCACCAGTAACGTCAGTTGTTCTAAAGTAAAATTGAGGTCGGTATTTAGTAAAGAATGGGGTATGTCTTCCTCCTTCTTCTTTCTTTAATACATATGCTTGAGCTTCAAATTTAGTATGAGGTTTAATAGATCCAGGCTTACATAGAACCTGACCTCTTTCAACGTCAGTTCTTTCAACACCTCTAAGAAGTGCACCAATATTGTCCCCTGCTTCGCCTGAATCTAAAAGCTTTCTGAACATTTCTACTCCAGTACAAACTGATTTTTTAGTTTCTCTAATACCAACTATTTCAATTTCTTCTCCTGTTTTAATTACCCCGGACTCTACTCTTCCAGTTACAACGGTTCCTCTACCAGAAATTGAAAAAACATCTTCAACAGGCATAAGGAAATCTTTATCCTTAGGTCGATCTGGTTGTGGGATAAATTCATCAACAGCTTTCATTAATTCCATAATAGAATTTTTTCCAATTTCGTCGTCTTTTCCTTCCACAGCTGCTAATGCTGAGCCTTTTACTATTGGGGTTTTATCTCCTGGAAATTTATAAGACGTTAATAAATCTTTAATTTCTTCTTCAACTAAATCTATCATCTCTTTATCATCGACTTGGTCTACTTTATTTAAATATACAACAATTGCAGGAACTCCAACTTGACGAGCAAGAAGAATATGCTCTCTTGTTTGTGGCATTGGACCATCTGCAGCATTCACAACTAAAATTGCACCATCCATTTGAGCAGCACCTGTAATCATATTTTTTACATAGTCTGCGTGACCTGGGCAATCCACGTGAGCGTAATGTCTGTTCGCAGTTTCATATTCAACGTGTGCTGTTGAGATTGTTATACCTCTTTCTTTTTCCTCTGGAGCCTTATCGATTTGGTCATAAGCAGTAAATTGTGCACCACCTGACTCTGCTAAAACTTTTGTTATCGCAGCAGTTAATGTTGTTTTTCCATGGTCAACATGACCTATAGTTCCAATATTACAGTGCGGTTTATTTCTTACAAACTTTTCTTTTGACATTACTTTTATACCTCTTTTTTCTTTTTTTAATTTTTGGAGCGGGTAAAGGGAATCGAACCCTTACATCCAGCTTGGAAGGCTAGCGTTCTACCATTGAACTACACCCGCATCACCCAAGTATACTCCTTAATTATTTAAATATTTATTGAATGGTGGAGGGGGAAGGATTCGAACCTTCGAAGACCGAAGTCAACGGGTTTACAGCCCGCCCCATTTGACCGCTTTGGTACCCCTCCCTAATAGCAGGGGAAGCGTCCCCTTGTTCAATAAAGCTTTAAACAACATGCGTTTTATATATTTTTATTGTACAAATGCAATACGTGAATTTCAGAAAAAATAGTGTAAAAACCTTGTAAATTCATAAAATATGACTCAAAAATCATCCTTTTTTATTGCTGGACGTCATGCTGTCATTGGAGCATTAAAAAACACAAAAAGAAGAGTAATTAAGATATTTTTGACAGAAGAAAGTAAAAAAAATATTCACAAGCAAAGTCCCCATAAAAATTTATTAAAAGATTTAAAAGTATTTTTTAAAACTAAAAAAGAATTAGATAAGTATTGTAGAAGTGAGGATATTTTACATCAAGGCTATGTTGCAGAAATAGAGCATTTAGAAAATCCAGAACTAAAAGAATTTATTAAAGGCAGAAATAATTTAACATTTGTATGCTTGGATGAGGTTACAGATCCAAGAAATATAGGCTCTCTTATTAGAAGTGCTGCCTCATTTAATATAGATGGACTAATAGTGAAAGAGAGACATTTTCCAAGTGAGAGTAAACTATTATATAAATCTGCAAGCGGTTGTATGGAGCACCTAAATATTTTTCAGGTGTCAAATATAAATACTACCCTAAAATATTTAAGAGATAAAAATTTTTGGGTTTATGGTTTTACAGCCAATAGTAAAAAAAACTTTACAGATGTTAAATGGAATGGAAACAATGTGTTACTATTTGGTTCTGAAGGACATGGTCTGAATCAACATACAGCAAAATATACCGACTTTTCTGTGAAAATTAATATTAATAAAGAAATTGAGAGTTTAAATATTTCAAACAGTGCAGCAATAGTTTTTCATCATATAAATCAACAAAAATAATTTCTTGAATATATATAAAATGCTATTAAAAAAACGCCTTAAGCCCTTGTAGCTCAGTTGGTAGAGCAATTGATTTGTAATCAATAGGTCCGCGGTTCGAATCCGTGCGGGGGCACCATCAATAATATAAATTAATGTTTATTATTTTTGCTAAATACAAAACCTTTCAGCTTATGTGTAAAGAGTAGAAATTAAATCTTAATTTAAATTTATTATCCCGATAGAAGGACTATCTTCCATAAATAAATATAATTGATTATTATCATTATTAAATCTTAAATCTCTAACTCTTTCAAATACTTCTATTCTATCTAAATTAATTATTTCTCTTTGTTTATTTAATTCAAAAAAATAGATAGATTTATTTTTCATTGAACTTACTACATATTTATTTTGACCGATTTTGACTATTTCTGAAATACCTATTGATGGTACAAATGACCAAAGTGGTTCGATAAATCCATGTTCAATATGTGAATTATATAATGGATATTTTTCATATTTTTTTTTATTATTTTCACTTTTAACACCATAATGTTCACCAGCGGATGCAATTGCCCAACCATAATTTTGAATTTTATCTTTACTTATTTTTTCAACCTCAATTAAATTAATTTCATCACCACCTTTTGGTCCGTGTTCAGTTTCTAATATAAAATTATTTTCTTTATCAAAATATAAACCTTGGGGATTTCTATGACCCATTGAAATAATTTCATAATCACTATTAATGATATTTATTTTAATTATTTTTCCATTCACACTTTGTTTATCTTGGGCAAGATGTCGACTTCTGTATTCACCTATTGAGAATAATATGTGACTATCATCAAAAGAAACTATCCTACCACCTGATTGGTTCGCTTTAAATTCTTTATCTATATTATCAATTGAGTGAACACATTCCCTAGATGAAAAGAGTTTTTTAAACTTTATATTTTCATAATTAATAGTTCCGAATATGATGCCAGTATTCCAACAATCGTCTTTAATTTCTTCCGTGTAAGAAACAAATATTGTTCTTTCTGATACTAATAAATCTTTAATTGAATATGAACGATGGATTGCAAATTCTTTGAGACCAATAAAATCATTTATATTACTTTGTATTTGCTTAAAATTCTTTTCATTATTATTAAGGTTTTCTCTAAATGCTAAAACACCACGGGTAGATAAAATGAATATATTGCCTTCATAAAAATCCAAATAACCATTTCCAGGATTAATATTATTACTTCCAGCATAAAATCCTGAATTTAATTTATATTTTTTCAAAGTTTTATTATTTGATAATTTAATACTACTTTTGATTATCTCAATATCTTTACCATCTTTTATAAATTTTAACTCTTTAACTATATCAGGCGGAAGTTTGTGAGGAAAAATATATTTTTTTATTAAAAATTTTTGTTCATTATTTAGTAATGATTTTAAATTTATTAATTTATTACTTCCAATTATTGAATGTAAAATAAAATAACTACTTAAAATAGTTATAAGAATAATAATTATTTTAATATTGAATTTTTTATACATTTAATCGAGTTGGTTTCTTTTCTTAATTGTTTTTACCCTCTATTTTCAGATTATCCCATACTTGGTCATCTGACAACAATTAGTGTCGTCATAGTGTCGCCAGGTATACGGCTTTGACTCGATGTTACTTAATTAGAATTATTTTTCATCGAGCAGAACTGCACGAGCAATTGATTTGTAATCATTAGGCCCGAAATTCGAAACCGTACAGGGGCACCATTATTACTTTAATAATTTAGATGTGATTTGTTTTTTTGGATCAAAAAATGGTTTTTCTATAACTTCACATTTAAAACATTTATTTTCAATTGAAACATCAATTTCTAAACCAATTTTTGAATATTCAACATCAACTAAAGCTAGAGCAATATTCTTTTTCAAACGTGGTGAATAAACGGCAGATGTAATTTTTCCTACAACCTTATTATCAGACGTTAAGTTCCAAAATGTAGTGTTAGGTCCACTTAACTTTTCACATTTAATTACTAAACCAACTTGCAATCTCTTCACTCCATTAGCTTTAATTTTTTTAAGTGCTTCTTTGCCAATAAAATTAATATCACCATCCAAGTTAACTAAACGATCTAAACCAAGTTCGAATGGGTTAGTGTGAATATCAGCATCAGCATGGTAAGAAAGCATACCACCTTCTATTCTTCTGATAGATGAAGTGTGACCTGGTTTTAGTCCAAATTCCTTTCCTGCTAACATAATTTTTTCATATAGTTCATTTCCTTTTGAACCTTCTCTTAAAAATAATTCATAGCCAAATTCGCTAGACCAACCTGTTCGAGAAACTATTAATGGAATTCCGTCTAGATCTAATTCTTTAAACCAATAATATTTTATATCTTTTATGCTTTCGCCAAATAATTTAATCATTATTTCACCAGACTTTGGTCCTTGTAATTGCAACGGAGAAACATCTGGCTCTATTATTTTCACATTTAATCCTGAGTTAACAGCTACACCTTGAGCCCATAATAAAATATCACTATCACCTAAAGATAACCAAAAGTGATTTTCTCCCAGTCTTAAAAGAACGGGATCATTTAATAAACCACCATCGGCATTTGTAATTAAAACATATTTACATTGACCAACAGATAATTTTGATAAATCTCTAGGTGTTAATAATTGAATAAATTTAAAAGCATCTGGTCCAGTTATCTCAACTTGTCTTTCTACTGCTACATCACATAAAATAGCTGTTTCAATTAAATTCCAAAAGTTTTGTTCAGGGTCGCCAAAATCACGTGGAATATACATATGATTATATACAGAAAAACCTGTTGCACCCCATTTAACTGTAGAGTCAAAATATGGAGATTTTCTAATTTGAGTTCCAAACCCAAAATTTTTATTACTCATTAATTCGTTTCTTTTCTGATTTGTTCTATTTTAATTTTTTTTTGAAGACTTCTATTTGAATCGTAAAGAAGATTAAACTTAATTTTTTTATTTATTTTAATAGAAATAATTTTTGCATTTCTTACTTCATAGTTGTCTGCTACAGCACTGATTGGTCTTTTTTGAATGTTGAGATTTTTAATTGAAATATTTGATTTATCACTAACTACTCTTCCCTTCCATCTTCTTGGTCTAAAAGCACTGATCGGTCTAATGGACAACTTCTTTGAATCTAAGTTTAATATAGGACCATAAACTGACATATTATATGCAGTACTTCCAGCTGGTGTAGAAATTAATATTCCATCAGAAACTAATTTTTTAATTATTTTCTGAGATCCACTCAAAATTTCTAAAGATGCAGTTTGCCTACTTTGTCTTAATATCGATACTTCATTTATTGCAATAGATTTCTTGATTTTGTTAAATTTATTTTTAACAGTCATCTCTAGAGGTGAAATTGTAACTTGCTTTGCTTTAGATAAATTTTTAATTGTGTTTTTAGATGAAAATTTATTCATCAGAAAACCATAACTCCCCGCATTTATTCCATAAAAAGGTTTTTTATACTTATTATATTTTTTAAGTGCTGAAAGCATAAAACCATCACCCCCAACAACAATTATTAAATTACATTTGCCTAATGATGTATTTTTGATTTTATGGTTTAAAAAATTTTTAATTTTTTTTGATGTTTTTGTATGATCAAAAAGAATATGTGGCTTTATCATTTAGTGGTGCCCTCGGCCAGACTCGAACTGGCACTCCATAAATGGCAAGGATTTTAAGTCCTTTGTGTCTACCAATTTCACCACGAGGGCATTCGTTAATAAGTCTTGATTTTGCATTGTTTTTTATATTCTTGTCATAACATAGTCTATAAAAAAAATAAATTTATCTCTGTATGTGCTGGTCTTGTGCTGGTTTATACATAAAAAGTATTTGTTTTATCTAATGAATAACTCAATCATTCCTCAATAAAACTTGCAACAAGAAACTAGATAAACAAAGGATTTTTAAGTTATAAAAAAATCTAGGTCGTATAGGTTTTGTTCTGCAACTACAACGAGTCATTTCTGGACTCGGCCGACTGCGTCGGCCTCGTCCTTGATCCTCCAAAGGAGGCTCATTTGAAACTCAAAATAGATAGCTCTATGGAGCTCCTATCACCCTTTTTAGATTAGATGTATCTTATATCTTACCTTTACTACTAACATTCATAGAGTTAGTGACGTTAAAAACTTTTTCCTATCCTATTCCAAATTCAGATAGATCTTTTTTCAGGGACCAGGCAAAAATAAAAAAAGGCTCCAGGGGAGGTAAGCCAAAAAAATATTATAAAAATTTTTTTGAAACAGCCTTCTGTGAGTGTAGTGTTGTATGGGCACCACCCACAGAAAGCAAAAGGACTTACAATTAATTAGAAATCGGTAAGTAATTTATTATTAGTGGGCCGTCGTTAGTTTGTAAATCTAAAATTAAGTTAGGCGAATTGAACAAGGATCTTCGTACAAAGGGTATGTTTTCGGCCGTCCTCTCTTGACCTCAAAACTTTTTGAATGACGATATACTTAAATAATAACTAATCAATTCAACGTACATTGCTAAATTGGGTAGCCTTTTTTCTATGGTGGTCAGCCTAGTCTAATTTTATTTTATTTTTGTTGCTATTGCTCCCTCGCCTAATCTAACTAATCTAATTAAGCTCTAGAGAGATCCCAGGACACCTAACGGCTACAAGAAACCTTTGATAATATATTTTTATATACCTCCAGAGAATTGGAAAATCAGCTTATTAGGTTAGTAGGCTATCCAAGTTATATCTCTTGGTTTTATTTTTTCCTTTTTATTCCTATCTTTTTCCCATTGTTTGCGTTCTTTCTCTTCTGCATTTCGCCTATGCTTTTCTATGGTCTTGTCTATCCTCTTCATTCTCTTTTCCCACCTAGCAAATCTTTTCTTTTTTCTCTTCCAGGCCCTCCAATTTGCATTCAAAACTTTATTTAATGTCTTACTATTCATTGAAAGTAATACATCTGTTGGAGGCAATTCGCATTCCCCCTTCGGATCAAAAGGATCAAATTGTTTTACTGGCTTTCTAAACTTTGGATAATTATGTTTTCTTGGAGGTCTATTGTGACCTATTAAACTATTTTTCTTCTTCATCACTCCTCTAGGAGTTTGAAAAAATGTTCCATATCTATAATTGCCAATGGTCTAGATCTATTGCTTTTAATAATCAACAAAGGCTCCAATGAGCCGTGCTTTATGGATTGTTGATATTGCTTATAGATTGTTTTGTACTCCTCTCTGTTTTTACATTCCACGTTATAAGGAAATAGTTTTCTTGCCGTTAGCGACTGCAATTTGATATCGGCTCCACCCTCACTCATCATTGCACAACGAATATCGTCCTTTGTTAGTGAAGGGAATAACTTCATTATTCTATCTCTTACTAGGTTTTGTAGAAATCTTGCCTTTGCTTTTCTGCTTTTATTGTTCATCAATGTATTGTCCTCTCTAGTCTTTCTGGCTCTAGGAGTTGATAATATAATCTGCAATAGATCTCATTTTCACTCAATCCAGGTCCTTCTGTGATTATGTTCTTTAGGAGTTTATTTAATCTTCTTTCCTTCTCTCTTGTTTCGTGGAAGGGTTTGAATTTCTTTTCCCAGGCTTTGCGTTCTTTTCTAGTCATATTAAAATATTGTGTGATCTGGTTTAGTGTCTATTGGTTTGTAAAATTTATCTGCAAGTTGTTGAGGCTGGTTATGTCCGAGCTCTGCAACATCTCTTATAAGATACAACATAGGCTTAAATAGTTTTTGAGATCCAGAGTGATGAGGTACTCTGCATTGTCCTAATTTTTTTCCTCCAATTATTTCTAATGCGTTTGAGATATCATTCATACGAGCTCTGCCTAACATTTTTCTATTTGATAAATATTCAAAGAGTTCTGTTGATCCAATTATTTTTGTTTCTGGTCTAAATGGATATTCTTCCTCTTCATACATTCGTCTTATAACTTGGGTGACAGGGTGTTCGCCGTGTTCTGACATTTCTGACAAGAACGGAGTTATAGGAGCAACATCAAACGGATCATAACTATCTGGGATCTTATGATTTAATAATTCGTGTAGGATATGACGAGCTCCTCCTTCATCAATCCACTTATGAAATTTTTTATAATAATCTTGTGGAAGTCTTTTTCTTGTAGTGACATAAACCCAATACCTCACCTCGTTAGGTGGAAGTTTTAATGCGTCCTTCTTGTTAGAGAAAAACATATAGTTAGTACAAGTCTTAACTATTTTGTAATCAATGAATAAAGATCTACTGGAAACTTCTTTCTCTGTAATAATTCTTTTCATATCATTAAGAACGTTTTGAGTTTCTTCCCATTTTCCAGAGGACTGCATTTCATCAATAAGCACCAGCATTGAATTGCATAGATAACCTTTTGATTTATCTAGCGCCTGTTTAATATCAATCGCTATTGCATTGTTCCTTCCGTAGCATTCTTGAAGAGCTCTGAACAACGAGCCTTTTCCAAACTGAAACTCTGTACTTACAATGACTAATGCGTGTCTTTGTTTGATACCTGGATTTTGTAAGTTAAATGCGTGAAAGTTTATAAAGTGATCTTTGTATCTACTTGGACCCATAAAGACGTGATTTAATAATTGGTGCCAGAGTTGAGTGTCCCCTTTTACTCCTATTAAATCGTTTGGCTGATACGAGTTGAGATAATCTAAACCTTCTATTTTGATTAATGGTTTATCTTTTTGAAATTGTGTTGGATCATACACCCATTGCTCTACTGATTTTCTTTTAGGATTGTTTTGTAAATGAAAAGCTGGTCCTCCTTTCATATCCTTGTAGAGCCTGGAGTATTCAAAGTTAATTGCGTCTTTGTGATATTCCTGGTTAGTTTTTAGATCAAAGTATTTGTTTGATTGTTTGACGTAGATAACATTGTTAATAAATTTATTCCTGGCTATTCGTGGATCGTCAATACCTTGGCTCATACGAGCTCTGTTTATCTTTGTTCTATAATATTTTAGATCTGCTTTTGTGTGCTCTTCATCAAGTTTATTTATCAACGGCTCCAGGATATCTTCATCACTAGAATAACTGGCTACTCCTTTTCCTACATACAAAGTCACTAGATCATCAAAGAAACTATCATCATCTAAAGACATCTTTTCTCTTTTGATTTTAGCGAGTATTTCTTTTCCAGTTAATCTCTGTATTTCTGGATCTTGCATAGATCCTTCTTGATAGACTTTAGACTCCTCCTCTGGATCTTCTGGTGTATCGTCCATTGAGATATCGTAGTATTTTTGAAAGTGTTCTTTGTTTAGTTCTCTTTCCTCTAACATTTGAAAAAAGAATAATGGCTGAATTAATCTTAATTTAGTTTCGTTATATACCTCAACACCCCACGGCTGATCTTTGTTGTTGTGTATATGGAAGGCTCTATAAGGAATTGTAATTCCATTTCCATAACCATATTTTTTATTTCCGTTCTTATCTTGGCTGACACTTACTCTGTCTTGTTTAGGGAAAATTTCAGTCTTTGGATCTAGCTTTAACCACTTTCTACAATAGGTTAAATAGTTCCTCATTGCTCTTGCGAGGATCTTATCTTTTGAAACACAGAACAAATGTAATCCTCCAGATTTACTAAAAGCTGACGCAAGACTTAACTCTTTGGCTCCTTCAATAATTTCTTTTTTTCTGGTCCCTTCCATATTGTAAGTATCAATGTCTATTGCACCCCACCAGCATTTGTCCTCGTCTATTAGAGGACTAGGAGTTAGTCCTACTTCCGTTTGTATGTGATTGCGATAATTCTGATTTGTTATGCCACCAGTTATTGCTGAATATGTAAAAACTCTTTTTCCGTTTGGTTTGGTTTGTTCAGTTGGTATTGCTGAATAACCTTTCTCACTTGGAAAAAAATGTTGTAGCTTATTTGCCAGTTCTTCCGTTCTCATAATTAAATATTAAGTCCTTATTTTTATTTAGTTTGTGTCTAGTAAGCCCATCTCTCACTAGAAGATTGATTGTTTGAGGAATTGTTAATTTAGTTCCTCGTATTACCTTTGTAGATAATTCGTTTATGTCATTGTAGAGATCACGTTTAATTGCAACGGAGGTATAGATAGGTCTTTGCATTAGTTATCTATCCTTTCTGGGTGAATAAACTCCTCCCAGTTCTTTTGTTTTTGCGATTTGATTATGTCGTGGAGCTCATAAATCTTATTAGTTAGCTTTGTTATTTTGATGTCTTTTTGCTTTAATTCCTCCCATAATTCCTGGATATGTAGAGATTGTTTGCCAGTAGTATCTGATAGTCTATCCAATATGGACGTTTGGCTTTCTAACAAATATTTAATTTCATATTTATTCATTAGATAAACTTCTTTCTGTTATCAAATATTCCTATTCCAGAGTTTGCTAGTCGTAGCTTTTCTCTCTGGTTTGCTAACTCATTCTCTCTCACTCTTCGGCCCAGCTCTTCCGTGACTGGATCTGGTGTAGGAGTTAAGCTCTGTATTGGAGCAATAGATATTGTTGGTATTTTAATTTCTTCTTTTGGTAATTGTGATTTGTGTTTTCCTATAAGTTTGAGTTCTTTATCACTCAAATATTTTCTCATTGTCTTGTTGTTGTAATCTCTCATAATCATCTTACGAGTATCTTTTGAATTAGGATCATTTGGATTTTTCTTTGCGTCCTCTACAAGATGATCCCACAATCCTATTTCTGATCTTTGATTTGAGGGATATGTTCGTTTATCAAATTGGTTAAAAGGTTTAGGAGGTTTGATAGGCTGACGTACTACTCCAATACTTTCATTAAACTTACTCGCACTATTATAATCTCTGAATGCAATAGATCTTTCTTTGTTAGTGAATAGTTGTGTTGTTGGATCAAACGTCACTTGTAAATCTTTTTGATCTACTAGGCCCTCATCAATCAATGCTTTTGTTTTAACTAGAGGAGGATATTTTTTATCAAACTCTGCATTCTTTTGAGTTTCAGCAACAACCTTATTCATATCTTTTACTTCGCCTCCCTTATTGTATCTCTGGATAGTTTTAGTTCCTGGAGGAGTTGCGTTAGGTTTTCTGACTGGTGTTTCTTTATCACCAGGTAATTTGATTAATTCGTGTGTAGTTGGATTAAATGTATAGCTCATCACTTGTACCAATTTCTGAAACCAATCTCTTCTCTTCGCTGATCTCGGCCCTTCTTGAATTCATTCGTTAAGTATCTTCTGAATTGATCTCTCTCTTTTGGTGTTAGGTGATTAAGTAATTCATCACAATGTTTAAATAGACCTTTAATGTTTAGATCTTTTCTCTTCTCATCTTTGTCAAAATAAAATGGTAATTTCATTATTTCCCTCTGTTTAATGTTTTGTCTATTAGGTCATCAATGATTGCGTTATCTCTTGGAGTTAGTTGAGATCTGAAAAGCATTATTTCATTAACACGATCTATTAAGTTCTTTTGTTTATATTCTTGTGTTGCTCCAGGTTTGAATGACTTATCTGCGTCGCCACCTTCTTTGAGTTGTAGTCTAATTAAATAATCTTTATCTTTAGAGTTCAGCCAATCGCTGAAACTTTGACCTGGTTTTTTCTCATTCTCAAATGCCTCTTTGAGTTGGTCTACAATGTCAGCCTCAACATCAAACTTAATCTTGTCTATGTCAGAGGCAAATTTAATTACCTTCTCTGGTTTTCTTTTAGGATCTGGATTGAGTGCCTTATCAATACTATTCATTACCATATTTCTTTGCTCCTTTGATTACTGCCAATGCAATATTCTTTTCTGTTTGTTGGTGATTGTATTGAACGTTTTGATTAGCTTTGTATTTGTATAACCACTCTAAAAACTTCTTGGCATTCCAATAAACAATCGGTCTTTTTGATTTAGGATTGTTCAGAATTAAAACTTTACCCATTAAAGCTGGATCATTCCCAAGACTTATCCACTCGCTTTGCCACGCATAAAAAGTAGATCTCTTGATAGGTATTATCTTTAAGAGCTCCTTCTCTGGATAAAAGGGTTTATCAAAATTAAAATCTGTAAAATCCATTCGGATCTTAAATCAGATTTGCCTATTCTTTTCTTGGTACCTTTATTTTCTAGAAGTCTTGATTAACTTGTACTTAAAGGACCAATCCTGGAGGGATCCAATCCCAGTCCGTTTGTTCACCCATTTTTTGATATGCTTTGTGTAGAATTTTTTCTGTGCCTCAAATGATGTTGTTAATCTTTGGACCCAATGCTCTGGGTGGCTAGTGTTTTTGTAGTGATCCTTCATAAGATCTTTGAATGCTCTATGCTTAACAAGTCTAAACCAGGCTTTGTAAGATGTTTCGTTATAACGTTTCCTATATTGTATTACTTTGAATGCAATACAATGCTCAACAAACTCCGAAACTTTCGGTCTACCTCTAGTGCCCATACGACTAGAGTTATATTCTATTTGGGAATTTAATTATATTGTTTTTATTATTTCTTATTGGATATCCGTTCTTATCGCATTCTCGTAAATACCACTTGCCATAAAAATAAGTTAATAAATATCTCTTGCCGTCAAACCAATAGATCTTCGGATAAGATTTATGTTTCACACTTGTTTTGATATGCTTTGAAACATTTAACACAAATAGGACCAGAGGTTTTGCCAATGGTTATTGTTCCCATAATCTTTTGTTGTGTTTCACAATTAATACATCTGTCAGTAGTTGGTGAAAGGTCATACTGGCCGAAGGCCTTATTAGGACCAGGCACATTTGGATCAAGGAGCTTACTCATTTGAAACCTTATCAAAGTTAAAACGTTTAGCGACCTGGAGTGCGTATTCTTTTGCTTTTGCTCTGTTTGTTTTATCGTAGTGTATATCTAGTGTGCTGTCTTGTTCGTGCCCAGTTAGAGCTCTTGCTTTTGATGTTGTTCCTAGTTCTATCTTCGCTATTGAGCTAAATGTTTTTCTCAACATTTTAGGAGCTCCTTCCATATTAAGATCTTTCATCATTGCATTCCAGCAACCTCTAATCTCTTTTGTTCTACATTGATCTGAACGAACATAATAATCCTCGTGTAATTTCTTTTTGTTAATCCTAGTCGTAGGAAATAACCAATCTAAAAATCTATATGCTTTGTGTTTGCCGTCCGTGTGTGATTGTATTTGTTTTAATACTTTAGCGACTGGAGGTGTTATATCTATGTATTCTGTTTTTCTAGCTTTTGTAATACTAGCTGGAAGAGTTATAAGTTCTTCATCATAGTTAATCATTGTCTTTCTAATCTTCATAGTTTCTTCTGCTCTTCTTCCAGTAATTAACATCAATAGAATAATCTCTGCCTGGAATGGATATCTCTCGTAGTTCTCTGGTGTAGTTAGCCAGTTAAACATTAATCTTATTTCTTGATCTGTAAATCTTCTGTCATTGTAAATAGATCCAGGCGACCTACTAACATCTGGTCTTTTGAATGTAATATCTTTTGTAGGATCTTGGGGGATAATATCGCCAAACAAATTATTGTCTTTTGCATAGGCCCATAATGTTTTGAAAGTATCTAACATATTTTTCTTTTTACCGAAGGACCTATCTCTGTATTCAATGTATCTTTTGACAATTCCAGTATTCAATTCATCTATAACTAATTTACCCAAGTCACTATCAAACACGGATCTCTCATTGTTTGGATTAAATTTCTTGTCTTTAATTATGCCGTGTCCTACTGGAAATTTCTTAAACAAGTCGTCCCAATCCTCTGGCTTTGCCGTTCTCTTATGAAAGTTTGCTTTAAAGTGGACCTGGCCGTGACCTCGTCTATCGTCTAGATACAATAGATGTCTAGTCCTCCAGTTCCAGCCGATTAGATCTTTGCATTTCTTTTGAATACTATCTGCCGTCAATCGTCCTTCACGTTTCGCTTTTGGAAAGTTAGCTTTGCATAATCTTATGATAACTTCGTTAATGGTTAGCTTTTGGCTTTCCTCTACTACTGCCTTTGTAATCTTTGATCGCTGATCGTTGAGAGTTTGTTTAGGATCTTTGATCCATAATCCTTTTCTGTCTTGGTGGTCCTTTGATAATTCATAGAGCTTTTGTTCGCATTCTCTTACTCCATAGATACCAGGTTTATATTCACCAATAGTTAGTGGAAGGTATTTTCCATTTAACCAATATCTCAAAAAGAAATATTTCTTTCTGGTCTTATTAAACTGGACCAGCTTTAATCCTTTCAATACAGAATTCTTTTGAACATCAAACTTGATTGTCACTCTGTCACGAGTTTTTGTATTGCCTTCATCATCAACATAAATGAAATTACCTACAAATCTTTCAATGGCATAATCAGTAAATTTGAGCTTTAGTTTTGGTGTGCTGGTTTGAGCTTTCCCAGGTTGTGCTGGTTGTGTGTCTAGTTTTTGATCTGGTTGTTTTTCTTTCATCTGTCTAACTTCTATTCAAATCAAAACAACAATCAACGGAATGTGTTCTAATCTAAACTACGTTAGACTACCACGGACTGACTCGTCTGTGAATCCCTCGGCTTTTAAGTCCTTTGTGTCTACCAATTTCACCACGAGGGCTCTTAGATTTCGCATTGTTATATCTGTCTTTTGTTTTAACACAACTTCTTTTGAGTGTTCAAGAATTATCGTTGTCTAACTGGTGGCTAACTTTTTTAAAAAATTATACTAATTTAATCTAATATTTTACTACTTTACCCCACAGGGATTGAGATGGTCCATACCCTATTCGAGCATCTTCCATTTTGAGAACTCTACTATGATCAACCATCATATTTATACCAGGACCATAGATATCGATATATTTTGATAATACATCCTGATCATCAGCTTCAACCATAAACTGATTCAATTCAAGTGGACTAATGATTTTATCAATTACATTCCATCTATAATCTTTCTTATGAAGGTTTTCTGTCAAACCTTCTGATTCTAGTAATATTTTCCAAGATCCAGCCTCAATAAATTTTTTAGATTGCATTTTAATTCGTTCTACAAATATTTCTTCCTCGATAACCTTGGAATGTGCAAACGCAACACCAACCTCATTAATAACTTTTATCCCTTTGCTTGTTGCATTTTCGATCAGTCTACACATCTCATCATCATCTAAAGAACGAGCTATTCTTGAAATTTCAATTATATCAATACCAAGATTGACAACCGTATCTAGATAATCATCTACCACTTCTTTCCCGCCAGACAATGCAACGTCCATAATTGGGTTTCCTAATGCAACTTGAACACTATATTTTTTGCAAGTTTCAATAAATCTTAAAAGAGATTTTTTGCTCATCATTGCACCTTGTTTCCCAGAAATCTTAAAGATATCAACAAGGTTTGCATATGCCTCTAGGTAATCATCAATACAATTTCCCACCATCACAGGTGCTCTTACATAATTTATACCCGTCTCACGAGGTTTTTCCTTTCTTTTTATGAAAGTTAATTTAGGAAATGTTAAATCAGTCATTATAAATTCTATTTATTTAATTCATTTGTCCGCCGAGCCACCAAGGCAAATCAATTATTAATCCTATCAGTCCATTTGGAAACTGTAAAGTTAGCAGGGATGACAACGACCAGAGTATTACCATCAATACAGCAGAAATACAAATTGATGAGACATAAGCTTTCCTATTATGAAATAATATAAATATGTTGATAAAAAGTGCTGCAGCAATTGGAAAACCAAATATAAAATTCATTAATAGGAAACCAATAAAACTTAGATAATAAAAAAGCTGGTTATTAAAGTTACCACTAATTTCAAAAATATTTGAACGAGCAAACTTCATCAAAGTATTATTTAAAAATGGCCAATTTTTTAAGTCTGCGATTTTGATAATAAGTATAAAAACTAAGAGTGATAAAGCTATTACACTTAGACTTATTGGAAACAAGTTAGCACGATAATCTAAACTACTAGTAAACCAAATCATTGATAAAGGTAGGCAGAGCAATATGAATATATAATATATTTGGGTAAGCTTACCTTTAATTAGATCAGATCTATAATTGTTATCAAACTTTTGCTTTGTCAAAAGAACGATAGTAGCAAGACATAAAATTATAAGAATTATTGAAACTGGACGTGATAAAAAACTTAAACCATATACTGCTTGAGTTTGATAGCTTAGAAGTTCAACTTTGCTTGATAAAAAGAACCCTATTAAAAGTGCCGGTCTAGACCAACCAAAGTTTTTAAATGTAATACCAAGTATACCAAATGATAACAATCCAATAAAATCATACCAGTCCCTATTAATATTAAATGTTGCAAAAAATATTAAACAAACCATCACAGGTGCAAGTATGTAATATGGAACTAAAGTGAATTTCGAAATTTGAGATGAAAAGCCCATACAAATCCCAGCACCTAAAATATTTGCAATAGCTAATGACCAAATCATTAAATAGGTAAGATCTAAGTTTGTCGTTACCATATCTAAACCAGGTTCAATTCCAATTAGAACAAAACCTCCAAGTAATAAAACCTTATTACCAGAACCAGGTATTCCAAAAATCAATGTTGGAATTAACGCTCCACCCTCTTTTGCATTATTTGCAGACTCAGGTGCTATAACTCCTCTGATATCTCCTTTACCAAATTGAGAAGTATCTTTTGTGGTTTGTTTTAAGTGACTATACGCAATCCAATCAACTACTGTTCCTCCTAAGCCTGGTAAAGCTCCAACTAGACAGCCAAGAGTAGAACATCTTAAAACTAAAAACCAATTTTTTACTACATCTTTTAAACCTGTGAACCACCCTTTTTTTGTATTCAGTGATTTTGCAATTGAGCCTTTGGCATCAAGTAGGCCAACTATTTCTGGAATTGCAAACAATCCTAGTCCAACAACAACAAGAGGAACACCTTCTAAAAGATACAATGTATTAAATGTGTATCTTGGATCTCCTGTAATTGGGGCTGTTCCAATTGAACCAATAATTAATCCTAAAAAACAAGAAGCAATACCTTTAAATAAATTGTCACCTGTAAGAGCTCCAACCATTAATAAAGCAAGCACAACTAATAGGAACTGTTCCCCAAATCCAAAAGCCATAATTATTGGAATGGCGTAATAAATAGATATTGATAATATAAATGCGCCAAAGATACCCCCAAGCAATGAAGCACTAAAGGCAGCGCTCAAAGCTCTTGCTGCCATACCTTTTTTAGAAAGTGGAAAACCATCCATCACTGTTGCTTGCGATCCTGCAGTACCAGGTACCCCCATAAGCACGGCAGGAAAAGTATCTGAAGTTGTCGTAGGTGCAAGAACTCCAATCATCATAGCAAGAGCATGTGATGGTTCCATTGTAAAAACAAAAGGTAAAACAAGGGCTAAACCTGATGTTCCACCCATACCTGGAAGGATACCAACAATTAAACCAAGTAATGTGCCTGCAAATAGAAATGCTAAATGAGTAGGTTCAAAAAGTTGAAAAAGTGCAGCTAATAATTGTTCCATAAAAAAAGCTGCTAGCTATAAGCTAGCAGCACTTTTTTTATTTGTTCTATTGAACTCTATATGTGAATTTATGTTTCTTTAAAGCTGCATTTAATTGTTTTTTAGTAGTATCAGAAAATACTGCAGCCTTTTTAATAATTTCACCAGCTTCTTCTCCTATGATTAAAGGAAATGGTCCAAGAGCTTTTACAGCTTTAGCTTTAAACTCTGGGTCATTTGTCATTTTAATAGCTGCATCTCTGTATGCTTTTACTATTTCATCGGATGCATCTGCTGGAAGCATCATTGCTTTAGATGCTTGAGACCATGCAGCACCTATTGCATAGTATGCTTCTAGGTCATCACCCTCAAGTTTTTTACCATTCACCTTCTCATACATTTCAGGAAATGTAGGTGCATTTGGTGCCAAAGGATTTCTAGAAACTGAACCGTCAGCTCCAATAATTCCTAATGTCATTAAATCTACAACTTTCCCTTTTTCTATTTCAGGCTTAACTTTTTTCACATAATTTGCTGCACCATGTGAACTTAGATGAATTTCACCTCTTAAGAATGCTTGATAACCTCCTGAAGATGAAAGACCAGGTATAGGTTTAGCTCCTTTGATACCAAGTTTCTCATAAATCCATATGTGAAATAAATCTGCAGATGCAGGAGTTTTCAATGCATATAGAACCAATTTTCTTTCTTTAATTTTTGATAGATCGTGAGGCTCAGCTAAATCTGAACGTGTGAACCAATGAGTATTTTGCGGTAGCAAAACTACTGGTCGGTATTCACTAAGATTATATTTAACAAGTGGATTTCCAGTAGCAACGTTTACTATTACTGAAGTTGAACATCCGAAAATAAAAGTTCCATCTGCTTTAGCATTTTTTTCAAAATAATTTGAACCTTTAATAGCTCCACCTCCTGGTATGTGCATGATTTGGACATCAGGATTTCCAGGTAAATATTTTTTTAAGAAAGGTTGAATAAATCTTGCAAATCTACTCGTACCACCACCTTCTTTAAATGGCACAACCCATGTAACTGTTTTGCCTGCGAAATTCACATCTGCATTTCCAATGGATACAAACGAGAATAACGACATTAATATTAATATTAGAATTTTACGCATAATTTCCCCCCTTGAGAATATTGATAGAGATAGTATAACGTGTTCATTATGGGTCTTTCAACTAATTATATTTTTTTAAATCCACAAGAACTGTGAAAATGACGTATTTAGTTAGAAATTTATCTATTTGACTAATATAAAAGCAAAAAACATGTCTAAAACAAAAAATTCGATATCAAAAGTATTTGATTTAAATGCTATAGAACCCAAGCCCAGAACTAAATCACAACTATGGTTGAAAGATGTGGGTTTTGATGAAGGCCCTTGGTACCACGAAAGAATGGGACTTCGTGAATTAGAGGACTTTCTAGAAGTTGCAGGTAAAAGGATTGACCATGTTAAAATTGCAACAATGCAAGTTCTAGGACATCCAAAGGAATGGTTAGAACGTAAAAATGATCTTTACAAAAAACACTCTATAGAGCCTTACTTGGATCATGGTTATTTTATAAAAGCTTTTAAAAAGGGAAAAGTAAATGAAGCAATTGATGTTGCGGCAGATTTAGGATTTTCTGCAATGGAATTCATGAATACATTTGGAGATATCCCTGAAAATCAAATTAAAGCTTGGTGTAATCATGCGATTAAAAATGGAATGAATATAATTTATGAGCATCATCCAGAAAGTGGATGGGATAAAACAAAAAAAAATACTCCTGCAACATTAAAACAAATTGTTGATAGCGCTGAACCTTTTTTTGAATATGGAGCATTTTCAATGCTTATTGATCATGAAGAAATTGAACTTCATGATAGTAAGTCAGATGTACTAACTGGAGTGCTCGAACACTTTGGTAAAAATAAGGTTGCATTTGAAGTTACTTCACCAAAGGAAGCTGAAGTGAGATGGTATTCAGATATACTTAATTATTTTGAACTCTTTGGTACAGATTGTAATTTAACCAATATTATGCCCAGCCAAGTAATGCTGATTGATCCATTAAGGTCTGGAGAGAGACCTGCTGAAATTTTATTTGATAAATATCCAGAATTAGTTTCAGTTAAAGATAAATAAAAATAATTAATTATTAAAATCTTATTTAACTCTTTGAATTATACTGAGGATGTTTTGATTGAGGTCTGTTTTTGTGATTTACAACGATTGATCCATCAACAACTTTAATATCATAACCCCAATTATCCCAACCTTTTAATGATAATGGTTCACCAAGTTTGTCCTCGAGTGTTCGTGGGTAAACATAACAGCCTTCACTATCTCCATATTGAGCTCTCGCTTCTTCCATTTTTTTTTTAACTTCCATATGTAAGTCTAATGGAACATTTAAATGTTGCCCAAGTAAGTAACTTAAATTCATATCTTTGCATGCTAAATCCATTGTAAATCCAGCTTCATATTTTTGATTAAAAATGTGGGGCACAACTGTTTCCCACGCAAAAGAATTTCCAGCTGAGACACGTATTGCATCAAAAAAATTCTCTAAATCTAATCCTGCTCTTTTAGCAATCATCATGCATTCTGATGCAGCAACCATATTGGTAAATGCAAGCATGTTAGAGACAACTTTCGCAATAGCTCCTGCTCCTATATCTCCACAAAGAACAACAACTTCACCAATTGCATCTTGTAAAACTTCTTTCCAATTATTAAAAATTTTCTTGTCTCCTCCAGCTAAACAAACCATATTATTATTTTGTAAAGCATGAACCCCGCCAGTTAGAGTAGCCTCTAACAATGAAACACCATAAGTTTTTGCTTTTTCTGCCAATTTTTGGGTTTGTTTAAAGTCGGTTGTAGATGTGTCTATCCATATCATTCCAGATGTAGCATTTTGTAATAATCCATCTTCACCATCAACAGCTTGCAAAACATGTTCTGGCTTTGGTAAACAAGTTAAAACTGCATTACATTTCTGTGCAAGATCTTTGATAGAATTAGCTTTACTAATATCTGTTGGAACATCATTGAGTTTATTTTTATCAATATCAAAGGCTACAAGGTTATACTTCTTTGATTTGTATAAATTATTTAAAATTGGTGTACCAGCATTTCCTAAGCCAATCACCCCTATTGTTATGATATCGCTCATGATCTCTCCTTTCGTAATTTAAATAAATGTTGAAGATATATCTCCAAAAGCTGATGAGGTAACTACGATCAACTTCTTTTCATTAATAGGAACAGGAAATCCATATGCTCCTGTTAAAATTAAATCATTTTTTTTCAAAATATTATTTGTTTTTGCTTTATCTCTCACTAACCACTCTATTTCACTAAGCATATCAAAAGGCCATTTTTTATCTATCCATTTATCAACTACTTCATTGTCATAGATTAGTTTTAAATCAGTGATTTCATTGCTGTTTGGAACTTTGTTCTCTGGTCCTAAAATAACTCCAGCATGAATTGCATTATTGGCTAAAAGTTCTGCACCATTTGGAGCATCTCCATTAAAAACTAAATTATGTATTTCTATTAAGGGATAAATTGATTGAACAGACTCCAGTATATAATCAAATGATACTAGGTCTGGATTAATATCTCTATTAAGTATAACTCCAAATTCTGCTTCCATTGCAGGATTGAAATAATCCTTTTTATTTAGTTCAACACCACTTTGATGTAATTCGTGCTTCCAAAGTGTGCCTTTTGCTGGATTAGAAAGATCCATTTTTTTTTGAGTATCTTTTGAAATACAGCCTATTTTATAACCAATGATTTCCTCACCTCTTGATACTCTTAATTCAGTTACTTTATTTTGTATAAGTAAAGCATCTTCGTTGCTTACCTTTACTTTATTTTTAAATATTTGGCTTGGTTTTTTTGCATCATAATCTTCAAGAATTTGATTTGAATATAAATCTAATTCTTTTGAAGATAATTTATTCATTAAATTAACATAACTACTAAGAATATCATCTGAACAAAATTAATCACAACAGATATAAAGTGTGAATATTTAAATTTTTTATCCTGCTTTTCATCTCTATATTTATTAATCAAAGGCATTAACAAGTAATTTGAGGTAGCAAATAAAAGTGTGATTACTAAAATTAAATAAAAATCTATTCCTAATTTACTTAAAAATAAAAAAGTTATTAGAACAATTAAACTTAATCCTAAGTTAACATTATAGTAAAAAGGAAATATTCTTCTTATAAACTTTCGAGCATTATCTTCATCTAAAGTAGTAAATACTACTGGAGCAATAACAAATGAAAAGAATAACATTATTCCTAAAATCATTGCTGTTAAATAAATAGTAATCTGCTCAATCATAATTTAGTTTTCTATTGAATTTTCTTCTTTCATTAATATTGGTCTACCATCATGTGCTGTATTAAGAGGTATAATTTTACCCTTATATTTTGCGCATAAAGTTGGAGCACTTCTTACTTCTTCACCTAATCTTACCTCTAAATCAACAATCACTAATTTTGCATCTTCTAACTCTTTTAATATCCTCATTTTAGTCCTTTGGTTAATTAATTTAATTTAATGACAGGCTTGATTATGCTTTTTAAGTCTCCAATAATTGTAAGGCCATGGGGTGACAAATCCAACTGCTAACATTATTGGCACCACCCACCAGGTAAGTATTGCACCTCCAGTTAAAGCATAATCTGTAATATTCATTGCCACTTCCATACTAACCATAGAAATAAAGCTCATGCCCAATGCAGTCTTCAAAGCTTTTTGAAAAGTAAAACTTTGTTTCATTAAAATAAATGTCTCTAAAATTACACTTGTGATCAAGCCATTAATTATTGCTAAAATCATAATACTTAAAACTGGGAAAGGGATTTTAGTTAATTGAAAAAATAATATAGTTCCAAAATCACCAATTGCACAACCTAACAAGCACCAAGCTGTATTCTTGGCACTTCTTCTCCAGGTATGTTTACATTTCCAATTAAAACTTATTGCTTCAGCGCTCATATTATTTAGCCATATTTTTTTTTATACACGTTTTATATTTAAATGTATCTCGTTCAAAACCATCAAATAAACATTTTGATCTAACTTTTTGAAATTTAACATTATAATCTGCTGTTTCCTTAGTTGTTGTACAACCAAATATGAATAATAGCACAATCACAATTAAGAATCCCCTCATAAATACTGATATATATTAATTAATTAAAGTATTTATGTATAAAATTGACGTATCTTAAAGAATGTATTTATCACCAAGATACATTGCAAAAGCGATAGCAGCACCTAATAAAATATATTTCATATATTGATCTTATACCTAAAATGATCTGTGTTTAAAATGTGATATTAGTTCATATTCATAACGAAATTAAAACCTATTTTAAACAAATCAATATTCTAGAAATAGAATCGTGAGATTATCATTATTTTTTTTTCTTCATTTAGTTGTTTTCATGATCCTCTTAATTGTCCATCCACATGCTCGTGCTAATGATGGATGGACAATTGAAAGTCATAATAAAAATTCAATTAATATAATCAAAAAGTATTAGATATGTTTGTTGGAATGGAAGCCCTACTTATACTTAGTCTTTTTGGACTTATATTTTAATTACTTTTCTGAAGTTGATAAATTGAAACATAATGTTTCTTTTTAGGTAATGGAATAATTACAGGTACATCTGTACATCTTGGTACAATTGATTTTTTTCCATAAATAATATTTGCATCATAATTTTCAAAGTTTGTTTCTGGATGAGGATTACCATCATTAATAATAGGCCATGCATCACATGCTCTATAACCAAATAATATTAAAGGTCTTGATCCATTAGTATGATTTAAGCCTGAACCATGAATTGTTCGACAATGAAAGAAAGCAACTGATCCTGCTTTACCAGTTAAAGAGACTGACTTTTTTAAATTGATTTTATTTTTTTTAGTATTAATTTTGCCTACAAAATAATTATCATTGCTGTGATGACTAAATAGTTCTTTTTTATGAGAACCTTTTATAACCTTTAAGGGGCCATTTTTTTCATCACAATCTTCAAGATAAATACCAACTGTTATTAAATCGTCATTTGTATGAGGATAAAATGCAAAGTCTTGATGCCATTCAACTAAACTCCCCTTTTTCTTATTAGGTAGTTTAAAGTTTAATTTGCCAAGATGAAATCTTACTGTTCCACCAATTAGCTTTTTAACAATATCAATAATCTTTTTATTTCTTGATAAATCATAAAATAGTTTATTGTTATTTTGAGGGTTATTTAATCTTAATATTTCTTTATTTTTTGATGAATTGCTATTGAATACAAAGTGATAATTATCATAACTTTGAGTTCCACCTTGATCCTTAACTTTTCGTCTACTGTTCTTTTCTTTAGTTACAATCTTATTAATAAGAGTATTTAATTTATTGATATCTTTCTTTGAAATAAGCTGATCTTTAATTAAGTAGCCGTTCTTTTTATAGAAGTTACTTTCAGATCTAGTGATGCTCATAATTAAATTTTATAATAAAAATATAATAATCCAATACGAAAATAGACCAGATATTATAGTGGCTATTACATTTCTTGAAAAATAACCAACCAATATAGCAATTATTGCACCGAAGATTTTTGGATCATTCATTTCTATAAAAATTCCAAAATCATTAATGAATATTCCTGGAAATATTATTGCTGGAAATACTGCTGATGGAACATACGCTAAGACTGCTTTAACTTTTTCTCCTAATAAATCCCTGTCTACCAAAGCAACCATAGTCATTCTCATAAAATAAGTAATTACCCCAGCAATAATAATTGATAACCAAGTCATTTTTTTAACCTCAAAACTAGTGCTGCAACAAATAATGCTATTATGGGTGAAATAATTATGTAAGATTTAAAAGGTGCATCAAAAAATAATAAAGAACTTAAACCACATGTAATCATAACTATTACGTGATCTAATTTTTTTAAATCTTGAACGACAATAGCAATAAAAGTCAAAGGAACTGCAAATTTTAATCCTAATTCCTCTGGTACAAATGAACCAAGAATTATTCCTGATAATGTTGCTAATTGCCAACAAATCCAAAGAGTTCCCCCAGTTCCTATTAAATGATAATGCAGATATGGTTCAGTTTTATTTTTTTGAAAGAACTTGTTAGACTCTGCAAATCCTTGGTCTACCACTATGTAGGATATTAATAACTTCTTAACAAAAGATAATTTTTCCAAATACTCAGATAAAACTGCTCCATACAATAAATGTCTTGAATTAATTACCCCTACTGAAGTAACTGCAATAAACGCAGATGCTCCTCCTGAAAGAAGCTGCAAAAATACAATTTGAGAAGCACCACCAAATATGATGATGGACATTGCATAAACTAATATAGGGCTAAAACCTAGCTCAATACCGATTGCTCCACATACAATTCCAAAAGGAATTACTGAAAACATATGGGGCGCAACAGCTAAAATTCCCTTTGTAATTAGTTGTTTTTTTGTAAGCATTTAGATAGAGCAAACTATATTATATTTATTTTAAATAAAATCTTTAAATATCATTTATATGAAAAATATTCTTTTATATAATTCTGGTGGAGGACTTGGTGATTGCATCCAATTATTTGATCTTATCACTAGTTTAAAAACAAAATTTAAAAATACTGAAATTTATTATTTAGGGGCGCATGAAAATCATTTTCAAAATAGTTTAAAAGAATACAATATTTCTATTCCTACTTTAAATATGAATTTGCAATATTTTGGATTTAGATGGAAACATTTATTATTAACTAGCAAAAATCTTAAAAAAACTTCTATAGATAAATTTGATCTAATAATAGATCTTCAGTCTAAAATTAGAAATACCTTAATCCTTAAAAGAATTCCAAGTAACTATTTTTATTCATCAACATTAAATTATTTTTTTTCATCGCATAAAAAAAAATATTTAAATACAAAGAATAATTTAAATCTAATACTAGATAATATTGGCATGTTAATAAACGAAGAAATTAGTCATGAAATTTATGATATTGATAACATTGACAAAAAATATTTTGAAGAGGCAAAAAGAATTTTACCTGATAACAAGTATATTGGCATATCTTTAACTCAAGGTAACGTTTATAGAAAAAAATCCTGGTCTATAATTAAATTCATAAATTTATCAAAGTCACTTGAAGAAAAAGGATATAAGCCTGTGTTTTTTGTTAAAAAGGAGGAAAAAGATCTAATAAATAAAATTAAATCTGAAAATAACTCGGCTATTTTTCCTGAATTAAATACCAATATGTCTTGTCCAGCATTAGTAACTGCTATGGCAACAAGATTGAATAAAGCAGTTTCAATTGATAACGGTGTGATGCATATGATGGGGCTTGCAAATATTCCTATGATTGTATTATTTGGACCAACAAATTCAGAAAAGTTTGCACCCAAGATTGAAAATATAGATATTTTAGACTCAAAAATTCTTAACAAATCCGATGATATTGAAACAATACGTGAAGAGGATGTATTAAAATTTATTTAATGCTTTTATTAAATAACTAATATTTAAGTTACAATCTTTATAGCCTTGTTTTACCACATTAAGATATCTTTCTGTTGGATACCTAAATTCTGTTTTATTAACCATGATATAAGTCATCACTGTTTTATTGTAATAAGTAAAATAAAGTTTTTTGTAAAGAATTGGATAATCTTCATAGACATCTAGTTTTTTTTCATCACTTTTTGATATTTCAAATAAAGCACCAGGAACTAAAGAATTTTTGCTCTTTTCTATGTCAGCAGCTCTATATTTACTTCTAAAGTTTAATTTGTAGCCTTTAAGTTCGTATTTTTTTAGAAAAACAGAGTCTTTGCATCTACGTTTCATTTGAAAAAGATTAAGATTACTTCCGTAAGCAAAATATAACATTACTCTAGTTCAACTATTTTTATATTTTTTGATTTTACAAACGCAAGGATTAGTGAGTTACACAAGTTTATTTTATCTTGATCTTTTGATCTTAATACAATTGATACACCTAATTTACCTTGTCTAAAAAAAGGATAACTTCCAATTTCTACATCTTTGTTATTATTTTGAACATCAGTTAATGAACTTGCTATCTCACTTTCGTAGGTCATTAAATTTATTGTTTTGCTAAGAATAGGGTCTCCACCAACTAATACATTTCCCAATCCACCTATCATTGCTTTTAATATTGATGGAACACCTGGAAGAGAAAAAACATTTTCTACATAAAATCCTGGAGCCCCGCTTGTTGGATTTAAAATTAAATTAGCTGAAACTGGCATCTTTGCCATTTTTTGTCTACCATCATTAAAATTACCAGGTTCATAGTATTTTTCTAAAATAGCAAATGCTTCTTTATGAAATCCATATTCAATATTAAAAGCTTTTGAAATTGATTCTGCGGTAATGTCATCATGTGTAGGGCCAATACCACCTGTGGTAAACACATAGTTGTATTTAACTCTTAACTCATGAACCGTATCAATTATAGTTTGCTCAATATCTGGAATTACTCTGACCTCTCCAACAGAAATTCCAAGAGAATTAAGCCAAGTAGCCAATGTACTTGTATTCAAATCTTTTGTTCTGCCAGATAATACCTCATTACCTATAATGATAATTGCTGCAGATATTTCTTTTTTATTAATCATTTCTAAATATAAATAAAATTCTATGAAATTTACCAACACTTTATTAAAAGGCAAATTCCAACGGAGATATAAGAGATTTTTCACAGATATAGAAGTAAATAATAAAACTGTTGTTGCACATTGTCCAAATACGGGCTCTATGATGGGTTTATTAGATCAAGGAAATGAGGCTTGGATTAGTGAACATAATGATCCAAAGCGTAAATTAAAATTTACCCTTGAGATGATAAAAGTAAAAAAAAGAATAATTGGAGTAAATACTCATAGAGCAAATAGAATTGTAGAGCATGCTTTAGAAAATAAATTAATTAATGAATTTAGTTCAATTAAAAATATTCGAGCAGAGTTTAAATATTCTGATGATACGAGATTTGATTTTTTGTGTGATAAAAAAATACTGGAAGTTAAGAACACAACATTAATGAGAGAGGATGATATTGCAGAATTTCCAGATGCTGTTACCTCAAGAGGCACAAAACACCTTCAAAAGTTAAAGGAATCAATTAAAAAAGGATATAAACCTTATGTCTTATTTTTAACTCAAATCCAGGGTATAAATAATTTTAGAATAGCAAAAGATATAGACACTAAGTATTATAAAGAATATTTAGATGCTAAAAAATCTGGTGTAAGCTTTCTTGCTTACCGATGCATTTTAAATTCTAAAGAAATAAAAATTGAAAAAAAGATAAAAATTATAGATGAATAATTATTCAGAAAAATTTGAAAAAATGAGAATTGCTGGGAAACTTGCATCTAGAACTTTAGACATGCTCACAGATGAGGTAAAGGAAGGTATTACTACAGATAGAATAGATCAATTAGGATATGAATTTATAAGAGACAATGGCGGACACTCTGCTCCACTATATTACAGAGGTTTTAAAAAATCTTTGTGTACATCTTTAAATCACGTTGTTTGTCATGGCATTCCTTCTGACAGAATTTTAAATGAAGGTGATGCAGTTAATATTGATGTCACAGCAATAGTGAATGAATATTACGGTGATACAAGTCGAATGTTTACTATTGGAGACATACCGGTAAAAGCTAAAAACTTAATTGAGACAACTTACGATTCGATGATGAAAGGAATTAAAATTCTAAAACCAGGAATAAAATTAGGAGATATTGGCTATGAAATTCAATCCTTTGTTGAAGAAAGAGGTTTTTCGGTAGTAAGAGATTTTTGTGGTCACGGTATTAGCAATACTTTTCATGAGCAACCAAATATTCTTCACTATGGTAAGAAAAACACTGGTCACGAACTAACTCCAGGCATGACCTTTACAATAGAGCCTATGATAAATGTAGGCAAATTAGATGTAAAAGTCCTTAATGATGGGTGGACAGCAGTAACAAAGGATAAGTCTTTATCTGCACAATTTGAGCATACAATAGGAATTACAGAAGACTCTTATGAAATTTTCACAGAATCTGTTAAAGGTTATAAGAGGCCTCCATATAATTAATGATAACACGCTACTCTAGAAAAGAACTTACGGATATATGGTCCGAACATAATAAATATAAAATCTGGTTAGATGTGGAAATTGCAGCAGCTGAAGGGATGGAGAAATTAGGAACTATTCCAAAAGGTGTTGCAAGTGCAGTTAGAAAAAAAGCTAAAATTAATGTTAAAAGGATTCATAGTATTGAAGCTAAAGTAAAACACGATGTTATAGCTTTCTTAACCTCTGTTACCGAAAAAGTAGGAATTAAAGCTAGATATTTACATCAAGGAATGACCTCATCAGATGTAGTAGATACAAGTTTTAATATTCAATTAGTCCAGTCTGGCAAGATTTTAGTAAAGGATATTGATCAAATATTAAAGGTTTTAAAATCAAAAGCCAAAAAATATAAATTTACACCCTGTATGGGTAGAAGCCATGGCATTCATGCAGAACCAATTACATTTGGACTTAAATTAGCTTCTTATTATGAAGAATTTAAAAGAAATAGAAAAAGATTAATTAGTGCTATAGATGAAATATCAACGTGTGCAATTTCTGGTGCTGTTGGCACATTTGCAAACATTAATCCTAATGTAGAAAAACATGTTGCTAAAAAACTAGGATTAAAAGCTGAGCCAGTATCTACACAAGTTATTCCAAGAGATAGACATGCATACTATTTTTCAGTTTTAGGAATTATTGCAGGATCAATTGAGAGAGTTTCTACTGAAATTAGACATTTGCAAAGAACTGAAGTTTATGAATTGCAGGAATTTTTTTCAAAAAAACAAAAAGGTTCAAGTGCAATGCCACATAAAAAGAACCCAATATTAAGTGAAAACTTAACCGGACTAGCTAGAATGGTTAGAAGCTATACTATTCCTGCACTAGAGAATATAGCGCTTTGGCATGAAAGAGATATTTCACACTCTAGTGTAGAAAGAAACATTGGGCCAGATGCAAATATAACATTAGATTTTGCTTTAGTTCGATTAGCTAACGTTTTAGATAAAATGATAGTTTATCCAAAAAAAATGCTTGATAACCTTAATATCACAAACGGCACCATTTTCTCACAAGAATTGATGCTAGAATTAACTAAATCAGGTTTAACTAGAGAAAACTCCTATAAATTGGTCCAGGTACACGCCAAGAAATGCATAGCAGATAACCTAAATCTTTTAGATGTTGCGATGAATGACAAAAACATTACATCTAGAATATCAAGCAAAAAAATGAGAGAAATATTCGATTACTCCTCACATTTTAAGAATGTTAATTTAATTTTTAATAGGGTTTTTAAATAATGAAAAAAGGAAAAAAATTATACGAAGGTAAAGCAAAAATAATTTACGCTACCAGTGATAAGAATTTAGTAATTCAACACTTCAAAGATGATGCTACTGCTTTTAATAATCAAAAAAAAGATACAATTGAAGGGAAAGGAATTTTAAACAATAGAATTTCAGAACATATTCTTACTCAATTAAGTAATGTTGGCATAAAAAATCATTTGGTAAAAAGACTTAACATGAGAGAACAACTTGTTAAGTTAGTAGAAATTATTCCAATTGAGTTTATCGTGAGAAATATAGCAACAGGATCTTTAACGAAGAGATTGGGAATAGAAGATGGAACTGTGCTTGATTACCCGTTAGTAGAGTATTGTTTAAAGAATGACGAATTAGGAGACCCTTTAGTAAGCAGAGAACATATTTTAGCTTTTAAATGGATGGATGTTTTTGAGTTAGATTTTATTTATGAAGAAGTAAGAAGAATAAATGATTTTCTTCAAGGCATGTTTAGAGGTGTCGGTATAAAATTAGTTGATTTCAAAGTTGAATTTGGAAGATCTTTAACTGAGAGTAAAAGAGAAGTTTTGTTAGCTGATGAGATAAGTCCTGATACGTGCAGACTTTGGGATATGAGAACAGATAAAAAATTAGATAAAGATAGATTTAGAAATAATCTAGGAAATCTAATTGAAGCTTATCAAGAAGTAGCTGTTAGATTAAATATATTACATGAACAATCAAATATAAGACCACTTTCTTATCCTAAACCAAAAGCTGTAAAAATTAAGAAAAAATGAAAATAAAAGTAATAGTCACCTTAAAAAATGGAGTACTAGATCCACAAGGTAAAGCAATACAGCAAACCTTAAATGGAATGACTTTTGATAATGTTTCTGAGGTGAGACAGGGAAAGTATTTTGATATTGAGATAAACGAAAATGATGAACAGAAAGCTAAATCACAAGTAGAAGACATGTGCAAAAAGCTTTTAGCAAACCTAGTTATTGAGGATTATAAAATCTTGTAACTATTAGATGAAATCATCAGTAATTATATTCCCTGGTTCAAATTGTGATAGAGATATGGATGTGGCTTTGAAGAAATTTGGGTTTGAAAATCAAATGGTTTGGCATAATGATGCAGAAATCCCAAAAAGTGATTTAATCATACTGCCTGGAGGTTTTTCTTATGGTGATTACCTTAGATGTGGAAGTATTGCTGGAAAATCAAAGATTATTAAATCTGTAATCAAATTTGCAAATTCAGGGGGATTAGTTCTTGGAATTTGTAACGGATTTCAAATATTAACAGAGACGGGTCTATTACCTGGAATACTTCAACAAAATAAATACCTAAACTTTATTTGCAAAAATGTTTTCGTAAAAATTAAAAATAAGGAAAACAAATATTTTAAAAAAATTAAAAAAGAGGTTTTAGAACTTCATATTGCTCACAACGAAGGAAATTACTTTTGTTCAAGCGACGAATTAAAATCGATTGAAGATAATGGTCAAATTGCTGTTACATATTGCGACCAAGCAGGAAATGATGATGAAAAAAATAATCCAAATGGTGCCTTAAAAAATATAGCTGGTATATTTAATAAAGATAAAAATATTTTGGGAATGATGCCTCATCCTGAAAGAATGATTGATCCGTTTCTTTCAGGTGAAGACGGATCACTATTTTTTGAAAATTTAATTGAAAGTTTATAATGGTTGAAGTAAGTGAAAAACTAGCAATTGAGCATGGGCTAAAAAGTGATGAATACAAGAAAATTTGTGATCTTTTAAAAAGAACACCAAATATAACTGAATTAGGTGTTTTTTCAGCAATGTGGAATGAACATTGTTCTTATAAATCGTCCAGAAAACATCTTAAAAAATTGCACACTAAAGGTGAAAAGGTTATTCAGGGTCCAGGAGAAAATGCTGGAGTTGTTGATATTGAAGATGATGATGCAATTGTATTTAAAATAGAAAGCCACAACCATCCTTCATTTATTGAGCCCTATCAAGGAGCAGCAACAGGTGTTGGTGGGATTATGAGAGATGTATTTACAATGGGTGCCAGACCTATTGCTAATTTAAATTCTATTCATTTTGGCTCTCCAGACCATGAAAAAACAAGAAATCTGTTAAGAGGTGTTGTGAAAGGTATAGGTGGATATGGAAATTGTATTGGTGTACCAACAATAGCTGGCCAAACATGTTTTGATGAGTCGTATAATGGTAATATTTTAGTCAATGCAATGACATTGGGTTTAGTTAATAAAAATAAAATATTTTATTCAAAAGCTGCCGGAATTAACAAACCAGTAATTTATGTTGGCTCCAAAACTGGAAGGGATGGGATACACGGTGCAAGTATGGCATCAGCAATTTTTGATGATAAAATTGAGGAAAAAAAACCAACTGTTCAAGTTGGCGACCCCTTCACGGAAAAACTTCTACTCGAAGCCTGCCTTGAACTTATGGCTGGGAAATCCATAATTTCTATTCAGGATATGGGTGCTGCAGGTCTAACGTCATCTAGTATTGAAATGGCATCGAAAGGTAATTTGGGTATTGAAATAGATTTAACAAAAGTACCTTGTAGAGAGGAAAATATGACACCTTATGAAATAATGCTCTCAGAAAGCCAAGAAAGAATGCTTATTGTTTTAGAAGAAGGAAAAGAAAATGAAGCAAAAAAAATATTTGATAAGTGGAACTTAGACTTTGCCGTAATTGGAAAGACAACAAATAGTAAAAATATTGAATTGTTTTTCAATAATGAAAAAGTTGCTGAAATTCCAATTGATTTTTTAGCAGAGAATGCACCTATTTATGATCGAAAATGGATAAAAACAAAACTTCCAAAACAAAATAATTTTTCAAAGAATCAATTTAAATCTTTAAAACTAAGTGAGTGCTTAAATAAAATTTTAATGGATCCAAATATTGCAGATAAAGAATGGATCTGGGACCAGTATGATCACACAGTTATGGGTGATACTATACAAAAACCTGGTGGGAATGCTGGTGTTGTTAGAGTTCATGGCACAAATAAAGCTGTCGCTGCATCTGTAGATTCTTCGGCAACTTATTGTCATGCACATCCATTAACTGGGGGTAAACAAGTAGTTTGTGAAAGTTGGAGAAACATGATTTCTGTGGGTGCAAAACCAATAGCAATTACAAATTGCCTGAATTTTGGTAATCCCGAAAAAGAGAAAAATATGGGTGAATTTGTTGAGTGTGTTGAAGGGATTACAGAAGCATCTAAATATTTAAATTATCCAGTAGTTTCAGGAAATGTCTCTTTTTATAATGAAACAAAAGATAAAGGTATTAAACCTACTCCTTCAATTGGAGGTGTGGGATTATTAACTGATTACAAAAAGATGATGACAATGGAATTAAAGAATGAAGGTAACTATCTTTTTGTAATAGGTAAAACTGAAGGACATTTAGATCAGTCAATATTTGCAAGAAATATATTATCTGAATTCAATGGTCCTCCACCAGAAATTAACTTATTCAACGAAAAACAAAATGGAATGAGTGTTTTGAATTTGAAAAATAAAAATTTAATAGAAACCTGTCATGACGTGTCTTTGGGAGGAATTTTAACTGCTATATCTAAAATGGGTATCAAGAGTGGTAAGGGTGTAAAATTATTTCCTTTGCAAGGCTTAGTAAATAAATTTGAGTATTTTTTTGGTGAAGATCAAGGAAGATATATAATTGAAATTAAACCAAAAAATTTAGAAAATGTTGAAAATATGCTAAAAAAGGACTCCATTCATTTTGATAAATTGGGTTTAGTGGAAGGGAATAAAATTACATTAGAAAATGATCTAAAAATATTTATTGAAGATATCAAAGAAGGCTATAAAAAATGGTTAAAGGAATATATGGTCAACTAATGGCAATGGATTTAAAAGAAATTGAAAGCTTAATAAAAGAAGCATTACCTGATGCTAAGATAGAAATTCAAGATCTTGCAGGAGATGGTAATCATTACTCTGCCACAGTAATTTCGTCGCAATTTGCAGGAAAGAGTAAAATTCAACAACACAAAATGGTATATAATTCACTCAAAGGAAAAATGGGCAACGAATTGCATGCACTAGCAGTTAAAACTAAGGAGAACTAAATGGATGATCAAACTAATGAATTAATTAATAATGAAATTAAAAGTAACGAAGTGTGTTTATTTATGAAAGGTACGCCAGACGCTCCTCAGTGTGGATTTTCTATGGCTGTTACAAATATTCTTAAAGTGCTTGAGGTGAATTTTAAAGGTATAAATGTTTTAGCTGATCAAAATCTTAGAGAAGGAATTAAAGTTTTTAGTGACTGGCCTACAATCCCACAGCTATATGTCAAAAATGAATTCATTGGTGGATGTGATATTGTTAAAGAAATGTATGAAAGTGGAGAATTAGTAAAACTTCTAGAAGATAACGGAATAGAATTTAAAAAGAAAAGCTAAATTATTTTCAAGATTGTAAATTAATTATCTAGAATAATACTCGATTACCAAGTTAGGTTCCATTACAACAGGATAAGGAACTTCTTCAAATTTAGGAATCCTTACAAATTTCACTTTTTTGTTTTTCTCATCTAATTGTAAGTATTCTGGGACGTCTCTTTCTTTGTTAGCTAAAGCGATATCAATTAAAGCAAGCTGCTTTGATTTGTCTCTTATTTCAATACTATCTTCTTCTTTAACTTGGTAGCTTGAAATATTAACTTTTTTTCCATTAACTCTTACATGCCCGTGATTAATTAATTGCCTAGATGAAAAAATTGTATTTGATAATTTTGATCTATAAATCACTGCATCTAATCTTCTCTCAAGTAAACCAATTAAATTCTCTGCGGTGTCACCTTTTTTCATAATAGCTCTCTTATACATATTACGAAATTGTCGTTCATTCATGTTACCATAGTAACATTTAAGTTTTTGTTTAGCTTGGAGTTGAATACCATAATCTGACGGTTTAGACGATTTTGTTTGTCCATGTTGACCTGGAGGATATGCTCTTGTGTTGAAAGGACTTTTAGGTCTACCCCATAAATTGACTTTAAGTCTTCTATCTACTTTATGTTTTGAGTTTAAACGTTTTGTCATATTGTGATTATGGGGTTTATAGACATCATAATATTTTTGTCAATCACGGTTTTTGGTAAGACCGGCAAATACGCTTGATAAAATGCGTATTTCTTTTTTAGAAAGTTCCATTTTATAAAAAATACTTCGTAAATTTTCTATCATAATAGGTTTTTTAGCCTTTTGTTTAAAAAAATTTTGATTTTCAAGGGTTGATAGACAAAAGTTTAACATATTCGATATTTCTTTCTTTGTAGCTGTTTGTATTTTTTTTGACTTTTGAAAATCAACTTTATTTGTTGTAATTAAGCTTGAAACTGTTTGGGCTACTATCACTAAACTATGGGACAAGTTTAATGATCTAAATTTACTACTACTTGGAATTTGTAAAGTATAATCAGAATAACTAACCTCATCATTAGTTAATCCAGAGGCTTCCGAACCAAACAAAAAACTTACTTTTTTTGTAAAGTTTATTTTTTTTAACTCATTTAATGAAATATGCTTGATATTTTTATTTCTGAACCTTGCTGAGGTTGCAATTAGAATATCAGTTTTTTTTAATGATGTCTCTAAGTTTGAAAAGACTTTAGTATTTTTTATTATATCTTTAGCTCCAACAGATGTAGCTATAATTTTATCATTTGGAAATATTGGTTTTGGATCTATTATTGATAAATTCTTAAAACCAAAATTTTTCATAGCTCTTGCACACAATCCAATATTTTCAGATAGCTGAGGTTTGTGAAGAATAAATGAAATATTATTATAATTCATCAAGCACTTGCTGGTGCATTATCTTTAAATAATTTATAATCAAGACTATCTATTAATGCTTTAAAAGAAGCATCAATAATATTTGGTGACACTCCTATTGTGAACCAGTTCTTCCCTTGGGAATCTGTACTTTCAATTGAAACTCTAGTTACGGCCTCAGTTCCTGTATTTAATATTCTTACTTTATAATCGACTAATCTTAAATCTTTAAGATAATCAGAATATTTAGAAATCTTTTGTATATTATTTCTGATTGCATTATCTAAAGCATTCACTGGACCATTCCCTTCTCCCTCACACACAATTGTTTCGCCATCTACTTCTAGCTCTGCTTTTGCTGATGAAACAATTGCTCCAGATGAATTTTTTTTAACGGATACATCGTAAGCTTTTATTTTTAAATATCTTGGAATTTCGCCTACTATTCTTCTAGCTAACAATTCAAACGAGGCATCTGCACCGTCATAACTATAGCCAATAAACTCTCTACCTTTAACTTCCTCTAGAAGCTTCTTAATTTTTGGGTCATTTTTTTTAATATCAATTCCAATAGTTCCTAGTCTTGATAAAATATTTGATTGTCCAGCTTGATCAGAAACTATTATATTTCTCTCATTTCCAACTTTTTTTGGATCTATATGTTCATATGTTTTAGGATCTTTTTGTACTGCTGATACATGCATGCCTCCTTTATGAGAAAATGCTGCAGCTCCAACATATGGTAAGTGCTTATTTGGTTTTCTATTTAAAATCTCATCTAGAAGTCGAGAACATTGAGTTAAATGTTTTATATTCTCATCTTTAATGTTTATTTCAAATTTTTTTGAAAACTCATTTTTTAAATATAATGAGGGGATTACAGACATCAAATTAGCATTTCCGCATCTTTCTCCAAGTCCATTTATTGTTCCTTGTACTTGTCTTACGCCAGCTTGAATAGCTATTAAAGAATTAGCAACTGCATTTTCTGTGTCATTATGCGCATGTATCCCTAAGTTTTTTCCAGGAACGTGCTTGATAACTTCGGTAACAATTTCTGAAATTTCGTGTGGTAAAGTTCCTCCATTAGTATCACACAAAACAATCCAACGTGCTCCCTCATCATATGCAGATTTAATACAACTTAAAGCATATTCTTTGTTTGACTTATATCCATCAAAAAAGTGTTCGGCATCAAATATGAACTCTTTTCCAGACTTTATGATGTGTTTAGCGCTTTCATTTATGTTTTTTAAATTTTGATCTTTTGATATTCCAAGAGCAACATCTACATGAAAATCCCAGGATTTTCCGAACAAGCAAATTGAATTTGCCTTAGAATTAATCAAAGACGATATCATTGGATCATTCTCTGCACTATGATCAGATTTCTTTGTCATTCCAAAAGCAGTTAATATTGAATTACTAAAAGAGTGTTTTTTATTAAAAAATTCTGTATCGGTTGGATTTGCTCCAGGCCATCCCCCTTCAATATAATCAACCCCTAGATTATCCAATGCTTCAGAAATTTTCTCTTTATCGTCTAAAGAAAAATCTACACCTTGAGTTTGGGCACCATCTCTCAATGTAGTATCAAAAATGTATATTTTGTCTGACATTATTTAAACTTCCACGAGGTTTTACCATCTTTATCTTCTATTTGAACTCCTTTTTCTAAAAGATCATCTCTTATTTCATCAGCTAATTCATAATTTTTATCATCTCGAGCTTTATTTCTTTGTTTAATTTTATTTTTGATGTAGTTGACATCAACATCTGATTTTTTTTCTTTAAAATTTATCCACTCTTTTTTATTTTGTAACAACAGACCTATAAAATTGCATGCAGAAACAAATATTTCTTTATCCGCTATGTTCCCATTTTGAGATTTATCAAAAAGTTTGTGAAGGTTTGCAATATATTTAGGTGTATTTAAATCATCATACAACGGTAAAAGAACTTCATCTGGGATTAATCTTGGTTTTTTAATTTCAACATAACTATTGTACCATTTATCAATAGTTTTTGAGCATTCGCTTAATAAATTTTCATTCCAATCTAATGATTGTTTGTAATGGGTGCTTATTAATGCAAGTCTTAAAACTTGACCATTGTCAGTACTCTTAAAATCATTTACTTTTAAGATATTACCAACAGATTTAGCCATCTTTTCATTTGAAAGTGTTATAAATCCGTTATGTACCCAATAATTAGAAAATACATCCGTATCATTTGCACATCTTGATTGAGCAATTTCATTTTCATGATGAGGAAAAATTAGGTCCCTTCCACCACCATGTATATCAAATTTATCACCTAAGTATTTTTTAGACATAACAGAGCATTCTAAGTGCCAGCCTGGACGTCCTCTCCCCCAAGGAGACTCCCATCCAGGCTCATCTTCTGTTGATGGTTTCCATAGAACAAAATCTTCCTGTTTTTTTTTATTTTCACTTTCTTCAACTCTTGATCCTGTAATTAATTCATCAAGTTTTTTATTTGATAATTTTCCATAATCTTCAAACTGACTAACTTCAAAATAAACATGTTGATTGCTTTCATATGCAACATTTTTATTAATTAAATTTTCAATCATATTTATCATTAAAGTTATATTTTCTGTCGCTTTTGGCTCAAAAGTTGGTTTATCGCAATTTAAATAATCACAATCCTGATGAAATCTATTTGTAATATCCTCTGTAAGCTCTTTAATTGATATTTTTTTATCTTTTGATGCTTCTATAATTTTGTCATCAATATCGGTAATATTTCTGACATAAGTTACATTTTTGTTACCATATTTGCATTTGAGTACTTTAAATAAAATATCAAATATTACTAAAGGTCTAGCATTTCCAATATGTGGATCATCGTATACCGTTGGACCACAAACATACATTCTAATTTTTTTGTCATCAATAGGTACAAATATTTCTTTTTTGTTGCTCAAAGAATTCGATAAATAAATATCTTTATCCATTTAGCTCCAATTTCTAAATCCACTAGTTAATGGAAATCTTCTGTCACGCCCAAATGCTTTTGGGGTAACTTTTGGCCCTGGTGCAGATTGAAATCTTTTGTATTCTGACCGAGCAAGTAATTTTGCGGTTTTTTCTACTATTTCTCTATCAAATCCTTTTGAGATTATTTTCTCTACAGAGATTTCTTGTTCTACTAACCCTTTAAGTATTTCATCCAAAATATCATATTCGGGAAGACTATCTGTATCCTTCTGATCGTTTCTTAATTCTGCTGTAGGTGGTTTTTTTATAATATTATCTGGTATTACTTGACCCTTAGGACCTTTAAATAAATTAGAAAAATTTTTATTTCTCCATTCGCAAAGTTTAAATACATCTGTTTTCCAAACATCTTTAATGGGTGCATATCCACCACACATATCTCCATATAAGGTTGAATATCCTACTGCATATTCTGATTTATTTCCTGTGGCGAGAACCATGTATCCATATCTATTTGATAAAGCCATTAATAAAAGTCCTCTTAACCTGGACTGAATATTTTCTTCTGTAATGCCTTTGGTAAAATTTGAGTCATTAAATTCTCCTAAAATTTCTTCAACAATTTTCATAGCTTCACTTATTTTTAAATTTGAATAATTTATATTTAAAAGACTTGCTGCTTTTTTTGCATCATTTAGACTTTCATCTCCAGTATATGGACTAGGCAACATAATTGCTTGGACAGAACTGGCTCCAAATGCATCTGTTGCAACAGCGGCCACTAATGCAGAGTCTATACCTCCAGACAAGCCTAATAATACTCCTTTAAAATTATTGTTGTTAACATAATCTCTTAAGCCAATTACTAATGCTTTATATAAACTCTCCTCTTTAGAAAATTTACTTTCAATTTTTCCTTTGCCTTTCCACATTTTATTTTCTTTATTTAATTCTATGATAGAAATTTGTTCCTCAAACTCTAAAAATGAAAAAAATTTATTACCATCAGGGTTTAATCCAAATGATGAACCATCAAAAATTAGTTCATCTTGTCCACCTGTCCTATTTAAATAAATTAATGGTAGGTTTGTTTCATTAACTCTTTTAGTAGCAACAAAGTCTCTCTCTTTTTTTTTTTCTGTAGTATAAGGTGATGCATTTATTGAAATAATTATTTCAGCACCTTTGCTTGATAAATTTTCCACAACTCGCTTTTCCCATATATCCTCACAGATAGGCAAACCAATATTTACATTTTTAATTTTTACACAATCCTCAAGTTCGCCTTGACTAAATATTCTTTGTTCATCAAATACTCCAGTATTAGGCAACTCATACTTATCTTTAATCGTCAAAATTTTACCATTTTCAATTACAAAAACTGAATTTCTTATTGAATTATTGAATTTTCTTGGAGCTCCTAAGATAACTGATGATTTATTATCTTTTGATATTGAAACTAAATTTTCTATTCCTTGTTCTACAGATTTTAAAAAATCCTCTCTGAGAACCAAATCGTCAATGGGATAGCCAGAAACGTAGAGCTCTGGGGCTACTAATATGTCAATATCCTCATCTAGTTTAGATCTAATTTCAATTAACTTTGTGATATTTTTATCTACATCTCCTACTAATGGGCTTAACTGGGCTAATGCTATTTTGAGTTTATGGCTCATATTTTAGATATAATCACTTTTAATAAATATAATAGTTTAAAAAAATTTCATGATGATCTCTTAATTTCAATGAAATTAAAGACTTAAGAAGCTTCTTTAATTGATGTTTTGGCGTAATTTGTATTTTTTTTAATTTCATCAGAAATTAAAAAAGCTAATTCTAAGGCTTGATTTGCATTTAATCTCGGATCACATTGGGTGTGATATCTACTAGATAAATCTGTATCTGAAATTTTTTGTGCTCCTCCAGTACATTCTGTTACATTTTGACCAGTCATTTCGATATGAAGACCACCAGCATATGATCCTTCGCTTTGATGAACTCCAAAAACATTTTTCACTTCATTTAAAACGTTGTTAAATGGTCTTGTTTTGAATCCGGTTGAAGATTTAATGGTATTTCCATGCATTGGATCACATGACCATATAACATTAACACCTTCCTTTTTTATTCCTCTGATTAGTTTAGGCAAATATTTTTCTACCTGGTCATGACCAAATCTCGAAATTAATGTGATTTTTCCTTTTTCATTTTTAGGATTTATCAATTCACAAATTTTAGCAATTTCTTCAGGTTTTGAAGTTGGTCCACACTTTATTCCAATTGGATTTTCAATTCCTTTACAAAATTCAACATGCCCTCCATCTATTTGTCTAGTTCTATCACCTATCCAAACAAAGTGAGCCGATGTATCGTGATATTCGCCTGTTGTTGAGTCTATTCTAGTCATAGCTTCTTCAAAAGGTAAATGTAACGCTTCATGTGATGTCCAGAAATTAACAGTATATAATCTTCTATTAAAATCTGATGTGATACCGCATGCTTCCATGAAAGCGAGAGCATCAGCAATTTTGTCCTCTAATTCTTTAAATTTTTTTGCCTGTGTTGCTGATTTTATGTAACCTAAATTCCACATATGAACGTTTTTTAAATCAGCAAAACCACCATTTGAAAATGCTCTCAATAAATTTAAAGTTGAGGCTGATTGTGAATAAGCTCTAAATAGCCTCTTTGGGTCATAAGCTCTTCCTTTTTCTGTAAATTCTATGGAATTAATATTATCACCTAAATAACTAGGTAGTTCAATATCACCAATTTTTTCTGTTGGAGCACTTCTTGGTTTAGAAAATTGTCCAGCAATTCTTCCAAGTTTTACAACTGGCAAAGAAGCCGAATAAGTAAGTACCAAAGACATTTGCAACATTAATTTAAAATAATCTCTGATATTATCGGGGTGAAATTCCGCAAAGCTCTCAGCGCAATCTCCACCTTGTAACAAAAATGCTCTTCCATCTACAACATTAGCTAGTTGATCTTTAAGATGTCTTGTTTCTCCTGCAAATACTAAAGGAGGGAAATTTTTCAATTTATTTAAAACTAAATCTAATTCCTCCTTATCCTTATATTCGGGTATATGTTTCACCGGATAATTTTTCCAACTATTTACTTTCCATTTTTTCATAATTCAATCTGAACTTGTATATATATTTGTTTTTAAAAAAAAAAAGTTATTTTTTTTAATGTCAAAAATTCAAGTAATAATTGTCTTTTTATTGATTTATAATTGTTAATTGAAAAATAACTCTGTCAAAAATATAAACTACACAAAAATTTTTACAGCCAATATTCCCAATATTTCTCTAAAAAAAATATTAAACATGCTTATATTTTTGGCAATATCAAAATCTTTGTAAACATTAGTAATTTTATTATCTTCTAACAATATTGATCTGTGATCAACAGGATATGGAATTAAATTAATTCCAAGTTTTTTTGATATCACAAGTGTTCTTTTCATATGAAATCCTGAAGTTATAAGTAAATTTTTCTGACTATCAGAAACTATATTTTGAAGATCTTTAAGATTACCAATAGTATTTTTGGAAGTTGGTAAAAAATTTATTTTTTTCATATCAAAATTAATACTTTCAAAAAATTTTTTTGCCACATCACTTTCATTAAGATCATTGTTATTGTTGCCTGAACCTCCAAGAAATATTATTTTTGAATTTTTAAAGTTATTAGCTAATCTAACTGCCTCTATTAATCTTTCAGACCCATTATTTAGATTTATTTTTTTTGTTATAAAAGTAAGCGATGTGTTTTCAGAGCCCGATAAAATAATAATATTATCTATATTTTGAAAATTTTTCTGATTAACAAAATCTTTTTCTAAATAATTTAAAGCATAATAACCAATTGGTATAAAACAAAAAATTAAAAATATTGAAATAATTATCATGTATAGAAACTTAAATATTTTTTTATTAAATACCTTATGCATTATAAAAAAAATAACGAATAGAATTGTAATTAAATTTGAGAACACAATAATTGGATGTAAAATCTGTGATAAAAAATTATACAATTTATTCTACTGTAACTGATTTTGCCAAATTTCTTGGTTTATCAATGTCATATCCTTTTTTTAAAGCTGAGTAAAAGGCTAGTTTTTGTAAAGGTATTGTAATTAGAAAAGGAATTAAATCCTCATCTAATTGATCAACCTCTATCTTTTCCCAGATATTCTCTGATATTACTTCATCTTTGTTTTTATTTGTAATTAATAAAACTTTAGCACCTCTTGCAATAACCTCCTGCATATTAGAGATTGTTTTTTTATAATGTTCATCTCTTGGTGCTAAGACAACAACAGGCATACCTTCCTCTATTAATGCTAAAGGCCCATGTTTCATTTCTCCAGCTGGATATCCCTCAGCATGAACATAAGCCAACTCTTTAAGCTTTAATGCTCCCTCTAATGCAATAGGAAATGAATAGCCTCTACCCAAAAACATTGATCCTTTTGCCTCTGCAAATACTTTAGCAATATTTAAAATCTTTTGGTCTACTTTAAGAGTTTTTTTTGCAGAATTAGATAAACTTAGTAAATTTTCAACCTTATGTTTATATTCTTCTCTAGTAATAGACTTTTGATCAAAAGAAATTTTTAAAGATAGGATATATAAAACTAACATTTGACCCATAAATGCCTTTGTGGATGCCACTCCTATTTCTTGACCACAATGAATTGGCAAAACTAAATCAGCATTTCTTGCTATCGAGCTCTCAACAACATTCACAACAGCACAAGTTTTTACTTTATTTTTTTTGCATAAATCTAAAGCTGCGTAAGTATCAGCTGTTTCACCTGATTGAGAAACAAAAATATAAAGACAATCTTTTTTAAATCTAACTTTTCGGTACCTAAATTCTGAAGCTATATCAACACTTACGTCCAAATTAGTACTTTGTTCCATCCAATACTTTGCAATTAAACATGAGTGAAAAGCTGTTCCACAACCTATGAGCATTACAGATTTAATAGAGCTTGTTTTCCAAGGAAAATTTAAAATATTTACTTGGTTATTATATTTATCAATATACTCATTTATACAATCACTAATGGTTGATGGTTGTTCATCTATTTCTTTTTCCATAAAATATTTATAATCACCTTTATCATAATCAATTTCATTTTTAGATAAATTCAAAACTTTTTTATTTATATGGGATCCAACATTATCAAAGAATTCTATTTGATCTTTTTTTACAATACAAAACTCTCCATCCTCTAAATATGAAATTTTATTTGTCATTGATTTTAAAGCATAAGAGTCAGAACCAATATAATTTTCATTTGGACCATAGCCAACTGCAAGTGGAGAGCCTCTTTTTGCACCAACCATTAAATCATTTTGATCTTTAAAAATAATACCTAAAGCAAAACTTCCATGAAGTTTTTTTAAGACTTTAATTATTGTGTTTTTTAGTGAATTTTTTTTTAGATAGTCTGTAACCAAATGTGCAATTACTTCAGTATCCGTTTGTGATTTAAAGACATAACCCTTTTTTTCTAAAAGTTTTTTTAGAATAGTTGAATTTTCTATAATACCATTATGTACTACTGAAACCTGTTCTGATGAATGTGGGTGAGCATTAATTTTACTTGGTTTACCGTGAGTTGCCCATCTAACATGGCCGATACCAATATCTCCTTTAAGATTAAATTTTGATATATCTCTTTCTAAAACATCAACCCTTCCCTCACACTTTACCTCATTTATATTTCCATCAACTAAAGTTGCAATTCCTGCAGAGTCATATCCTCTATATTCTAGTTTTTTTAAAGAATTTACTATTCTACTAGAAACTTCTTGAGTACTGATTATTCCAATTATTCCACACATTTATTTTTTCTTTTTATAATTTTTTACTTCAATTTGATCAGCTCTTGTTAATGCTAATGAATTTTTTGAAACCTTTTTGGTAATAACTGATCCTGCACCAATCATACTTTTTTTTTCTAGTTTAATTGGGGCAACTAAGGACGAATTTGAGCCAACAAATACGCCATCATCTATTATTGTTTTATTTTTTTTCACTCCATCATAATTGCAAGTAATAGTTCCAGCGCCGATGTTGACTTTTTTACCTAAATATGCGTCACCAATGTATGAAAGGTGATTTAATTTAGTTTCTTTACCAATAATACTTTTTTTTACCTCAACAAAATTTCCAACTTTAGATCCTGATTTAAGAATTGTTCCTGGTCTTATTCTTGCATATGGACCTATGTGGACATTATTTTCAATTTTCACTCCCTCTAGATGAGAGAAAGATAAAATTCTTGCATTATTTCCTACTGTTACTTTTTCAGCAATAACTACATAAGGTTCAATAGTTACATTTTTACCAATTCTAGTATCTTTAGAAAAAAAAACGGTCTCAGGTGCAATCATATTGACACCTTTTTTTAAAAATTTGTTTCTTAACTTTATTTGAATATTTGTTAATTTTTTTGGTTTCATTTGATATTTTTATATATTTGGGTATTAGTTTAATTAATTCACAATATATTTCTTAATAATACTTTTAAATGACACAAAAATTTACAATTCTCTTTGATTTAGATGGAACTTTAATTGATACAGCTCCTGATTTAATGAATGCTCATAATCATGTTATGAAAAAATTTGGTTATGAGACTAGGTCAACTGATGAAATTAGAAATTTAGTTGGAAAAGGTGCTGAGTCCATGATCGGTCGATCAATGTGGAATCAGGCAAAAAAAGAGTTAAAAAAAATTGATGATAAAGAAATTAAATCTCAAATGGTAAAAGAATTTATAGATTATTATGGAAAAAATATTGCGAATGAAAGTAAGTTGATCAAAGGAGTAAAGGAATTCCTAGTTTGGTGCAAAAAAAATAATATTTCTATGGCTGTATGCACTAACAAAACAGAACATTTGGCTGTTGATCTTCTTAAGCAAATAAAAATTTATGATTATTTTGAATATGTTGCTGGTTATAATACATTTGAATACTGCAAACCTGATCCAAGACATTTGACAAGTGTACTAGAAATTTTACAAGGGGATGTTAAAAAAACGATTATGGTAGGTGATAGCGAAACAGATGCAGAGTCTGCAAAAGCTGCGAATATGCCATTTATATTAGTTGAAGGTGGTTATACTGATCGAAGTCCTGGTGAAATTTATCACAATTATCTTATTAAAGATTTTATTAATTTGGAAAAATTAGTGTTGCCGTATATTAATTAAAAAAAGGAAACATTTTGATATTACATAAAGTAAAAGTTTATCCATCAAAAATTGCTCTACCAAAGAAAAAGCAATTAGCGTGGAAAATAGCAAAAATAGCATCTGATAATGCTAAATTAAATAATGACGCAATAGAAATGTCAATTAATAGAATTATTGACAATGCCTCTGTTGCAATAGCTTCATTAAACAGAAATCCAGTTATATCAGCACGTGAAATGGCTAAAGCACATTTAAGAAATGGTGGGTCAACATTATTTGGGATTAATTCTAAAATTAAATTTGATGCAGAATGGGCTGCATGGGCGAATGGAACAGCAGTAAGAGAATTAGATTTTCACGATACTTTTTTAGCTGCAGATTATAGTCACCCAGGTGATAATATTCCACCGATTTTAGCCGTTGGTCAAAAGCTAAAAAAAAGTGGACTAGACCTTTTAAGAGGAATTATAACTGCATATGAAGTTCAGGTAAATTTAGTTAAAGGAATTTGTCTACATAAGCATAAAATAGATCACATTGCACATTTAGGACCAAGTGTTGCCGCTGGAATTTGTTCAATGTTAAAATTAAAAACAGAAACTATCTATCAAGCAGTTCAACAGGCTTTTCATGTAACTATTTCTACTAGACAATCTAGAAAAGGTGAAATTTCAAGCTGGAAAGCTTACGCACCGGCACATGCAGGTAAATTAGCAATTGAAGCAGTTGATAGGGCTATGAGGGGTGAAGGTGCACCAAGTCCTATTTATGAGGGAGAAGACAGTGTAATTGCAAGAATATTAGATGGAAAAAGTGCAAGATATAATGTGCCATTACCAAAAAAAAATGAGCCAAAAAAAGCTATCCTAGAAACATACACAAAAGAATATTCAGCAGAATATCAAGCCCAGGCATTAATAGATATAGGTAAAAAATTAAATAAAAGAATTTCAGATTTAAAAAATATAAAAAAAATAGATATCTATACCAGCCACCATACACATTACGTCATAGGAACTGGTGCAAATGATCCACAAAAGATGGACCCTAATGCATCTAGAGAAACTTTAGACCATTCGATAATGTATATATTCGCAGTTGCCTTAGAGGATGCGGACTGGCATCATGTAAGATCATATACAAAATCAAGAGCCAATAGAAAAAGTACTATAAAAATATGGAAATCTATAACAACACATGAAGATAAAAAATGGACTAAAAAATATCATCATCCAGATCCAAAAAAGAAATCATTTGGAGCAAAAGTTGTCGTTACTTTAAATAACGGAAAAAAAATATCTGAAGAATTAGAGAGAGCTGATGCACATCCATACGGAGCGAGACCTTTTCAAAGAAAAGATTATATTAAGAAATTTTTAACTTTAACTAATAAAATATTATCTAAAAAAGAAAGTGATAGATTTTTAAAAACTGTACAAAATTTAAAAAAATTAAAAAAAGGAAGTCTAAATAAATTAAATATCGAAGTTAGCAAAAAATATTTAAAGAAAAATAATAAAAAAGGGATTTTTTAAATGCATTTTGTTGAAAAAGATTTAACCCAGAAAAGAATTGATCTAGATACCAAACTTAAATCCAATAAAATTTTAAGAGTACCTGGTGCATACAATCCTTTAACAGCTAAGTTAATAGAGGAAATCGGTTATGATGCGGTCTATGTATCTGGTGGTGTAATGGCTAATGATTTAGGCTTTCCAGATATTGGTTTAACAACCCTTCAAGATGTTAGCACTAGATCTTATTTAATTTCTAGAGTAACAAATCTTCCAACAATAGTTGATATTGATACTGGATTTAAATCATGCAAAGAAACAATTGAGACATTTGAAGAATTTGGTGTAGCTGCTGTTCATTTAGAGGATCAGATAGAACAAAAAAGATGTGGTCATCTAGATAACAAAGAGCTTATTTCTAAAGAAAAGATGGTTTCTAAAATAAAGGAATGTGTAAGTTCTAGAAAAGATAATAATTTTAAAATCATAGCTAGATCAGATGCAAAAAATGTAGAGGGAATAGACAGCATGATTGATAGATGTAAAGCATACGTAGATGCTGGTGCTGAGGTTATATTTCCTGAAGCTTTGAAAGATGAAAAAGAATTTGAATTAGTTAGAAAATCCCTTGGATGTTATCTTTTAGCCAATATGACAGAGTTTGGAAAATCAAAATTACTCAATTACAAACAACTTGAGAACTTGGGATATAATATTGTTATTTATCCAGTCTCCACCCAAAGATTAGCAATGAAAAATGTGGAGGATGGTTTACGTGCCATTTTTGCTGATGGACATCAAAACAATATTATTGATAAAATGCAAACGCGGAAAAGGTTATATGATTTAGTTGAATACGAAAAATATAATGCTTTAGACGAAAAAATTTATAATTTTAATACTGATGGACACGAATAATGAGTGACGAAATCAAAAAAGGTTTACTGGGAATAGTTGTTGACGAAACAGAAGTTTCTAAGGTAATGCCAGAGATTAATTCTTTGACTTATAGGGGTTATGCTGCTCAAGATTTGTGCGCAAAGTGTAAATTTGAGGAAGTAGCTTATCTTATTTTAAATGGTGAACTTCCAAGTAAAAAACAATTAAAAAAATTTGAAAAAGAAGAGAGAAAAGAAAGAAAATTATCAAAAACATTATTAGATGATATAAAAAAATTTCCAAAGAAAGCACATCCAATGGATGTAGCAAGAACAGCAGTGAGTATCATGGGTCTAGAGGATAAAGAAACAAAAGATAATTCACCAAAGGCTAATATGAGAAAGGTAATGAGAATTTTTGCAAAGACACCAGTTGCTTTAGCTGCTTTTTATAGAGCTAGAAAAGGAAAGAAAATTATTCCACCAAAAAAGAACCTTTCATTTTCTGAAAATTTTTTCCATATGTGTTTCGGCAAAGTGCCAAACAAAGATATAGTTAAAGCTTTTGATGTTTCGTTAATTTTATATGCAGAACATAGTTTTAATGTTTCAACATTTACAGCAAGAACCATAACAAGTAGTTTGTCTGATATTCATGGTGCAATTACTGGTGCAATAGCAAGTTTAAAAGGTCCTCTTCATGGAGGTGCTAACGAAGAAGTTATGCATATGATGAATAAAATAAAAAAACCTGAGAATGCACTTAAATGGATAAATAAAGCTTTAAATAATAAAGATGTTGTTATGGGATTTGGACATAGAGTTTATAAAAGTGGAGATTCTAGAGTTCCAACTATGAGAGAATATTTTGCTAAAGTTGCTAAAATTAAGAAAGATAAAAAATTTGAGAGAATTTACGACATAGTTGAAAAGGTAATGATAGATAGAAAAAATATCCATCCAAATGTAGACTACCCTACTGGACCAACTTACCATTTAATGGGTTTTGATACAGATTTTTTTACTCCAATTTTTGTTATTTCAAGAATTACTGGCTGGTCAGCTCATATAATAGAACAACATGCTGCAAATAAATTAATTAGACCTTTGGCCAGTTATAGAGGTAGCAAGCACCGTAAAGTTCTTCAATTAAATCAAAGATAAAAAGATTATTTTATGGAATTAGTAATATCTCTTATTCTTATTGCAACATTATTTATTGACTAATTAAATATACCATTTTTAGATATCAACTAAAAGCTTCTGTCCAAGATCCTCTTGTAGATGCCTTAGAATATTCTGTTGCTCTACCTTCAAAAAAGTTCATATGTTCTACTGCATTCAACATAGTATCAAGCCATGTTAGTGGATTTTTCTGAACATCATAAATTGGCTCTAAACCTAATTGATCCAATCTTCTATTTGCAATAAATCTTATATATTCTTTAACTTCTTTAGCAGTTAATCCCTCCATCGGTCCCATTTCAAATGCAAGATCAATAAATGAATCTTCATGCTCTACAATTGTTCTACAAGCTTCATAGAGTTCTTTTTTAAGTTTTGGTGTCCATATTTCAGGGTTTTCTTTAATAAATTCTTTAAAGATTCTAATCATCGAGTTGCAATGAAGTGTTTCATCTCTTACTGACCAAGTTACAATTTGGCCCATTCCCTTCATTTTATTGTGTCTTGGAAAATTAAGTAAGATTGCAAAGCTTGCAAATAATTGTAGACCTTCTGTAAATGCACTAAATACAGCAACAGTTTTTGCAATATCTTCTTTTGAATTTACATTGAAGTTTTGCATGTAATCGTATTTATCTTTCATTTCTTTATACTTCATGAACGCTGAATATTCAGACTCAGGCATTCCAATTGTATCTAAAAGATGTGAATAAGCTGCAACATGAACAGTTTCCATTGAAGCAAACGCAGTCATCATCATTAAAACTTCAGTTGGTTTAAATACAGTTGTGTAATGTCTTAAGTAACAGTTGTTAACCTCAACATCTGCTTGTGTAAAAAATCTAAAAATCTGAGTTAATAAATTTTTCTCAGGTTGAGATAAATTTTTTTGCCAATCTCTTACATCATCTCCTAATGGAACTTCTTCAGGCAACCAATGAATTCTTTGTTGTGTTAACCATGCATCATAACACCATGGATATCTAAAAGGTTTGTAAACTGGGTTCTCAACTAATAAACCCATTTTTTTTGGTTCAATTATTTCTTTATTAATTTTTTCTGCTACTGACATGATAAACACTCCTCATAATCTTGTTGGTTATTACTTTCGTCTTTTGATTTATAAACGTTTGCTGCAATGTCAGTTGAATTTGCATCATTAACATTTTCAGCACGTTGTATTGATTTAGACCTGCAATAATAAAGACTCTTCAATCCTTTCTTCCAGGCTTGGAAATGGATTTGGTGCAAATCTTTTTTATGTACATCTGCAGGTAAAAATAAGTTAATAGATTGCGCTTGTGAGATATGTGGAGTTCTGTCTGCACTTAAATCTACAAGCCATCTTTGATCTAACTCAAAAGCTGTTTTGAAAACATCTTTTTCATCTTGTGTTAAAAATTCTAAATGTGAAACAGATCCCTGATTAGTTGTAATACTTGACCAAACTTCATCAGTATCTTTTCCGTGTTTTTCTAATAGTTGTCTTAAATATTTATTTCGAACATTAAATGAACCGGACAATGTTTTATGTGTAAAACTATTGGCTGCGATTGGTTCAACGCCCGGAGACGTCCCACCACAAATTATTGAGATAGAAGCTGTAGGTGCTATTGCAGTTTTGTTAGAAAACCTCTCCATAATTCCGTAATCTGCAGCATCTGGACATGGTCCTCTTTCCGCTGCCAAATCCTTAGATGCTTTATCGACATTTTTATGAATATGTTCAAAGATCTTTTTGTTCCAAGCTTTACTCATAACAGATTCGATTGGGATCATTTTCTTTTGATAATAAGAATGAAGTCCCATCACACCCAATCCAACACTTCGTTCTCTCATTGCTGAATATGTGGCATCACTAAATTGCTCAGGTGCATTTTCTATAAAATCAGTCATAACGTTGTCTAGGAACCTCATGACATCTTGTATAAAATTTTCATCATCTTTCCACTCATCGTACTTCTCTACATTTAAGGATGATAAACAGCATACAGCAGTTCTGTCTCTTCCATCTTTATCAATTCCTGTTGGAAGTGTAATCTCACTACAAAGATTTGAGGTTTTAACGTTAAGACCAGCAAGTTTATGGTGTTGGGGAATTTGTCTGTTAACAGTATCAATGAAAACAATGTATGGTTCGCCTGTCTCAATTCTTGCAGTCAATAATCTTATCCATAAATTTCTTGCAGATACGGTTTCTTGAACAGCTCCATCTTTTGGACTTTTCAGTCCCCATTGCTCGTCCAATTCAACAGCTCTCATAAACGCGTCTGAAACTAAGACACCATGATGTAAATTTAATGATTTTCTATTTGGATCTCCACCTGTTGGTCTTCGCATTTCAATGAATTCTTCAATTTCTGGATGATCTATTGGAATATAACAAGCAGCAGAACCTCTTCTTAATGAGCCTTGGCTAATTGCCATAGTCAAAGAGTCCATCACTTTAATGAATGGAATTATGCCTGATGTTTTACCAACTCTTCCAATTTTCTCTCCTATTGATCTAAGGTTTCCCCAGTAGCTTCCAATTCCTCCACCACGTGCTGCAAGCCAAACGTTCTCACTCCATAGATCCAGAATGCCGTTAAGACTATCGCTAGCTTCATTTAGAAAACAAGATATTGGCAATCCTCTTGTAGTTCCTCCATTTGATAAAACTGGTGTTGCTGGCATGAACCAAAGATTACTAATGTAATTATATAATCTTTGAGCGTGTAAGTTGTCATCAGCATAATGACTTGCAACTCTAGCAAACAAATCTTGAAAAGATTCGTTAGCACCCAAATATCTATCTTTAAGAGTAGCTTTTCCAAAGTCAGTTAAATTATCATCTCTGCTTCTATCAATTTTAATTGTTATGCCTTTTGAATTTTGAAATAGTTCTGTTTCGCTATTGAGAGAAAATAAATCTAATCTTTTATCTTTAGGATCTTGATTCACATTTGGTGTATAATCAGAGACAGCTTTCCTAATAGCTTGTGATAAAATCTTGTTCATTTAGCTCCTTTTTTGTACTATACTTAATTAAGTAAAACAACTAGATGTTGTATGATGGTTTGGTAAATATACTATATGACCAACAAATCAATAGAACATTTATAGAACTTAAGAAAAAAATTATCAATAAAAAAATAAACAAAATATAAAAATATTAACATGAATAATTCAATAAAAATTGATCCTTTTGGCTTTAGAGAGTACGACGCGCGATGGTTGTACCCTGATAATATCAATTTAGAAGGTGTGACAAATTTGGGAAAAGGTTTAGGAACACAGATTATTAATCATACAAATAAAAATAATCCAAGAATCATAGTTGGTCATGATTACAGATCTTATAGTGAAGAAATAAAACTAGCTTTGAAAACAGGACTTATATCAACAGGTTGTTATGTTGAAGATGTAGGATTAGCGTTATCGCCGATGGTTTATTTTGCACAATTCAATTTAGAAAGTGATGCTGTTGCAATGGTAACAGCAAGTCATAATGAAAATGGTTGGACAGGTGTAAAGATGGGAATCAAGAAAGGATTAACTCATGCACCTGAAGAGATGAGAGAATTAAAAGATATAACCTTAAATAATAAATTTATTGAAGGTCAAGGAAATGAAAAAGAAATTATTGATTTTCAAAGTGTTTATAAAGATGATCTTATAAATAAAAACAAAATTAAGAAAAAAATTAAAGCTGTAGTTGCCTGTGGCAATGGAACAGCAGGAATATTTGCACCGGATATTTTAAGAGGAATAGGATGTGATGTGATAGAGCTAGATTGCAATTTGGACTATACTTTTCCAAAGTATAATCCTAATCCTGAAGATCTTGAAATGTTACATGCAATAAGTAAATCAGTAAAAGATAATAATGCTGATATCGGATTTGGATTTGACGGTGATGGTGACCGTGTAGGCGTAATAGATAACGATGGTAATGAAATTTTTTCAGATAAAATTGGATTATTGATTGCAAGGAACTTATCTTCAAACCACAAAGGATCAAAATTTGTTGTAGATGTTAAATCAACTGGATTGTATTCAACAGATGAAGTTTTGAAAAATAATTCCTGTGAAACATTGTATTGGAAAACTGGTCATTCTCACATTAAGAGAAAAGTAAATAATGAAAAAGCACTAGCTGGTTTTGAAAAAAGTGGTCATTTCTTTTTTAACCAACCACTAGGTTTCGGATATGATGATGGTATAAATTCAGCGATACAAGTTTGTCATTTACTAGATAATAATCATAAAAAAATGAGTGAGATCATAAGTGAATTGCCTAATACCTATCAATCACCTACCATGGCTCCATTTTGTGAAGACAATGAAAAATATCAAGTTGTTGATGAAATAATTAAACAAATTGAGAATTTAAAATCAAATAATGTTCAAATTGATGGCCAAGAAATTGGTGACATTCTTACTGTAAATGGTATTAGATTTTCATTTAAAGATGGTTCTTGGGGTTTAATAAGAGCCTCATCAAATAAACCTTCTTTAGTTGTCGTTACTGAAAGTCCAACATCTGATGAAAGAAAGAAAAAAATCTTCGATTTTATTGACGATTTGCTTCAAAAAACTGGTAAAATAGGTGAATACGATCAAAAGATATAATTAAAGATCTAAAAACCTAATCAAAAATAAAGTCCCTATTACATATAAAAATACCCCAAACATTCTTTGAGTTTTATTTTTATCTGTGGTGTGAACCATATTAGCTCCAACTCTAGCCATAAAAGATGTAATTGGAATAAATATCAAAAAGGCAGGAATATTTACAAAACCAATACTTAGAGGAAGATTTGCATTTAGCAAAAAACCAGATGTCAAAAAACCAATTGAACCAATAAATGCTATTACAAATCCAATTGCAGCTGAACTTCCAATTGCTCTACTTATAGGATATCCAAAATATCTTAGGATTGGAACATTCATCATAGCGCCTGTAATGCCCATAGGTGCAGATATAAAACCTGAAATGAAACCAAAAGTTGCTCTAGGTAGAAACTTAAATTTTTTATTTTTCTTAAGCTCATGTTTTACTAGTAATAAATATCCACCAAAAAAATATACAACTACAGCAAAAAATAAAACTAAAGATTTTGTATTTAACAATGCTGCCATGTACGTACCAAGTAAAACTCCAAAGATAACAAATAGACCATAGGTTTTTAAAATATTTGTATCTACAGCTTTGTGTCTTCTATGAGTCATAACTGAAACAAAGGCAGTAAAAATTGTAATAGAAAAAGCGGTTCCTACTGAGAGATGCATCAAATAAGATTTATCAACATTTGCTGTCTCAAAAATAAAAAAAAGTACAGGTACAGATATAAGACCTCCACCTATCCCAAAATAACCTGCAAAAAATCCAACTGGAAATGCAGTAACTATCATTAATAAAATTAAAAGATAATACTGATTAGAAAGAATAGTATTAATCAATTCGACCTGCCGAATGTAATTTTGGAGAAAGTCTAACTTTATCCATAATATGATCAATTTTTTTTACATCCGCATCTCTTACACACATATTTTCACTCAAATATCTTTTCCAGTGACTTGAACCTGTTTGTCCATGAAATAAACCTAGAGTATGTCTCATAACTTGATTTACTCTTGTACCTATTTGTACTTGGGTTTTAACATAGTCTATTAACTCCTCAACAACTTCTTCACGTTCTTTAATATCATGATTGTTGAATATCTCTTTTTCAATATCAGCTAAAAGGTAAGGAGAATGATAAACTGATCTTCCAATCATTGCGCCATCCACTTTATCTAAATGATCTTTTACTTCCTCCACTGAAGTGACTCCACCATTTATAATTATTTCAAGGTCTTTGAAATCTTTCTTGAGTTTATACACATAATCATATTTTAAAGGAGGTATATTAAGATTTTGCTTAGGCGTAAATTTACCTAGCATGGCTTTTCTTGCATGAATTATAAAAGTTTTAACCCCCGTCTCCTTCAAAGTTTTTATGAAATTATAAAAATGCTCGTAGTCATCTACGTCATCATAACCAATTCTAGTCTTAACCGTAACTGGTAAAGATGTTGAATTAATCATTTCTGATAAACAATCAGCCACTAAATTTGGTTCCTTAATTAAACATGCGCCAAATCTATTTTTTTGGACTTTTTTACTTGGACAGCCTAAGTTTAAATTAATTTCATCATAACCATAATCTTCACCAATTTTGGCAGCATTTGCTAATAATTTTGGCTTAGAGCCACCTAATTGTAAAGCAACTGGTTTTTCTCTTAGATCAAACGATAATAATTTATCTTTATCCCCTCTATCAATTGCTTCGGAAACCACCATTTCTGTGTAAAGAAGCACATGTTTACTTATCAATCTTAAAAAATATCTTTCGTGCCTATCAGTGCAATCCATCATAGGAGCAACCGATACCAATCTATTAATCTTAGACATGTTTTTTAACTTTGTTGGATATATTAACTTTCTTTTCGTTTACATACTCTTGGTGATTTTTTTCAATTTTTGCTAATTCGTATCGATAATTAACCATTACACCAAAAGATCGTTTAAAGCCTACCTCTGAAACATTTGCATTTACTGCTATATCATCAATATCTGCTCCATTTTTTAAATGAAATCTACAAACATCATTTATTGGAAAACCAAAATCATTTTTCTGTTTTACTAAATAATTTACAGCTAGCTTACAAATCAAAGCTTTATTATCAGCAATTCTTTTGTCCCCTATTTTTAAATCAGAGGATTTTAAAAAATCTAAACTTTTTTTATTTGCCTCTCCTAGTATTCCAGCAGCTTGGTTACTTTCCATTTTTTTAAACCAATCAGCAAAACCAACCATTGGTGACAAGGTTCCAAAATATTTAACATCTGGGAGTTCTTCTTGAAGTTCATAAACAACTCTTTTAATTAAAAAATTTCCTAAAGTTACTCTTGATAATCCATCTTGACAGTTACTTATTGAATAGAAAGTTGCTGTATCATAGTTTTTTATTTTTTCATCTGAAGGTCTTGTTAACTCTTGTATCGATTGACTTAATCCTTTGGTCAAAGCTATTTCAACAAATATAATAGGCTCATCTTCTAAAGCAGGATGAAAATAAGCAAAAAACCTTCTATCTTTTCCTAGTCTTCTTTTTAATTCATTCATGTCTCTCATTGAATGAACTTTTTCGTATTTCAATAATTTTTCTAAAATTGCAGCTTTAGTATCCCAAGTTATTTTTCTCAGTTTTAAAAATCCTGGGTTGAACCAATTTTTAAATATATCAATTAAATCATAGTCTAAACTTTTTAATTCTGGTTTATCTTTCATTAATTTTAATAAATCTTCTCTTAAAGACACAATCTCTGAAGTCCCATTAGGAGCCATGTTTAATCTAACGAATAGTTCTTTTCTTATACCAGAGGTTACCTTTGATAAATTTAGAATTGAGTAATCATCTTGGTTATCACTGTATTTCTTAATAGCTTCATCAATTTTTAATGGATCTGGTTTATATTTTTCATTAACGTCAATTAAAAATTTATTTTTTTCTTCAGTAGATAAATTTTGATATCTAAATAATATATCTCTTGCGAGTGTAATTCCAAAAGCTGCACCTTTGGTGGATAATAGGTCGTCACAAAGATCTAAAAGATCTCTTTTTTTCGTGATACTTTGAAAAGATTTTTTTTCTAAAATCTTTTGTCCAGCATCAGCTATGGTCTCAAATAATCTTTTTATATTTAACATGATGTTTTTTATATATTAAAAACCTAAACTTTTGCCCATTATTTTATCAGGTAGCCAAGTAACAATTTCAGGAAAAATACACAAAATTAATATAGCCAAAGCCATAATTATCATAAAAGGTATAGAGCCTTTTAATATTTCAGACAAACTCACATCTGGAGTAATTCCTTTTATTATATAAAGATTTAATCCTACTGGTGGAGTGATAAGACCAATTTCCATATTTATCGTAAATACAATTGCAAACCAATAAGGATCAAATCCTAAAGTAGTTATAACTGGTAACAATATTGCAGAAGTCATTACTATAACAGCAACTGGTGGTAAAAAGAAACCAGCTATAAGTAAAAAAATATTAATTAAAATAAATACGACCCATTTGTTAGAGCTTAATTCGACCATGCTCTGAGCTAAGGATTGAGTTACATAAAGTTGTGATAAGGTAAATGCAAAAAGATAAGATGCTGCGATAATAAACATTATCATCACACTTTCTTTCATAGAAACTTTAACAATATTCCATATTTTTTTTGGTTGATAAATTTTGTAAACAACAGCGATTAATACAAACACTAAAAATGCTCCAACACCTGAAGCTTCTGATGGGGTAGCAACCCCTCCATACAATACATATAAGACACCAGCTATGATTGCTAGAAATGGAAGAATTCTTGGCAACACTTCAATTTTTTCTTTAAAGGTAGGTGGTGTTCTATTTTTTAAAGCTCTAGCTGAGTCTTTATCAATAAAGTAACTATGTATAAGAGCCCATATTGCAAACATACCAGCCAACATGAAGCCAGGTATTAATCCACATAAAAATAATCTTCCTATTGATGTTCCAGTTGCAATTCCATATACAATTAAAACAATACTTGGAGGAATTAAAACTCCTAGAGTACCTCCCGCAGCTATCGTACCGGTTGCTATTTGATCTGAGTAACCTCTTTTTCTCATTTCAGGTATTCCCATAGTTCCGATTGCTGCACAAGTTGCTGGACTTGATCCACTCAGGGCAGCAAAAACCGAACAAGCACCAATATTAGATATTACTAGTCCACCTGGAACTCTCCAAAGCCATCTATCTAATCCAGTATATAAATCTTTTCCTGCTGGAGAATTTGCTACTGCCATTCCCATTAAAATAAACATTGGTATTGAAAGCAGAACAAATGAATTTAATCCTGCATAAAAAGTTTCTGCAAATACATCTAACATTTGAAAGCCTTCAAATGCTACTAAAAGTGCTATCGAGACAAAACTTAGACCAAACGCGATTGGTATTCCCGAAAATAAAACTATTAAAGTAAATACCGCAACTATTACTGCTATTAATAAAGGATCCATTAATTGGTACCTGGTTCGTCAAAAAGTTTAATAATTTCAGCAATATACTGAAGTATCATTAAAGCTGCTCCAATCATCATTGAAGAATAAGGTATCCATAAAGGTGGATCCCATACTGTTCCTGTCGAATAATTTTTGGTAAAAGCTTCCTCGACCATTAAAAATCCAAAATAGAATAAAATTAAGAAAAATAATAAACTTATTAATGATGTAAATATTTTAAGCCTTAGAATATTTTTTTTTGATAAAAAATCATAAATCCATTCCATGCTGACATGTGCTTTTTCACTTAAAACATAAGCACTTCCAATGAAAGTTGAAGCAACCAAAAGCATTGTGACTAACTCTGTTTGCCAAGTGATTGCTCTTTGAAAAAAATACCTTTCAAAGACAAGCTCAACAATTACCAAAATTGATAAGATTAAGGCAAGAACAGCAAAGGCACCACAAGCCTTTGATGAAAAATTACAAAATTTTAAATATTTTTCTTTCATAAAAAAAACCCCTATTTAATTTTCAAATAGGGGTTCTTTATATATTTTTTTATTTAACTGCCAAAGCCATTTCCATCAGCTTATCGCCACCTGGAACTTTTTCAGCAAATGCTTTATGAGAAGATTGTTTTGCAATCTCAACCCAAGCCGCATGGTCGTTTGCATCCATATATACTAACTTTACTCCTGCTGCTTTATATGCGTCTTCAAATTTTTTATCTAAATTTTCGACTTGCGCAGTCATATATTTCTCAGCAACTTTACCTGCTTCCATCAAGGCATTTTGTTGTTTTGAATTTAATTTATCAAAACTCATCTTTGACATTAAAATTGGCTCATACATAAACCATAATCCAAATTTTCCTGGAGGTGTTGCACAAGATACTTGTTCATAAATTTTGTAACTTACAAAACTTCCTGAACTAGTATTTGCACCAGTTAATACTCCTGTTTGTAATCCAGTATAAATTTCAGATGAAGGCATACTTTGAATACCCGCTCCTGCTGCTTCTAACATTTGGTTAAATGCTTTACCAGCTGCCCTCATTACCTGTCCTTTTGCATCTGATGGATTTTTTATGCATTTAGATTTTGATGCAAATCCCCCACCAAGCCAAGCATCAGATAATACAACTACGCCAGCATCATTAATAATTCTCTTGATCTCTGTCATCATAGGGCCTTTATTGAATCTTAAGGCATGATCGTGATTTTTAACTGTTCCTGGCATTAATGTTGCATCAAATTCAGGATGAAATTTAGATGCATATGCTAATGGAAATGCAGAAATATCTAACTGACCAGTTGTCATTGGTTTCCATTGCTCTTTTGGTTTATAAAGTGATTTTGCAGGATAAATTCTGATATCTAAATCAACACCTGCTTTTTTAACTTCATCTGCAATTATTTGAACCATTTCATGTCTTGGATCAAAAGAACCATCAGCTCTTGGAGTACCAGGCCACTGATGACTTGCTTTTAATGTAACAGCATAAGCTGATCCAATTAATGAGAAAGCTAAAAATAATGTTGTGAAATAAAAACTTATTTTTTTAAACATGTTTTTCCCCTCTTTAAATTAATTTAATAAACATATTAAATTGAACTTATTAGTAAGAGTCAATATAAGGAAATGTCATATATTTAATTATGGATGGACCATTAAAAAATTTACTAGTTGTTGATTTAACAAGGGTTTTAGTAGGACCTTATTGTACGATGATACTCTCAGATTTAGGTGCGAGAGTTATAAAAATTGAAGCTCCAGAAATAGGTGACGACTCGAGAAAGTTTGGACCTTTTGTTAAAGATTATTCTGCATACTTTATGTCATTAAATAGAGGTAAAGAAAGTATAGCTTTGAATTTAAAGAATGATGAGGACAAAAAAATTTTTGACAAAATTTTATCTAAAGCAGATATTTTAGTAGAAAACTTTAAACCTGGTACATTGGAAAAGTGGGGTTTTGGCTGGAAAGATGTAAATAAAAAATATCCAAAATTAATATACGCATCGGCTTCAGGTTTTGGTCAAACAGGTCCCTTAAAAGAACTTCCTGCTTATGACATGGTGGTTCAAGGCATGGGGGGCTTGATGAGTGTTACAGGTCATCCCAATTCAGAACCTACCAGAGTTGGAACATCTATTGGTGATATTACTGCAGGTCTATTTACTGCTATTGGAATTAATGCAGCTTTGTACGATAGGCAAAAAACTGGAAGGGGTGCATTTATAGATGTCTCCATGTTAGATTGTCAGATTGCAATTTTAGAAAATGCAATTGCAAGATATCTTTCCAAAAATGAAATTCCAGGGCCAATGGGTTCACGACATCCATCTATTGCTCCTTTTGAAGCATTCAAAACAAAAGATAGTTACATAATTATTGCTGCAGGAAATGATAAACTTTTTGCAAAACTTTGTGACGTGTTAAAAATTCCTGAGACCTCAAATGATGAAAGATTTAATTCAAATTCATTACGATGTGAAAACATGGATCAATTAAAAGAAATTTTTGAAAAACGATTAATTACAAAATCCACAGATGAATGGGTAAAAGAAATGGAAGCATTTAAAATTCCATGTGGGCCAATTTTTAACATAAAGCAAGCTGTAGAAAATCCTCAAATTCAAGAGAGAAATATGATTGTAAAATCATACCATAAAATTATTGGTGAATTTAAATCTGCAGGAAACCCAATCAAAATGTCCACCTATAAAGATGAAAATACTAGGGGTAATATTCCTGATTTAGACGAGCACAGGGAAAAAATACTAAAGGAATTTAGTTAATTTATTCCTGGTTTTCTGTTTCGTCTGAAACTGTTTCTTCTTGATCTTTCATTTCGTCTAAAGAAATATCAACTTCTTCTTCTTGTGCTTCTTCAACAGGATCAGAACTAGGCTGCTCAGTAGTATTTTGCAATTCTGCTAAATCATCTTTTGATACTTGAATTTTTTCTGGAATTTTTCTAGCTCTCTTAGATGGAAGTATTGGAACACCACTTTTTGAAATTTCACCTTTGTAAAGATTTTCAAAATCATCGCCAATATCATCTTCGTCCTCTGAAGTATCATCAATTTGCTCAACATGTTTTCTTAACTTGTAAACTGCAGCATCTGTTAAATCAGGAACTTTGATTGTCTCCTCAGCTATTTCTCTTAATGCTATTACAGTGTTTTTATCGTTATCTCTATCTAATGTTGGTTCTAATCCTGAATTAAGCTGTGTTGCTCTTTCTTTTGCAACTAATACTAATTCGTAAGGACTATCAACTTTATCTATACAATCTTCAACTGTTACTCTTGCCATGGACGGTTTGATACACCTCGATTATAAAAAAATCAAGCAGTATTAGAGATAAACTGGATTTAATTTTTTTCGTATAGTGAAAAGTAAGGCTATAGAGCATGCTATAGCAATTGCTGCAATAAATGCGATTTTTTCAATTGAAAATCCAGCATCTATAAAAAAGCCAAACAATGCTGTACCAAAAGCTGTTGCAAATACCATCAAAGCAGTAGTCAAAGCTTTAATAGATCCAATATATTTTACACCGTAAATTTCTGCCCATGTTGATGATCCTAATAAGTTTGCTAAACCGTTTGATATTCCTACCAATCCAAGAAATAAAAAAGCAGTTTGTGGAGCATCAAAATATATGATCACTAAAGTTCCTAAGAATAATGGAATATTCATATAGATAAGTAATTTTCTACTTGTAAACTTATCAATTAAATATCCAGCAACAATTAAAGTAATTACAGAAAAAATTGAGTAAGACATAAAAGATTGTGCAATTGTATATTCACCCCACCCTTTTGAATTAGTGACGAATGATTGATACACAAATACTCCTGTAGCAATCCAGGGCATTGCCAACATATTTAATGAGACAATGTAAAATCTATAATCTCCAAGAACCTCTATTCTTTTCCAGTTTTTAATATTGTCCTCTTTTAATTTTTCATTTTGAGTGCTCTCTCTGGTATCTAATTTGACATCTTTAACTAAAATATAAGATGCCAACGGTAGGCAAATTAAAACTATTAAAGAAAAGATTACCCATAAATCCTGCCAAACAATTAGAGTTAAAAGATAAACAATTAATACAGGCATTATGAACTCTGCAGAGGATAAACCAAACCAAATAATGCTTAAGGCTTTACCTCTAGATTTTGTAAAATATCTTGATATAGTAGTTGAAGCTGTGTGAGACATTAATCCTTGCCCAGAGAATCTCATTAAAAAAATTGCAACAAATAAAAAAGCTACTGATGATGTTTTGGAAAAGAAAAAAGAGGAAAAAGATAAAAGCATCGTAACAAAGATTGCAAACTTTATCACATTTACATCATCAATTTTTTTTCCAATCCAAATAAGAAGCAAACTACTAAATAGAGTTGCAGATGCATAAATCGTGCCAAATTGTCCATGTGTTATAGAAAGTGTTTCTCTTATACTAGAATTAAACAGTCCTATAAAAAAACTCTGTCCAAAACACGAAAAAAATGTAAAAATAAAACCAAAAATAATTACTTTTAAACTTAAACTTTTAAACATATAAATAAATTATGACTTGTAATGTTGCTTTCATAGGTCTCGGGGTAATGGGTTATCCGATGGCTGGTTATATATCAAAAGCTGGGCACAATGTAACTGTTTTTAATAGAACAACTGCTAAAGCAGAAAAATGGATTAATGAATATAAAGGTAAAATGGCTTCAACACCAAAAGAAGCTGCGGAAGGTGCTGATTTTATTTTTACTTGTGTAGGTAACGATGAAGATTTGAAACAAGTAACTTTAGGTGAAAATGGTTTATATCATAGTGTTAAAGAAGGTTCGATCTATGTAGATAATTCAACAGTATCAGCAGAAGTATCCAGAGAACTTTATAAAAATGCTAAAGAAAAAGGATTTGCATTTTTAGATGCCCCAATTTCTGGAGGGCAATCAGGAGCAGAAGGTGGAATATTAACTGTGATGGTAGGAGGTGATGAGGAAGCATTCAAAAAAGCAGAACCAGTAATTGATTGCTATAGTAAAAAAGTAAAATTAATTGGTCCATCTGGAAGCGGTCAACTAACCAAAATGATGAACCAAATGTGTATTGCAGGAGTTGTTCAAGGTTTATCAGAAGCTATTAATTTTGGAATAAATGCTGGTTTAGATATTGATAAAGTAATGGAGACAATTTCTAAAGGAGCTGCTCAATCTTGGCAGATGGAAAACAGATATAAAACAATGGTTGAAGATAAATTTGACTATGGTTTTGCTGTAGATTGGATGAGAAAAGATCTAAAAATTGTAATCGAGGAAGCAAAGAGAAATGGTTCACCAGTTCCTATCACTGAAATAGTTGATGAATATTATGCGGATGTTCAAAAAATGGGTGGTAACCGTTGGGATAGCTCTAGTCTGATTGCTAGACTTAAAAAAAAGAAATAATCCTATGTCAAATACTGTCCCATACTATGAGGACTTTTCTGAAATAAAGAAAAAAATTTGGTCAATGCTTGATGATGCAGTTACCAATAGATCATCACCTTTTCGAATTCCAGTTTTTGTTTGTGGAGATCAATCAGACTTTGATGGAAGGATTGTAGTTCTTAGAAAATCAGATCAATCAAATAATCTAATTCAATTTCATAGTGATATTAGATCTGATAAAATTCCAAAGTTAAAAAAAAACAACAGTGCAGCACTTATATTTTATGATAAGGAGGAAAAGATTCAGCTTAGGGTTAAAGTTAAGTGTGTAGTCAATCATAATAATGAAATAACTAAACAATCATGGTCAAAAACTGCCCACGTGAGTCGAAAATGTTATTTAGTAAATAATGGACCAGGAACAGAAACGGATGAACCAAGCTCAGGTTTAAGTGAAGATATTGAAAAATCAGGTTTTACAATGGAACAAAGCGAAGAAGGTTATAAAAACTTTACTGTAATTCAATGTTCTATTGAAAGTATTGAGTGGCTTTATCTTGCAGCAAAAGGCCATAGAAGAGCAAGATTTGATATTTCAAATAATAAACAAAACTGGCTAGTTCCATAAAAATGCTAAGTGGATTTATTTTTGCTATTGCACTTGTATTAGGTGGCTTAGCTGTAATGAGATTTGGTATTTTCCAAATCAGAAAATTTAAAAAGGGTGAAACTAGAGTTACTAAGAAAGTTAGTGAACAATTAGCTTTTATAATATTTTTTGTAATTATTTTAGGATTAATTATTTACTCGATTAATGATTTTCTTTTCTAAAAGTTATTGAAATTTTTGTATCTATTATAAGTGCACCAAGTTCTTTTCTTTTTAATTTTTTTTAGTTTTTTATGTGAATATCTATCTCTCCATTCATAATTACTATCAGGAGAAATACCTCTACCGACCTCTGCAGCCATTGCACATTTTAAGTAAACAGGATTAAATGGTGTACTAGAAGTCGGGTCTAAAAAGACAGAATCTTTAAAATCAGGACAAGTAGGATCTTTATGATTATACAATGATGAACCCAAATTATACTTGTCTCCCCCATCAGGTCCACCAATTATTGTCCCAAACTTGTGTGATTTTTTAGCTCCTTTTGTACATGGCCAAGCAAATCCATTTACATGCATTAATTCATGTAAGGTAATTAAAATTCTTTTATTTTTGTTTGTGTTATATTTACTTTTTAAAAAAATATATCCATGATGTACGCTCCCTTGTCCACCATCTCTATGCCCTACATCTACCCATGCAAAATACAATTTATTCGGACTGTTAAATCCTAATTTTGTTAAATAAGCGTCAGGGTAATTCATCCCATAGTTTCCTTTATATTGTTTATCCAATCTAACGAAAGAAATATCCATTTTGCCATCTTCCCTCATATCATACCTAAATTTTTGTTTACCTTTTGTCATTTCAAACATTTTTTCATTTGCCTCTAATAACTCTTTCTCCATTTTTCCATTTATATCCCATTCTCTGTCCTCACTATCTTTGTTTAAGAGATAAATAAAATGAACTTGAGGATCATCAGTAACATCTGGTTGATCTTGAAAATATCTTCCAGGTTTTTCATCTGAGGCAAAAGAGAAGGATGAAAATAAAAATAATATAAAAAATATAATTATTTTTTTCATTTCTTTAAAATACAGACTTTGAATATTTTTTCCAGTTTTCTTGGTATCTAATTGCATTTTGTTTTACTGCTTCAATTTCATCATCAGTTAACTGACGAATAATTTTTCCAGGTGAACCCATTACTAACGAGTTATCAGGAATTTCCTTATTCTCTGTAATTAATGATTTTGCACCAATAATACAATTCTTTCCTATTTTGGCTTTATTAAGTACAACAGCCCCTATTCCAATTAAAGAGTTGTCATCAATTGTACAACCATGAAGCATAACCAAATGACCAATAGTTACATTCTTTCCGATTTTTAATGGATAACCTGGGTCTGTATGCAAAACACTTCCATCTTGAACATTTGATCCTTCACCTAAATAAATATTTTCAATATCTCCTCTTAATGTTGCATTAAACCATACACTTGAATTTTTCTCTAATGTTACGTCGCCTATTATAACAGCATTAGGCGCCACCCAATTTTCGCCAAGGTTTTTTGGTTTTTTATCTTTTAAATCGTAAAACATAAATTATATAGTCTTTTAACATGGCATTAACTAAAACACCAATATGTGACTTCGGTAAAAAAGCTGACAACTTTGAACTTAAATCAATAGATAACAAAATAATTTCACTAAACGACGCAAAAGGTGAAAATGGAACACTAATAATGTTTATCTGTAATCACTGTCCTTATGTTTTGGCAGTGATTAAAAATGTTGTTGAGGACTGTAAAGAATTAGAAATTGATGGAATTAAATCTATAGCAATAATGTCAAATGACCCCAAAAGATATGAAGAAGACTCATTTGATAACATGATTAAATTTTCAAAAAATCATAATTTTAATTTTCCATATGTAATAGATGAAACTCAAGAAGTAGCAAAAACTTATGGTGCGGTCTGCACTCCAGATTTTTTTGGATACAATAAAGATCTTGAACTTCAATATAGAGGAAGAATAAGAGAGTTAAAAAATTTGAAACCAATAGAAAGTGGAGATAGTGAACTTAAAAATGCAATGAAAATGATTGCAAAATCAAACAATGGTCCAAAAGAACAATTTCCTAGTATGGGCTGTAGTATTAAATGGTTTTAATAATAAATGTATTTAGTAATTACTAGAACTTTTCCTCCTGAATTAGGAGGTATGCAAAATCTTATGTGGGGATTAGCAAGGTCTCTTTCAAAACTTAATTTGATAAAAGTTTTTGCTGACTATCATGAAAATCATGAAGAGTTTGATAAATCAGTTTCATTTTCAATAGAAAGAGTCAGTGGAATGAAGCTTATTAGAAAATATAGAAAATCATATATGATTAATGATTATCTTGAGCAAAATAATAAGGTACAATGTATAATCGCTGATCATTGGAAAAGTTTAGAGCTTATAAAAACAAATAAAAAAAAAATATGCTTAATTCATTCAAAAGAGATTAATCACCCAAAAGGTTCAAGTTTAAATAAAAAAGTATTATCTGTTCTAAATAATGTTGATCATATTGTAGCAAATTCTAACTATACAAAAAATTTAGCAATAGACTTGGGTGTTGAAGAAAAAAAAATTATTATAATTAACCCTGGAATTGACCAAGTCAGTGAGGTTCCTGAGAAATATTTGAATGAGGCAGAGGAAATACTTAAAGGCAAAAAATATAGAATAATTACAGTTTCTAGATTCGATAAAAGAAAAAATCATGAAAAAGTAATTATGGCTGTTAGAAATCTAAAAGAAATTTATCCAGAAATTGTCTATACATGTATCGGATACGGTGAGGAAGAGGAAAAATTAAAAAAATTAGTAATTGAACTTAAATTAGAAGAACAAGTAACTTTCTTAAAAAATATTCCTTCAGATTTAAAAAATGCTCTTATTTCTAAGTCAGATATTTTTGTAATGCCTTCAATAATTTATAAAAAGTCAGTTGAAGGTTTTGGTATTGCTTATGTCGAGGCTGCACAATATGGCATACCCTCAATCGGTGGTAAAGATGGAGGAGCATCAGATGCAATAATCCACGAAAAAACTGGCTTGATATGTGATGGAAATAAATTGGATGATATATATTCAAGCATAGATAATCTTTTTAAAAACAATAAATATTTAGAATACGGCAAAGAAGCAAAAATTAATGCTAAAAACTTCTTGTGGGATAAGGCAATTGAAAAATATAAGAGAATCTTATAAAATAATTATATGATTGCTAAATTTAATAACATTTTCTACTTAATTGTATTTCTTGCACATTTTATAGCGATAGCCGGATATTGTTTTCAAACAATTGTTGGAACCAAAAAATTTATGGATAAGTTTGGTATAGATCATAGTGCAGCTGTAATGGTTAGGTTTGTTGGAGCGCTAATGCTTGGTTGGGTAATAATGGCTATTTATATAATGTTTGTTAGACCAAATGGAGTTGAAGGTACTTGGGCATTTTTTAATTTAATATTTATTATACATGCATGCGTTTTAGGAACAAATTTCTACTCGCTTAAGATTGATAAAACTGGTCTAAATGAAAAAGTTACAAATGAAGGGATTATAGCACCTACAGTGTTTCTAATAATGATGGCTATACTTTGTTACGGTTTGTCAGATAAAATTTATATTACTTAGCCCTTAGTCTTTTTAAACATAGTTTTATATATATGCCAAACTACAATTAATATTGTGGTTAATAAAATACATGCAGTAAGAGTTCTGTCCCATAAGAATTCCCAAGATCCATTACTTAACAATAAAGATCTTCTTAAATTCTCCTCCATTAAACCACCAAGAACAAACGCGAGTATTAATGGTGGCATTGGAAAATCATAAAGCCGCATAAAAGTTGCAACAACTGCAATTCCTATCATTAAATAAATATCAAAATTGTTAAATGACATTACATAAATTCCAGTAATAGAAAAAAATAGAATTAATGGTATTAAATAATTTTTTGGAACTGCAAGAATTCTTGCTATATATGGAATAAGAGGAAGATTTAATATTAATAATATTACCATCCCAATGTACATTGACATTATAATTGACCAAAATATTTCTGGATTAGTCATATAAAGTCTTGGACCAGGCTGAACTCCAAAACCTAATAAAGCCCCCAACATAACTGCAGTTGTTCCACTGCCTGGTATACCTAAAGTAAGCATAGGTACAAATGATCCTGAACAAGCTGCATTATTCGCTGTTTCTGGAGCTGATAAACCATTAACACTTCCCTTACCAAATTTTTCTTTTTCTTCATCGTTAACAATATTTCTTTCCATTCCGTAAGCTAAAAAGGAAGCAATAGTTGCCCCTGCCCCTGGTAAAACTCCGATTAAAAAACCAATTACCGATGATCTAGGAATTGTCTTGTACATTTTAGTTCTTTCTTCCTTATTAATTTTAATTGAGCCAAGCTCTGTTAATGACACTTGCTTAGCGGCGCTTGTGGGGTCATTTCTTTTCAATATTATGGTTAAAGCCTCACTCATCGCAAAAGTTGCCATAACAACAAGAACAAAGCTAATTCCATCTGTTAAATTCATATTGTTAAATGTAAATCTTGTAATATCAGATAAACTATCTTGACCAACTGACGCTAACATTAAACCAAGTACTACCATCATCATTGCTTTTAAAAATTGACCTTTTGACGAAAAAGCTGCAATTGCAGTCAAACCTAAAATCATTAATGCGAAATAATCAGGAGATCTAAAAGATAAGCTTACTTTAGATAAACTTGGGGCCATAAATAATAAATATATAGCTGACAACGTACCACCAGCAAATGAACTCCAAGCAGCAATTGCTAAAGCTTTTCCAGCTTTACCTTGTTGAGCCATTGGGTAACCATCAAATGATGTTGCAACAGTCCCTGGGACACCAGGTGCGTTTAAAAGTATTGATGATGTAGACCCTCCAAATACTGCACCATAGTAAACGCCTGCCATTAAAATTAAACCAGTTGCTGGATCAAAGCCATAAGTAATGGGTATCATTAATGCAATTGCTGTCATTGGACCAAGTCCTGGCAACATTCCAATTATTGTTCCAAAAAAACATCCAGCCATTACCATTAAAATATTTTGAAGAGTTAGGGCTGTTTTTAAACCAATTAGAATCCCTTCAATCATCCCATAACTCCAATAGATTGTAAGAATGGATCTCTCAAATAAATATCAAGAACTCCGTGAAGCAAATACATAAATGCAGCTACAAAAGGAAAAGAAAGTAAAAACATTAAGACCCATCTTCTCTCTCCTAAAAAATAATATGATGATAACAAAAATAATGATGTAGTTAAAAAATAACCAACTTTTAAAATTGTAGCTCCATAAATTATTGCAATAACAACTAGTATTGCTGTTTTTTTATACTCTAGAGTTTTATGCTGAACTTTTATTGTATTAGGATCAGGTAAAATTATTTTTAACCCTGAAAAAAAAAGGCCTGCATAACCTAAATAAATTGGGAATGTTCTTGCATTAAACGGTGCATTTTCATCGAATGCAAAAACTTGAATTTGATAAGCTGTATATAAATAAAATGCGGAAAATGTAAAAAAGAGCAGTGATATAACTTTTGTAGTATTTATATTCACTGCTCTAATTATTAATAATCGTTAAGATTATATAACTCCTAATTTCTTCATAAGAGCCGTCATTTCTTCAGTTTGTTTTTCTAAGAAAGAGACAAACTTACCCTCTGGATTGTAAATATTAACCCATGCATTTCTTGCTCTAACAGTTTCCCATTCAGAAGTCTTTTGTACATCGCCTAACATTTTAGCAATTTTAGATTTATCTGCATTGCTCATTCCCGGAGGTCCAAAGAAACCTCTCCAGTTAACAAATTGTACATCATAACCCTGTTCTTTTAAGGTTGGTGCATCTGGAGCATCAGAAACTCTTGAAGGAGCTGTAATACCAATAATTCTTACTTGGTCTCTAGCACCCATCAGCTCACCTAAACCAGTAGAGATAATTTGTGTTTCACCAGATAACAGTCCAGCTAAAGCTTTTCCACCAGCATCATAAGGAATATAAGCAACATCATTTGGATTAGCACCAGCAGCTTGGAAAGCTAAAGCACCAATTAAATGGTCCATACTTCCTCTTACTGATCCACCAGCCATTTTAATAGAGCTTGCATCTTTTTTGTACGCATCAACTACATCTTTGAAATTTTTATAAGGTGAATTTTTAGCAACTGCTATTGCACCGTAATCTCCAATAACACCAGCTATTGGGACTACATCTTTATAAGATAAAGTTCCACTTCCACTTACATAACCTTTGTGTCTTGTAATTGATCTTAAAACTAATGGTGTTGATTGAACTAAGACTGTATTAGCAGGCTTATTATTAATCATATAAGCTAATGCTTTTCCACCACCACCACCTGACATATTTTCAAATGATGCACTTTTTAACATTCCAGCTTTTGTCAAAGCTTCTCCAGTACCTCTAGCAGTTCCATCCCAACCACCACCAGCACCACCGCCAATTACAAAATGCAATTTATCAATTGCTATTGAACTAGTTGTTGTTGCTGAAAGTACAAGTATTGCTGAGAATAAAACTGAAATTATTGATTTAATTAGTTTCATTATTTTTTCTCCTATTATAATTATAATACTTTATTAAACATAAATTAAAATTCAGTGTCAATGAGGATTTATTGCTTACATGTTAAACGTGATTCCATTTAAACAATTATTAAATGAGCTGAAGATTAGTTATAAAGCTTTAATCATAGGCGTAATTGGAGGTTATATTGGGACTTTAATTGGTCTTCCTTTGCCTTGGTTACTAGGTGCTTTAGGTTTAAATCTGTGTGTTGCTTTCACTAATTTTAAAATTGAATTCTCAACAAAATTACTTAATCCAGTTTTTTTGATGGTTGGTATTATTTTAGGTGGAACGTTGAATGTGTCTTTATTATATAAAATTCACTTATGGATATTCTCATCTATCGCAATGGTTGTTTGTACAGTAGTTAGTACTATTTTAGCAGGGTATTATTTTATTAAAGTTTGTAAATTTGATAAGTTTATTGCAACACTCGCTGCTTTACCTGGAGCATTTGTTCCAATAGCTGCAGCACTTTTAGAATATGGGAAAAAAGAAAATCATAAACAAGTTTTAATTCCTCAAGCTACAAGAGTTATATTTATTGTAAGTTTTGTACCTATATTATTTATTAGTAAGTTAGGTTTTTCTGATATCGCGGGATATAATTATGAAAATATTTATGATTTCAGATATTTTTTAGAAATATTTTTTCTAATAATTATTTGTTATTTATTCTCTATTTTACTCAAAAAATTTAATATCCCTTCACCTATACTAGTTGGAGCTATGGCTTTGTCGGGATTATTTTATACTTTTGAGATAATTAATTCTAGGTTTCCAGACACAGTGATAAATATAGCATTTATTTTTTTAGGTACAGCTCTTGGAAGTAGACTAAATGGGTTAAAACTTAATGAATTATTTTTTTATGTTTTTCATGGAATAATTGTGTGCTCAATATTAATTGTTGTTGCTATGGTTACGGCATACTTTCTTCAGTACTTGGGATTTGATTTTATTCCAACTTTTTTAAGTTTTGCACCAGGTGGAATTCATGAAATGGTTGTTATTAGCGTTGCTTACAATATTGACCCGATTTTTGTAAGTTATCATCATTTTTTAAGGATATTGATAATTGTAGCCTTTTTACCTTTTTTGCTTAAAAAATTTGGTAACTACTCGATTAAAAAGACAAAGATTAAATAAAATCAAATATTAATTTTGTACTACTTATAAGAATTAAACCATAGATGATATTATAAAACAATTTTTCCTCGATAATTTTAAGTAATTGATATCCAATAAATATTCCAATTAGAGCCAAAGGGAAAAGAGAGACAGATTGATATAAAGTATCAAAATTCATCATTGATAGGTAAATATACAAAGGTAACTTTATTAAGTTAACACAACTAAAAAAGATAATTCTCGTTCCTACATAAATTTCTTTCTTTAATCTTAATGGGAGCAAATAAAGACTTGTGGGAGTTCCACCTGCATGAACACAAAAACTAGAAAATCCGGCAATAGATGAGCAAATTGCACCCTTTAAAAAATTTTGCTTAGCTGGAACTGTCTTTTCTTTTTTAAACAAAAAATAGTGTCCAGCAAATAAAAATCCCATTATTCCAACTATTAATTTAAGTAGATCCTCTGAAAAATGATTGAATGTAAGAGAGCCAATTACAATTCCAAGTGCAGCAAATGGGACAATTATCTTGAGTATGCCTAAATTAAATTCTCTTCTAAATCTGTAAACAGCAATCATGTCTGAAAAAATTAAAATAGGTAGAATTATTGCTAATGCCTGCTGTAATGGCATTACAATTGTCATCAATGGGACTGATATTAATGATATTGAACCTCCTAGACCAGACTTTGCAATACCGTACAAAATTATTGCAGGAACAACACTTATAAAAAAAAGGAAATTTATTTCCATTAATTTAATGATTTAATAAAATATTCAAAAACTTTTTCAGGGGATAATTTATTTAAATCTGTTACTTGAATTGCTTTAAAATTTTCTCTCTCTATACTCACTTTGTAAGCAGTAGTATGAGAACCAAATAACGCTAAGCCTTTAGTATTCAAATGTGCTGCCATATGTGCTGGTCCTGTGTCATTTGCTACAACGAAAGAACTGTCTTTTATTAATGTAGCAAGCTCAGAAATATCTAAAGATCTATTTTCTTTTAAAATTGAAATCGCATTAATTTCTTTTGTCATATTAATTTCATCAAAACCTGGAGCTACTACAATCTTATATTCATCTTTAAATTTATTCTTAATTAAATCTATAAGTTTATTATAGTTAGGCCATTTTTTAATCTGTAAATGCGGAGAGCAAAAAGGAAATAAAATTATATATTTATTTAAATCAAATTTTTTTTTTATATTTTCAATATTGGAACAAGCCCACTTAAAATCAGGAGACATAGTGTATTTAGTATTAACTCCAGATGTTTCTAATTGATGTTTAAATCTGTCTAAAACAGGATTTTTATCAAATTCATCCTTGGATTTATCTTTTGGCAACGTGGTTTCAGAAGACGACCAAACAAGATTACTAGCATTTGGGAACAATATTCTCTTATAGAAATTTGAACGAGAAGAATTTTGTAAATCAAAAACTTTTAAAAATTTATATTTTTTTAATTTACGCATGAGATTGAATAAATAAATCAGATTAAATCTTGATAATCTCTTATCCAAAATTATGTCCTCTAAACATGGATTTTTTTTGAAAAGATCAATGTAAGGCTTTGATGTTAATAAATAGACTTTATCATCTTTATGAAAATCAGAAATATCTTGAATTGCACCACTCGCTTGGGCTATATCACCTAAAGATCCATGTTTAATTATAAGAATATTAGACATATTTTTAACAACTTAACACACTAAGTTTATTTATGAATAAAATTTTAGTTGAAGTATCTGTAGGTGAACTTTTAGATAAAATTTCAATTTTAGAAATCAAAAAAGAAAACATTAAGGATCTTGAGAAGCTCAAATATATAAATGATGAATATATAGTTTTAACAAAACAATTAGATGAAAACATAGCTTTAAAAGGTGAATTAAAAAAACTTTATGAAGAATTAAAGGCAATAAATGCAAAACTTTGGGATATTGAAGATAATAAAAGAATGTGTGAGAAAAATGGTGATTTTGGTGAAAATTTTATAAAACTATCGAGAGATGTTCATTTTCTAAATGATGATAGAGCAAAAATTAAATTAGCAATAAACAATAAAACCGGTTCAAAGATAAAAGAGATTAAACAATACACATACTATTAAAGCATACTTGGAATAACTTTTCTTAAATGCATAGATATTTTTGGTTTTATATTAGAATAAATAATTCCTTTTCCTAATCTCTTAAGAGCCATTATTTTTCCATCAGGTGAAATAATAACTGAATGTCCAAAAGTTTCTCTTTTAATCGTATTTCTTCCTGTTTGATTAGGTGCAAAGATATAACAAAAATTTTCAATTGCTCTTGCTTTTAATAAAGTTAACCAATGTCTTTGACCAGTTGTTTTAGTAAATGCAGATGGAACAGTGATAAAACTTAGATTTCTTTTTGATAAGTTTCTATAAAGTTCTGGAAATCTTAAATCATAACAAATTGAAAGACCTATATTTCCCCAGGGTAATTTAGCTGATACTAATTTTTTACCTGCCTTAAATACTTTACTTTCTCTATGTTGTTCTTTTTTTGAAACTTTAACATCAAACATATTTATTTTATCATAATAAGTATTTATTTTACCTTTAGGTCCAATAAGAATAGATCTATTTCTTAATTTGCTTTTTTCTTTAATGCACATTGAGCCAAGAAGTATCCATTTCTTCTTTGTTTTAGATATAATTTTTACTTTATTTATTATTGGATCATGTTTCATTTCATATGAATATTTAAATAAATTATTTTTGTCAGCAGACATCAATGAAGAAGTTTCTGGAGTAATTATTAAGTCTGCTTTATTTGCAATTGCTTGATTAATATATTTTACAATATCTTTAAAATTTTTATTATAATCTTCCCCACTAGATAATTGAATACAGGCTACTTTCATGTTTGAAATCCATATTTTTTTTCTAAATACTTTATAATATTGTGAATTATAAATGTAATAAATAAATAAATTATTCCTGCTGTAATAAAAGCCTCAAAAGGTTTAAAAGTTAAAACATTTACTTTTCTAGCTTCACCCATTAAATCCATAATTGTTATAACACTTGCAAGAGAGGTGCCTTTAAGCATTAATATTATTTCATTCCCATATGCTGGAAGTGATTGTTTTATCGCTATGGGCAATTGAATTCTGTAAAAAGTTATTTTTTTTGTTACACCTAAACTTTGAGCGGCCTCAATGTAACCTTTTTTAATTGTCTGAAATGCTGATCTTAGTATTTCGGACGTATAAGCTCCTGTATTTAAAGAAAATGCAATAATTGCACACCAATATGGTTCCTTTATTATTACCCAAAAAAATGAATTTCTTAAAAACTCTATATTAGCTAATCCATAATAAATTAAATATAATTGAACTAGTAATGGTGTTCCTCTAAAAAAATAAGAATAACCATAAGCAAACTTATTAATTATTGGATTTTTATTAATTCTTAAAATTGCAAAAATTAAACCTATTATTAACCCAAAAAACATTGAAGATACTAAGAGTTGAAGAGTGATAACTGCACCACTTAATAAGCTCGGAAAAATACTAATCATTAATTTTATATCCATCAGTATCCTTTGCTATATTTTATTTCTAATTTATTAATTAATTTCATACTTAGGAAAGTAAGTATTAGGTATAATACAGCTGCTACTGAATAAAAAAATAAAGGATCTCTAGTTGAACCAGCAGCAATATAAGATTGCCGCATTATTTCTACTAATCCTGTAACAGAAATTAAAGAGGTATCTTTTAAAGTTATTTGCCAAACGTTACTAAGGTTTGGAATTGATAGTCTCAACATTTGTGGTAAAATAATTTTGTAAAATTGAATATATTTTTTTATCCCCAAAACTTTTGAAGCCTCAAATTGACCTTTATCGATTGATAAAATGGCACCCCTAAAAACTTCAGTAGAATAGGCTCCAGAAATAATCCCAATTGCAAGAGCACCAGTTATAAATGCATTTATTTCAATATAACCATCATACCCAAAAATTGAAGCCACATACATAGCAGCTCCTGTTCCACCAAAAAATAACAAGTATATTACTAATAATTCTGGAACACCTCTAATTATAGTAGTGTAACAATTTCCAATTACATTGAATGTTTTATTTTTAGATAATTTTAAAGGAGTAAATATTGAAGCAAATATAAATCCAATTGCCATTGCAGCAATAGATACCGCAATTGTCATTAAGGTTGCAAAAAACAATTCGTCTCCCCAACCAGTATCTCCAAATGATAGAAGTTCCATATAGATTGGCGACTATATATTATAGTCGCCATATCTAAAATTAATTACATAGAAGCGTCAAAGCCGAACCATTTAATAGCGATTCTGCTAATGTGGCCATCTTTTCTTGCTTTATCGATAGCTTTATTAAAAGCTTTTAAGAGTTTAGTATCGTCTTTTCTAATCCCTACTCCTACACCATTACCAAATGCACCACCTGAAAAAGTTGGTCCCACAAGTACGACAGTTGCACCAGATTTTTCGGCATAGTCCGTAAATGCAACTGCTGCTGCTAAAGCAACATCACATCTACCATTAGTCAAATCAAGATTAACCTCATCTTGTGTCTTGTAAGTTTTTAAATTTATTTTTCCAACATCTCCAGACTCAAGAAAATTTTGGTGAATTGTACCAATTTGAGTACAAACTGTTTTTCCTGATAAAGCTGAAGTTAATGTTTTCATTGCTTTATTAACAGCTGATCCACCAAGGTTTAAATTTACAGCATCAGGAGTGTCTATCCCTTCAAGATCAGAACCTTTCATTACAGCTAAGGATGCGACCTCATCAGCATATCCTTGAGAAAAATTAATTGTTTTCATTCTTTCCTCAGTAATTGACATTCCGGCCATAATTGCATCAAATTTTTTTGATGTTAATGCTGGTATCATTCCATCCCAATCTTGTTCAACTATTTCACATTGTTGGCCAATATATCTACATAACTGCCATGCTAGCTCAACTTCAAAGCCAATTAATTTCCCTGAAGCATCTTTTGAATTCCAGGGAGGATAAGCCCCCTCAGTTCCAATCCTAATTTTATCAGCATTAGCAGAGCCAATTAAAAATAAGGATAATAGAAAAGTTAAAAATATATTTCTTATTACATTCATTTTTTCCTCCATTAAAACAATAATTATTTCACAATTTTTGTGATTAAAAAAGAAAATTCTAATGATTTATCGACGAAGAAAAATTCCAAGAACAATCAAAACTTGGTATATAAACTCTAGATAATTTTGTGTTACCGAAATTTTGATTAAATATGTTCAACCAATTTTCAACTTGCTTTGGCTTTTTATCCTGACTACCAACCTGAGCTGTAATAACTCCTTTTGGCTTTAAAATTCTTGCAAGTGAATTCATATTTTTAGCAGCTAAATCAATACAGTATTGGTCATCATTTAAATCAACATATATCTGATCATATGTATCATCTTTAATTGATTTAATACTTTCAAATGCGTCTCCCCATACACATTTCACAGAGTTTTTTTCTGTAGCCTTCTCACCTATTTTACCTAGATGCTTGTCGCAGACTTCAACAACTTCAGGGTCCAACTCATACCAATCAATAAAACTAAAGTTTTTAGATATACACTCTCTAGCCACACCACCGTCACCACCACCGATTATTGCAGCTTTTTCTTTATGGGAGTTCAAATCTAATCCAGCATTAACAAAAGTTGAGCTATAAAGATATTCATCTTTTTCTGCAACCTGAATTTCATTATCTATGAACAAGGCTTTTCCAAATTGTTCTAATTCCAGTATCTCAATATGTTGACCTACTTTTGACTTAAAGTTTTCAATTATATTATTAACCACATATGATTTTTTTAAACCAGGAGAGCTATAATTATCATGATATAGATTTACAGTATCTCTATTAAATTCTTTTTTAATTATATGTGTATGATCTATTTCATCTTTAATAACATCTAAAGCAACAGAAGGTGAAATTTTTGCACATGTAAAAAAATCAAAACTAATAATACCTTTTTCTGGAAACGTATGAAAGCTAATGTGACTTTCAGCAAGAAGTGCAACTAAAGTAAATCCTTGGGGTTCAAACTTATATTTTGATATCTCTAATACGGTTACTTTTGCAATTTTTGCAATCTTGTAAACTAATTTTTCAAAAAAAACGGGGTCATACTCTTTTTTAGTGCCTATAATATCAAGTGTAATATGTTCACCAACTTTTGTAGTCATACTAACCTCTTTTATACGTTTTGCTTTTAGATAAAACTTTTTTCATTTCGTTTAAACTTAAAAGTTTCGGTCGTCCTAAAACGAGAGCTTTGATATATTGTTTAGCAAGATTGTCAACTTCTTCAGCAAGTTCAAATGCATCCTCGAGACTTTGTCCTAATGCAATTTGTCCATGATTTGCTATTAAACATGCTGATCTATTTTTTAAGGCTTTAAGAATATTTTTTGACAATTCTCGAGTTCCATAAGTTGCATACTTTGCACACTTTATGTCTATACCTCCTGCCAAAGCCACCATATAGTGAAATGGGGGTATTTTCTTATTGTGAGTTGATAATGCTGTTGCGTTTGTAGAGTGAGAATGAACAATTGCTTTTGCTTTTTTTTTTGAATTATATATATCTTGATGAAATCTCCACTCAGATGATGGTTTTAGATTTTTATTATATTCACCATTAAGATTTATAAAAACAATATCTTTTTCCTTAAGTGATGAATACTTTTGTCCTGAGGGAGTAATTAAAAAACCTTTTTTGTATCTTAATGAAATATTACCAGATCTTAACGCTGATAGTTTTTTATCGTTTAGCATTTTGGCGAATTTAATGACTTCTTTTTTTGATGAATTCATTTTATTTAAGTATACTAAATTTTTAATTTTTATTAGATTGAATTTATGACCTTTTTTCAACCAGATAAATTACCAAAGTTAATGGTTGCCCCAAATGGAGCAAGAAAAGTCAAGAAAGATCATCCAGAAGTTCCCTTAACAATCAGAGAAACAGTTGATGTTGCTAAAAATTGTTTTAAAGCAGGAGCAGGAGCTATTCATCTACATGTAAGAAATGATAAAGGAGAACATGTTTTAGATGCTGGACTGTATAAAGAGGCATTAAATGAATTAGAACATCAGGTTCCAAAAATGCATATTCAGGTTACTACTGAAGCAATTGGCAAGTATTCCCCTGAAGAAATGAGGAAACTTGCATATGATGTTACTCCACCAGGGACATCAATTGGTACAGCTGAATTAATACCTTCAAGAAATCCAACAGAGGAAGATATAAAATTATATAAATATTTGACTGAGGCTGGAACTAAAATACAGCATATATTGTATGATCCACAGGATGTGGGCTTATTAGTGAAACTTTTAAATAAAGCAGAAATTCCAATTGAAGGAGCTTGGTGTTTATTTGTAATTGGTCATTACACAGGTAAAATTAGTTATCCAGAAAAAATTCCAGAGTTCCTAAAAGTAATGAAAGATAATAATGTCAATTTAGATTGGTCAATATGCGCTTTTGCAAAAGAAGAAATGAGTTGCTTGGAAAAAGCAATTAACCTAGGTGGTAAAATTAGAGTAGGATTTGAAAATTCCTTATATATGCCAAATGGAGAAATTGCTCCGAACAATCATTCAAAAATATTGGCTATAAATGAAATGTTCAAGTTATCTTAAAATCAAAGAATATTTTTTTACAAGTAAACCAACATCTTTATTTGATCTTGCTGAAGCTAAAATGAATCTATCTGGTCTTACTAAAATAGCTTTTGAATTAATATTTTTTAAATATTTTGAAACATTGCTTAAATTCTTTGCTTTCAATAAGGAGTAATTTTTTAAGTTTTTGGGCTTTATTTCTGAAGATAAAATTATCATTCCTTTTTTTGAAAAATAATCATCAAGGGTTTTATTATTTTTAAGTTTGAATTGTGGAAAAGTTTTGCCTCTATTTTTATCATTTAGGTTGCCTAAGCCTTTTCCTAGTTTAGGTTTAATTGACTGCATGCTTTTAATACCTTTATTGTCAGATTTTATATTGTCTGTTATTTGAATGGACTCAACAGCATTTACAAATTCTCCCATCCTCATAGTGGTTTCGATATATTCTTTAACATTGAGAGATCTTTCTGACTGATATGTATTTAAAAGTTTATCATCAAATTTATTTCTTATACAATTGGCAATTTTCCATGCTAAATTTGATGCATCTCTAATTCCAGCACACATTCCTTGACCCATAAATGGAGGCATTAAATGAGCGGCATCCCCGGCTATAAAAACTCTACCTTTTCTCCATTTTCTGGCAATAGCAGACTCAAATGTATAAATTGTTTTTCTCTCAATAATTGCTTCGCTTTTATTTAGCCAAGGTTTGAGAAAATTCCAAATATAATTATCTGATAAAACTATTTTATCACTATGATTTTTCTTAATTGCAAATTCCCATCGTCTACGTCTACCAACATTTCGACAATATGTTGCTGGTTGTTTTGGATTTGAATATTGAATTGTTCTATCTGGCAAATTATTTTTTTTCTTTTTCAATATTAGATCAACTACTGCCCATTTTTGTGTAAAACCTAAATTATCCATTTTTGTTTTCATTTGTTTTCTAGTTATAGAGTTGGCGCCGTCGCAACCAATTACATATTTTGACCTTACGAGATAATCTTTGTGATTATTTATGTTTAAATATGTTATATCTACATAATTTTTTGAATTTTTAATTTTTATAACCTCAGAATTTTGTTCTATTGAGACCTTTTTATAATTTTTTAACTTTTTTCTAAGTTTTTTTTCTAGATCAGGTTGATGAAATCTATAACTTGGATACCATCCATTATCTGTAATTTTTTTTGGTCTTGGCCAATCTAATATTACTTTGTCTTTAGAATTAACGAATTTAGTGCCTTTGTTGATTATGGTGTGTTTCAAAAATTCTTTTGTAATTCCTATTGTTTGAAATACTCTCATAATTTCGTCATCAAAATGGACCGCTCTAGGGAGAGGATAAAAACTTTTTTCTCTATCGAGAATTAATATTGATAAGTCATGCATTGCCAAAAGGTTTGCTAAAGTTCCTCCCGCAGGTCCTAATCCTACTATTGTGACATCAAATTCTTTCATGGATATTTAAAAAATTATTTTTTTTTTAAATTTGAATATAACCAAGGACAATCAATTAACAATGGAGCTTGTTTTCCTTGAGAAGCAGTTTCGAGTCTTTTATTTCTAAATTTCATTCTCTCGTCATCAGGTAAATAAAGTCTCTCGTGCCCCCAAAAACTAGGCCCCTCAAATGTTTCAATAGGCTGCCACGTATCCGGATTGATAATCCTCCCACCCCATCCATTTTCAATAAAAAATCCTGAAGGTGTAATTGAATAAAATGAAGTCATATAATCATTCGTATGTCGTCCCATTGTATAAGCAATTGCGTTATCCTTGTATTGCAACAAGTCATACCCTTGACCTACATCGTCTAAGTTGTTGTATTCAACCATAAAATGATGGAAACCGGTTTCACCTGAACCAAATAAAGCTAAACTATGATGTCTGCCATTAACATGAAAAAAACATAAAGATATAGGAGTATGACTATAATCACTTATCTTGAAGCCCATTACATCTCTATAAAAAGGAATTAAATCATCAATTTTTTTAACATGTACAACAGCATGTCCCATGCCAAGTGGCCCAGTCTTAAATCCTGAAATTGGCCTACTTGGTTTAAATGGATCAGTATCTAGCATAGGCTTATAAACTAGCTCAATACGATTTCCTTGTGGGTCATTAAAATATATTAAATCCTCAACAAAACGTTTGTCTGCAAGAGAATTCTTTCCATGATTTACTACTATTTTATTTTCCTCTAATTTATTTGCAAAGGTTTGAAGATCTTCTTTGCTCTCAACTTCCCATCCTAAAAATCCTAATCCATCTCCTTTATTGCCAGTTATTGTTAATCTTTGTTTTTGGTCATCCATTCTAAAAGATAGAATTTCTTTTCCACGGTCCATCTGTTGCATACCGAGGTATTTTTGAGAATAGTCTGACCAATCCTCAAATTTATCTGAATTAACTCCAATATAACTTAAAGCTTTTACTGCCATTTTATTATTATACTTAATTTTGAAAGAGCCCGCTATGAAATTAGCGGGCTCGAATTTAATTATTAACCATCTATTTTAGAAATTACTTCTCTTGCTCTTTTTAATACAGCATCTCCATCAAGACCTTTGCCTTTCATTTCTGCTAACCAGTCAGATTCGATTGGAGCCAATATTTTTTTGTATTCAGCTAAAACTGAATCTGATGCAACAGTTATCTCGTGTCCTGGAGTATTTTCTACTTGAACTCTCATCTTAGCATTCTGAGTATCAATTAAATTAGATGCCCAGTCGCCAAACCACTGACCAGAATGTTTATCAACACATCCTTTTGCAGCCGAAGACAGACCGTTATATTTTCCTTCATTCATTATTAATCCAAATGTTGCATTAGTAATGTTAACTTCTGTATGATATTTAGTAACATCAAATAATCTAAATGAACCAATTGCTGTGTATGGGAAAGGTGTACCATCTATAACACCTTTATTTAAGGCTTCTGAAGTTCCTGGTGCTGGTACTTTAACCCCAGTTGCTCCTAAAGTTTTAAGAATAGTTCCAGCTATTTTGCTTGGAACTCTCATTTTTTTACCTTTAAAGTCTGCTGGTTTAACTACTTTAGTATCCTTCATATGTATTTGGTATCCAGGGTTCGAATGAAGTCCTATCAGTTTAATTCCTGCCATTTCTTTATCTAGGTAACCTTCTTCAAAAAGAGTATTTAAAGCTCTAGATCCAGCTTTTGAAGTTTTGGTCAGGAATGGAAGTTCTACAACTGAACTTAAAGGAAATTGACCACCAATGTATCCAAGAACTGTCCAAGATATATCTGCAACTCCTGAAGTAACTATATCGTATTGTTTTGGAGGACTTCCTAATACTCCTCCCGCATACATTTTTACGTTTAAAGCACCATTTGAACATTTGTTAACTTTATCTGCCCAAGCAGCTAAAATCTTACTTGCTATAAATGCTTTTGGTGGTTCAAAAGTTGCTAACTTTAATTCTGTAGCTGATGCCGTGCTAATAATGCTTAAGGAAAAAATTCCTATAACAAAACCAATTATTTTTTTTTTCATGTTAATCCCCTCTTATTATTAAATAATTATAAGAAAGTTTAACTTGAAAATTAGATTATTTCATCCTTAATTGTATTAGATAAAGTGCCAATTTCTGTGATTTCTATTTCAACATTGTCTCCAGGCTTCATAAATACTGGAGGGTTTCTTTTAAACCCTACACCTCCAGGCGTACCAGTGACTAGTACATCACCTGCTCTCCAAGCCATAGCTTTAGAAACGTACGAAATTAAAATTGGAATATCGAAAATAAGTTGACTTAATTTTGCGTTTTGCATTACCTCGCCATTTAATCTAGTTTCAATTGTTAAATTTTTATAATTATTAATGTCTTCAGCTAAAACCATGTGTGGACCAAAACTCCCTGTTTTTTCAAAGTTTTTACCCATCCCAAATTGTCTTGTATGTCTCTGCCACTCTCTTACAGTACTTTCATTATAACATGAATAACCAATTATATGCTTTAAGGCATCCTCAGGTTTTATATGTTTGCCACCTTCACCCATAATTACTGCCATCTCACCTTCAAAATCTAAACTTTGTGAAACAACAGGTCTTTGAATTGGCTGTAAGTGTGCAGTTTGACTTTCTGGAAATCGATGAAAAATTACTGGGTTTTCTTCAACTGTTCTGTTGGTTTCTTTAACATGTTCACTATAATTTAAACCTACACAAATAATTTTTCCAGGATTTGGAATTAGCGGTAAATATTCAATTTCTGACTCATCAATATCGCCTGGATTATTTGTTGCATAAGATTTAGCTTCTTCAATTCCTTGATTTGAAATTAAATCTTTTAGTGTATTTGAATTAGATACTTTTCCAGTTAGATCTGTAATTTTATTATTATTAATAATACCAAACTTATTTTGTTGATTATATTTAAAAGAAATAAATTTCATGATTAATACTTTCTATTTTTGAAACTATTTATATGTTAATGTCTAGATAATTTGAAGCAACATTTTTATGATTTCTAAAGTCAGTAAAGTTTTTGATTATTCAGCGATAGCTTCAGGTATTATTTTATTTTTATTAGCTGTATTAACTTTTTGTGACGTATTTGGAAGACGATTTTTAAATTCACCTGTAACAGGTACAATTGAATTAGTTGAGATAGGGATGGCATTAGTAGCTTTCCTTGCAATGCCAAGAGCATTTTATTTAAATGCTAATGTTTCAGCGGACTTTATAAATAATTTAAATTTGGGAATATTTAAAACTTATTTGGTAATTTTGAAATTTGTTTTAATGATATCGATTATGTCTGTAATGGCATATTCGACTACTTTGACATCATATAAATTTATGAATAATCAAAGAGTAACACTTGATTTAGAACTGTATTTTTATCCATTTTATTTCATATGCTCTATCGGGATGTGGTTAAGTGTTTTTGCAATAGTAATATGGTTTATCAAAACTATTTTAAAAAATAGCTCAAAAGAAGAGGAATTATAATGGGTTTAGAAGCTGTAATTAATGGAGGGTTATCTTTCGCTGCTGTATTAATTTTAATGGTACTAAATGTTCCAATAGGAATTGCGATGTTGGTAGTTGGTTTTACTGGCTTTGCAATGATTTCAGGATTTGATCCTGCAATATTTGTTTTGGGTACCGCTCCATTTGATGCGGTCTCAAAATATACATTATCAGTGTTGCCTCTCTTTGTATTAATGGGAAATCTTGCTAATAGCTCAAATTTATCAAGAAATTTATATGATGCTGCCTATGCAATAGTAGGTCATTACAAGGGTGGTTTGGCAATGTCTACAGTTGGTGCATGTGCTGGATTTGGAATGATTTGTGGATCTTCAATTGCAACAGCTGCAACAATGTCTCAAATGGCAGGTCCTGAAATGAGAAGGCATGGTTATAGCGATGCTCTAATTAGTGGTTCTATTGCTTCTGGAGGGACACTTGGAATAATAATTCCACCAAGTGTTATTTTGGTAATATATGCTTATTTAACCGAACAATCAGTCCAAGAACTTTTTTTTGCTGCACTCGTACCAGGAATAATCGCAGTGATACTTTATATGATCGCAATTAGAGTTTATCTTTTAATTTACCCTTCACAAGGTGGGTATGGAACTAAAATGCCATTGAAAGAAAGAATTTCAGCTATCTCAAAAGTTTTTCCAATATTTTTAATATTTGCAATTATGATGGGTGGACTCTATTTAGGTTTTTTCACTGCTACTGAGAGTGCTGCGGTAGGAGTAATATTAGTTTTAGTTTTTATTTTTTTTAGAGGCCAATTAAAATTAAGTTTATTGAAAGATGCAGTTTGGACAACAATAAAGACAGTTGGTTCATTATATTTAATTGTAATTGGAGCAAGTATATTTAATTATCTTATTACAGTTACTCAGTTACCTTTTGCTGTAGTTGATTTTATAAATTATTTAGAACTTACTCCTTTAGGAATAATTTTAGTAATTTGTGCGATATACTTGGTACTAGGAACAGTAATGGATTCATTGGCAATGTTATTTTTAACTATTCCAGTATTTTATCCTGTAATTGTTGATGCTGGTATTGATCCAGTATGGTTTGGTATATTTGCAGTAATAGTTGTTGAATTTGGATTAATTTCACCACCTGTGGGTATGAATTTATTCGTTATTAAAGGTGTTATGCAAAAAACTCCCCTCCAAACAATATGGTTTGGAACACTTCCTTTCTTAATGACAGATGTAATTAGACTTGCCTTAATTATAGCTTTCCCAGCAATTTGTTTATATTTACCTAGTCTGATGAATCCGTAGTCTGATTGAAATTCTTAAAATAATTATAATAAATTAAGCCAAAAATAGCACCTACAAGGATTAAAATATATTGATAAAACTTTAAAAGAACAAATACTACAGGAAGTTCTTTGCCAGGGTTTTGAGTAATGAAATTTTCAGTTCCATCTTTATATAAATCTATCGGTCCAAAAGTTGCATACAGACCATAAATAAAAATATAAACGCATGGAATTATTGAAATTAATAATAGAATTTTATTTTTTCTTAATAATTTTATAAGATTTGCAGAAACGCCAACTGTTACTAAACCGATTAAAGATAATATTAATGGATTCATTACCATACTCCTATCATAATACCGTTGTCTTTAGTATAGTCTCTTTCTTTCAAAACAAATTCATCAGTTGCTGCAACTCTATTTTTTCTATTAGTAATTCTTTCTAGCAGAATATCTTTCATTTCCTCTATAATTTTCAAGTAATCAGGAGATTGACCCAGGTCATTGAACTCATCTGGATCGTTTTTTAAGTCAAACAATTGAGGTGGAAAACCTTTATAATAAATATACTTCCAATTGTTATTTCTAATCATATAAGCTCTAGCATCTGATGCTCCAATATTAAGAATTTTTCTTGCTTCGTTAAATGAGTAATCTATTTCACTAAATACACTATCTTTCCAATTAGAAACTTTATCTCCTCTAATAATTGGTAACAATGATTGTCCCTCAAGGCGATGTTTGCTTACATTACTATCTACAGTGTCTAAAAAAGTAGGCAGCAAGTCTATAGCCTCTACAAATCTTTTTTCTCTAACTCCCCTATTGTTATCTGACAAATTGCTTGGATCATAAATTATCATTGGAACTTTAACAATTTGTTCATGAAAAAGCTCTTTTTCTCCTAACCAATGATCGCCCTGATAGTCACCATGATCTGATGTAAAAACTATCATTGTATTATTCATATAATTTTTTTCTTCAAGAAAATTAAATAGTCTACCAAGATTATCATCTATTTGCTTTATCAATCCCATGTATCCTGAAAGAACAGTATTTCTCACTTCTTCTCTTGAAAAAGTCTTTGAAATATTATTTTCCATGAAAGCTTTATAGACTGGATGATCTATTTCTTTTTCAGTATTACTTCGATGAACTGGGTAAAATTGATTTGAGGAGTACATGTTATGATAAGGAGCAGGAGCAATGTAAGGCCAATGAGGTTTAATATATGATAAATGTAAAAACCAAGGCTTATCTCCACTTTCTTGAATAAATTCCATTGATCTATTTGTCATAAATGCAGTTTCAGAATGTTCTTCTTTAACTCTTGCTGGTTTATTTGAATTTCTTAACCTCCATCCACTCAAAATATTTCCACTTTCATCCTCTGATGAATTTGCCCAACTATCCCAAGGATTATCACCCTCATATCCAAGTTTGTTTAACCAATCATTGTAAGATAGTTTTTTAGTTGAATTTTTAATGTGGTTATTAGGATGAAGTCCGTCATCTCTCTCATAAGGATCAAATCCTGGTTCACTAACTGTAAGACCTATTTCTGTATCTTTTGAAATTCCAAGTCTATTCATTCCATCTATATCGGGTCTCATATGTGTTTTACCAACGACTCCAGTCCTAATTCCAGATTGCCTCAAATAATCTCCAATAGTTAATTCACCGATTGGTAAAGGTATTTGGTTCCAAGTTGATCCATGGCTAAATACTGTTCTTCCAGTATAATAAGATGCTCTTGATGGGCCACAAACAGGAGCTTGAACATAAGCTGAATCAAATATAACTCCTTTTTTTGCTAAAGCGTCTATGTGAGGTGTTTTAAGGTGCGGATGACCATAACAAGAAAGATAATCAAATCTTAGTTGATCAGCCATTATAAATAAAATATTTTTAACTTTATTCATTATCTATTAAACATTTGTTTTAAACCGACAGTTGATGCCTGGCATATACCTTTCTCTGTAATTAAACCTGTTACATATTTTGCTGGAGTTATGTCAAATGCTAAATTCATCGATTTACTGTTTTCAGGATAAATTAAAACTTTCTTGATATTATTTTTATCGTCTTTTCCTTCTATATGGGATAGCTCCTCAGAATTTCTTTCTTCAATAGGTATCTTATTATAATCTTTAGTTTCCCAATCAATTGTGGAACTTGGTAAAGCCACATAAAAGGGCACATTATTATCATGTGCTGCTAATGCTTTTAAATAGGTGCCGATTTTATTACATACATCTCCAGTTGATAAAGTCCTGTCAGTTCCAACTATGCACATATCAACTTCACCTCTTTGCATTAAAATACCGCCCGTATTATCTGTAATAATTGTATTTGGTATACCCTCTTCATTTAATTCATATGATGTTAAATTTGCACCTTGGTTCCTGGGTCTAGTCTCATCAACCCAAACATGAATTGGTATTCCTTTTCTATGTGCTTGATAAATTGGTGAGGTTGCTGTCCCCCAATCTATAGTTGCAAGCCAACCAGCATTACAGTGAGTTAAGATATTAACAGTTTTATTGTTTTTATTAAAAATTTCCTCAATTATTTTAAGCCCATTAAATCCTATATTCTCACAAAATTTGACATCTTCATCACATATTAATTTTGCCTCTTTTAATGCCACATCCAATAATTCATCAGACTTCACAAATGATAATTTATTGTTCATTCTATGAATTGCCCATTGTAAGTTTATAGCTGTAGGTCTTGAATTAACCAATTCTTCTGAACTTTTTTTAATAAAATCTAAATTTTTATTTTCTTGAATTGCCAATACTATTCCATAAGCAGCAGTTCCACCAATAAGAGGTGCTCCTCTTACCTCCATAGTTTTTATTGCTTTTACTGTATCTTTTATTGTCTTCAAATCTTTAATAATAAACTGATGTGGAAGTTTGGTTTGATCAATTATTTTTACTACATTATTTTCATACCAAATTGTTCTATATTTTTTTCCCTTTATTTTCATTTAATTACCCCAAACCACAGGAAACCAATCTTTTCTCATTTTATCTCCTGAATTTAAATCTATTCCTTTAAAAGGTGGAGAAGTTTCTCCTTTTCTATCAATGTATCTTACATCGTCTCCAATAAATCTTGCAGAGAAAGCTTTACGGCTTTTTTTGTCACTATTTCCTGAAGATGAATGTAAAACTCTAAAATTAAATAATATTGCATCTCCTATATTCATCTCTGTACTAAAAACATTATTTTTATCTATATTTGGCATGTTCATAAAGTTCTTGTTATTTCTATACCAAGAAGAGTCATTTGACCATTTGGTAGGCTTTACTAGCATTGGTAACTTATGGGATCCTTTTAAAACTTTCAGGCAGTTATCTTTTGATACATTATCTAATGGTATCCAGAAACTTCCCGTATCATTTCCATCTACACAATAATAGGGAAGATCTTGATGCCATGGAGTTTCCTTTTTTGTTCCAGGTTCCTTTAAAAAAATGTGTTCATGGAACACTTGAATTTTACTAGATTGAGTTGATTGAGCGACAATTTCTGCTGCTGGTGAATTAAAAATAAAATCTTTAAATTCCTCAATTCTTTCCCAATTACAATAATCTTCAAAAAATCTTCCTTCCTGTGGTTTTGAAATATTTTCTCTTCCGTATGGACTTGGGTTGTTCAATACTTTTTGAAATCCGTTTTTAAGTTTCTCAATCCAAGGTAAAAAGGCTTCTTTGATTAAAATTACACCATCATTTTTATAATTTGAAATTTGTTTATCAGATAGTTTAACTGTCACTTATTTAAAACTCTTCCTGCTACTGTTTTTAGTTTATCTTTTGTTTTTTGTGATCTTTTTTCTGGAGCAGTGATTATAGCAACATCTAAGCAATTATTTGTTGGATCATCAGGGTCAATATGATTATCAAAATTATCAATAAGATTTTTAATCATACTTTTTGCTTTTTCAGCATTTCCTAAAAGAACTTTTATTACTTTTTGTACATCAACATTTTCATGATCAGGGTGCCAACAATCAAAGTCAGTAACCATAGATACTGAAGCATATCTAATTTCAGCTTCTCTCGCTAACTTTGCTTCTGGCATATTTGTCATTCCAATCACATCGGCTTTCCATGATCTATAAAGTTTCGACTCCGCCAAAGTAGAAAATTGTGGACCCTCCATAACTACGTAAGTTCCACCCATTTGATAATCTATTCCTTCTTTTTTAATTGCATCCTCACATGCATTCATTAAACCCTTGGAGGTTGGGTGTGCCATTGATACATGAGCAACTATTTCATCATCAAAAAAAGTTTTATTTCTTGCAAATGTTCTATCTATAAATTGATTAATAATAATAAACTTACCAGGAGGTAAATCTTCTTTTAAAGAGCCAACTGCAGATATTGATACAATATCTGTTACACCTAGTTGTTTTAATGCATCAATGTTTGCTCTAAAATTAATATTTGATGGTGATATAAAATGGCCCTTTCCATGTCTCGGAAGAAAATAAACTTCTTTACTATTATAATTAGTTTTTAAAATCTGATCTGAGGGTTTACCCCAAGGAGTGTCTAAATCTATTAATTCTCTGTTTTTTAATTCTTCAACGTCGTAAAGACCACTTCCTCCAATTATTGCTAATTTATTATTTGCCATGTAAAAAGTAATTATATTGTATTTATAAATAAGTATTATGAATTTAAAAGATTATATTCGTTCAATTAAAGATTATCCTAAAAAAGGTATTTTATTTAGAGATATTACTACCTTGATAAAAGATGAATTAGCATTTGAAGAAACTATTAATCAGATAGTTGAAAAATCAAAAAAATTTAAGGTGGATAAAATTGCAGCAATTGAATCACGTGGTTTTGTGTTTGCATCTGCTGTTTCTTACATCTTAAAAAAACCTTTTATAATGTTAAGAAAAAAGAATAAACTTCCTGCTGATGTTCATTCAGTAGATTTTCAATTAGAATATGGAACTGCAACAATAGAAGTTCATAAGGATTCTATTACTGAGAGTGATTCAGTGTTAATAATTGATGATTTGGTAGCCACAGGTGGGACTGCTGAAGCAGCAGCTAAACTAATTGAAATTTCCAAGGGAAAGGTTGCTGCTTTTATATTTGTAATCAATCTTTTTGACTTGGGTGGATGCGAAAATCTTTTAAAGAATGGTTATAAAGTTGAAAATTTAATGGATTTTCCTGGTCATTAATGTGAAAAAAAATAGGTTAAATATTAATTACTGGTTAAGAAAAATTTTTGTAACAAAAATTTTTCAAAACCTTATTAAAGATAAATCAGCATTAAGAAAAACAGTGTTTACAAGTATTTTTAAATCTAAACATTGGGCTCATGGGGATATGCCTGATGAATATATCTCTGTTTCTGGTCATGGATCAAATATAAATACTGAGCAATCAAGTAATTTGATTTCTTCATTAGTTGAATTTATTAAAAAAAACAAAATTAATTCAATTTTAGACATGCCTTGTGGCGATTTTCTTTGGATGAACAAACTTTTAAAACAAACAGAAATTAGAAATTATTTAGGTTTAGATATTGTTGAAGAAATAATTGATCAAAATATAAAATTATATGAAAATGAAAATATAAGATTTAGGTCATGTGATATAGTTGATTATGAAACATCAAAAGAATTTGATTTAGTACTAATGAGAGATTTTTTTATACATACCAACAATGAAGATATAAGGAGAATACTTATGAATATCAAAAACATGAATATTAAATATTTTGCTTTTGAGAACTACAGTATTTCTAAAAATGTGGATGTAATTCCAGGAAAACATAGAAAAATCAATTTAAAACTACATCCTTTTAATTTAATGGAACCATTTTATTCATTTAAAGACTTTGAAATTGATAAATTTATATATGTTTATAAAAAAGAAGCCCTTGATAATTTATTTTAATGGTAGCGGGAAGTGGGATCGAACCACTGACCTCGGGCTTATGAGTCCCGCGCTCTAACCAACTGAGCTACCCCGCCATAAATTCATGAAAGTTATAATAGAAATTTTATATAACGCAATCAACTAATAAAAAATTAAGTTTTTTTAACTCCTGTTGGGTGTGGAATCCCATCAATAACTAATTTTGGTTCGATACTTACATCGATTAATTTAGGACGGTTGTCTAGGTAAGACTTTATACTTTCTATAGACATCATGTCTTCTAAAAATTTTTCTAATCTTGGAAATTTGTTTATAATTGATGGATCAAGCATTTTAGATAAATCTAAATGATGAAATGTAACAAAATCACAGGCTCTTGGTTCATCAAAGATAAAAAATTTTTTGTCATTACTCTTCAAAATTTTTTCAAGATCTTCAAATCTTGATAATAAAAATGGCAACATGTCATCTTTTTTTTTAATAAATTTCTCTCCTTTTGCAAAATTTACTGTCGGGTTAAGTGGCATAAAAAGCTCCTGTGCACTCTGCATAATAGCATTTGCTTTAGCATTTAATATCGGATCAGTAATATTGATGCCTGCTAAATTTTCTATAAATGTCATTATTGCAATACTTTGACAAATTTCATATTTCTTATCTATAATTAACATAGGTAATTGTTTAAAAGGAATATTAGGTTTTACCTCTGACCATTCCTTATCATAGTAGTCCCATGACATAAGATCTTCATATTTAATATTTGTGTAATGAAATAATAAACGAGGAGCTTCCGCTAAAGCTCTCATTTTAAAATATATTAATTCTAATTTATGTGTCACTTAAATTTATGAGGCTATAAACTTTATTAAGTAATAAAGTATACCAGTAATTATTGTTGCATAAACAAAGCCTACAACAAAGAATTTGATAATTATTTTGTTATCATCATATTTTGATTTTAAATATACATAAATGAGAGTGTAAATTCCTACAATTGCAATACTCAATAATATATCTGTTGGATTCATAGATTTTTTTAATTCTAATTTAATCCAATAATATTACTTATTCAATTGATAATAGAATAATTTTAGATTGTCTTATCTTTGTTAAACAATAAACTACTATAATTAAAAATATAGAGAGAGGAAAAAAATGATTAAATTTAAATCGATTAGTAAAACTTTTATGAGTTTTGTGTTAGTTATTTCATTTTTAGCATCTTCAACAGCAGCATTTGCAGAAATAGTGGGTAGACTTTCAGTTCATTGGAGTCCTAAGCACCATAGTGCAAAACATGCTCAAATTTTTGCTGATGAAGTTAATAAAAGAGCAAAAGGAAAATTAAAAATTGAAGTTTATCCATCTAAGCAACTTTTTGGAATTAGAGAAGTCATGGGAGCTGTAACTTCTGGTGCAGTTGAGTTAGGGGGAATAGTTGGAGTAGTAAGTTTCCCACCAATAAATAAAAACTTTAATGTTGCATCTTTTCCAGGTCTATTTAATTCTTGGGAACAGCAAAGAGGTTTTTTCCAAAACTCTGCTAAAGGAAAAGAAATTTGGGGAGAGTTAACTAAAAAAACTAACTCAACTTTAGTAATGTACAATCCTGTTGGACCAGTAATGTCAATTTCAAGTGCTAGAGAATTAACTGGTATTGATGCCATGAAAGGTTTAAAGGCTAGAAGATTACTTAAGAGCGAAGAACCTATGTGGGATGCTCTTGGTGCAAATCGTGTATCTTTAAAAACAGGTGAAGTATATAATGCTTTACAGTCTGGAATGATTGATACAATAAATAGCCCTCCAGGAAGTATAAAAGCTTATAGCTGGTGGGAATTTTTAAAATACGCTCAAAAGCCATACCAATATTATGCTGATGCATATATAATGGCTAATTCTACTTGGTTTAATAGTTTACCATCAGATTTACAAAAAATAATTATGGATGTTGGTAAAGAAGTTGGAACACTTTCAACAGACCGAATTATGGATCATGGTGAAACTGTTCTTAAAGAATTCCAAGACAGAGGTGGTGTTGTAACTACTCTTTCAGGGGCTGAGAAAGCAAAATTTGATAAGCTAATGAAAGATAAAGTTATGCCTGCTATGGCTAAAATGATCGACTCTGATGCTTTAAAAGCAGCACAAGAGTATGCAAAAAGTAATTAGAATAAGTTAATTACTTAATCTAATAAAATGAAAGCGTTGCGAGCAGTTAATAATTATTTAGCTTCGGCTTCATTAGCTCTCGCAATGTTAATCATTTTTATAATGGTTGCTGCTTTATTTTTAAGTGCAGCAACACGTTTTATAACTGGGACTGGATTTGCTTGGTTTATTGAATTACCACCTGTATTGGTTAGTTGGTTAGTCTTTCCATTATTAGGTCCATTATTGAAAAAAGGACAGCATATTAAAGTTGATTTTTTAACCCCATTGCTCTCAAAAAAAAATAAAGAAATTTTATTTTTAATTGTAAACACAATTGCACTTATATCAGCCTTTATTTTTTTTAAAGCAGGTCTTGATGCAACAATAATGTATTTCAATTTAGGTCAAGTAATGGAAATTGAGATAAGTATTCCTATATGGTGGATGTTTTTAGCATTCCCTGTTGGCTTTTTAATATTAGCATTAACGTCTTTAGAGTTGCTATTTGACAATATTATAAATTTAACAAAAAATTAAATGTTTATATTAGCATCTATCCTATCCTTGGCGGCTTTAATAATTTCTGTTCCTATTTTTTTAGTATTTGGTTTAGGTAGCTCTATAGCTGCTATCGGTGGACTTAATCTTCCTTGGTCTGTTTTAATTCAAGTATCTTTTGGAGCTCTAACAAAACATGTGCTTATAGCAGTTCCTCTATTTATTTTTAGTGGGATGGCGATGCTTAAAGGTGGAGCAGCACTTAGACTTGTAAGATTTGCAACGACTTTGGTTGGACATTGGCCTGGAGGTTTGGGTGTTGCAATGGTTATAGCGATGGGATTCTTTGCAGCATTCTGTGGATCAATATTAGCTGCAATTACTGCAGTTGGGACAATCATGATGCCTAAAATGATTGAGCAAGGCTACCCAACGCCTTTTGTTGTTGTTTTAGCTGCATCAGCAGCATTACTTGAGGCTTTAATACCTCCATCAAATGCCGCTATTTTATTTAGTGCACTTACATATGTTCCTGTCTCTAAAACATTTGCAGCTGGAGTTATACCAGGAGTTATACTTTTAATTTTAATGGTTCTATTAGTTTTGTTTAAATGTAGACATATTAGAGCTGACAAAAAAGCTACATTTAAAGAAAGATTAAGTTCTTTTATTGCAGCACTTCCAGCTTTGATAACGCCAGTTATAATTTTAGGTGGAATATATGCAGGGTTTTTAACCCCATCAGAGTCTGCAGCTATTGCAGGGGTTTATGCTGTAGCAATTGGTTTTTTAATTTATAGAGAATTAACTTTTTCATCTTTACTGAGTTGCTTAAAAGATACGGCAATAATTACAGCAGTTATATTTTCAATTATTGCAACAGCAACTTTTTTAAGTGTGATACTTACTTACACTCAAGCACCTCAAAAAATTATAACTTACTTCACAGATATGGGCGTAAGTGTAAATTTATTTTGGATAATGTTAGGAACTGTTTGTTTAATTTTAGGAACCTTTATTGAAATAGTACCAGTATTTTATTTAACTGTTCCAATATTTGCAGCATTAACACTATCTTTTGATCAAAGCTTACTTCATTTATATGTGGTTTTTGTAGCTTTTGCTGGAATAGGTATGATAACTCCACCTGTTTGCGTAGGTATATATACAGCTGCTGGCGTAATTAAAGAAAACCCAGCTAATGCATTTAAAGAAGTTCCATTGTTTACAATAGTAGGAATTATTTATGGAATATTAATGATTTTATTTCCAATTTTTTCAACTTGGTTACCAAGTCTCCTTTAAAACAGTTTTTCTAAATATTTAATTATTTCTTTTCTTTTGGGATCTTTGTCAGCAAAACAATTAGTAAGAGTTATTCCATGCCATCCGCCAGTTTTTAATTTTTTTTTACATTTAGTATCACTAACATCAACAAATCTTACATATTCTGAAACAGATAAAAATTTAGATGTTTTGGAATTTTCATATTTATCTTTTTCATGGCTAAAAACTAAAACATTTTCCAATTGATCCACTTTTATCATTGATATTTTATAATTTCTCCAATTCACCCAGCCTCTATGAGGTTTTTTTGTATTAGCAAATTTTCCCGATCTTGCTGGATGAAATGCTAATACTCCATCAATTTCTGATGGGAAATTTGATTTTAAAACAAGGGAGTCCCATCCGCCAGCTGAGTGCCCCGCAAGAATGATATTATTAAAACCCTCCTTTTTGAATTCATCAATCTTCAATTTAATAACTTTTTGTTGTATTGGACCTTCCCATTTATTAATCAATAATAGTCCATTTTCATCTTTAAGATTTAAAACACTGCTCACATCTTGATTATTTTTGTCATAAATGTTCCAAAATAAGTCCTCCTCTTTTTGAGTCCACCCTCTAGCACCTTTGCAAAGCTGATAAGTTTTGATTGTAAAATCTTTTATTTTAAATCCATCTAATTGATAAACCGTTGGAGGTATTTGATACCACGAATTTTTGCAGAGCTGTAATGAACTTTCTTTGCCTGAAGAACCATGGCTATAAATTAAGATTATTGTTTTATCTTTATCAATATTTTTATCTAATTCGTAACGATTTCCATCACTATTAACAAAATAATTATATTTCGAAAGTTTTTTTAAATCTTTTTCAAATCTTGTTTCAGAAGATGCGCTTGTTATAATTAATAAAAAAAATATAATTGTATAGAAGTAAAAATTATTTACTTTGTCTAATTTCTTTTTCACAGATTTTTCTTGCTTCTTCTGGTTCTGTTTTTTTCATTAATTTGCTTTTTGCAATAACACATGCTGATATAGATTTTCGAATACTAAATTCCTCATATTTTCCTACACTCATATAAAGAAATATTATAGCTGCTCCTAAAAATAACAACAATTTGTAATTTTTATACATTAAGAGGATTGTTGCTCTGGTAAAGAAATATCTAAATGATAGTTTGGTTCATCTCTTTGTTTTTTAAGAGCTGGAATTATTTCTTTATAAGTATCAAATAGTCCATTTTTTATTTCGGGTAACTGATCTTTTAAATGATAATGTAATTTTTCTAAATTATAAGCAGGAACAGTTGGAAACATATGGTGCACACAATGATACTCCATTTTCCAATATAGAAAGCTAAGTATTGGGTTCAATTTCATATCTCTTGCAGATAATCTATGATCTTTTACATCTCTTGCTAAACCAGCGTGTTGCGTAAAAGCAACTAATTTATGCAATCCTTTTCCATAATAATGAGGTAACAACAGATACAATACCGGAAACCATGAAGATATTAATAGAGACCAAATAATTATAGATAACCAAATACAAACATAAATTCTTGAGATCAAAATAGCTCTTGGTCTTGCATTTTCTGGAATACTATCAACCATGACTTTAGTTTGTATGCCAAAAGCATGTTTTACTATTTCAAAAGCAATACTTTTCTTAAAAAATAACAATTCACCGAAAGGAATTAAATTTATTATTAATTTTTTAGGAGTATCTTTTAAATTATTGTCATATTCAATTTCATGATCATATGGATTTTTTGTTGAATAAGTATTTCCATGGTGAACAAAATGAGTAAATCTCCATCTTGTTGGCTCAAAATATGCCATGAAGCAAGAGATATAATAAAAAAATTCGTTTAAAAATTTTGTTTTAAATGCCGTTTTATGACCAGTCTCATGCCAAATAGGATTGCAGAAGCAAAAAATATTTCCATAAATATAAAACCAAAATATCGTCCACCATGTCCCCCAAGTAATATAGGCTAAAATCCCAACTAAACTTAGTAATCCAAAATATAAACTTACATGTATCAGTCCCTTTAAATCAGATTTTTTTGTGAGTTCTTTTAAAACTTCCTTGTCAATTTTTGGTCTAAACCACTTTTCTAAGTGAACATCCATAATTATAATTTCTTACAAAATATAATATTTTATATTAATAAAATAATATTAGTCTAGTTTAAATTCCTTACTATAGTCTTTTTTCAAAGATTTGTTTTGATCTTTCTTATTTAAATAACAATTTCCAATTATTAACTTATCAAGTTCTGTTCCCATAAAACAATTAAATGCATCTTCTGGGGTATTAACTATTGGCTCTCCTCTTACATTAAATGATGTATTAACTAATATTGGACAACCAGTTATTTCTTTAAACTTTTTTATTAATTTATAATATTTAGGATTAGTATTTTCATGCACTGTCTGTATTCTTGCTGAATAATCAACATGAGTAATTGCGGGAACTTCAGATCTTTTTATATTAAGTTTTTCAATACCAAAAAGTTTTTTTTCATCATCAGTCATGGGTATACATTTATCTTTTTTTACCTCTGAAACCAATAACATGTAAGGAGAATTTGAAGTAATATTAAACCAATTTCCTAATTCCTCTGCTAAAATAGAGGGGGCAAAAGGTCTAAAACTTTCTCGATATTTTACTTTTAAATTTAAATTTTTTTGCATATTGGGTGATCTCGGATCACCAAGTATTGATCTTCCTCCTAGTGCTCTTGGACCAAACTCCATTCTCCCTTGAAACCATCCTATAGCTTCTCCTTTGGATAAATCATTTGAGGTTTCAAAGATAATTTCTTCTTCATTTAATTTTTTAAAATTTGCACCTAGTCTGATTAATTCTTTTTCAATTTCATCTTGGGTATATTCAGGTCCTAAGTAAGATCCACACATGTCATCGTTTGCATTTACATTTCTCTTATTTCCTTGATCTATGTACCATAATGCTAAAGCAGCTCCTAAAGCACCACCAGCATCTCCTGCTGCAGGTTGAACCCAAATATTTTCAAAAATTTTTTCCTTCAAAATTTTTCCATTAGCCACACAATTTAATGCAACACCACCAGCTAGGCACAAGTTTTTTAAACCATATTCTTTCCTAGCTGATCTAGCTAATTTCATCATCACATCTTCAGTTATTTTTTGTATTGAGGAAGCAATATCCATATGAAATTGGGTAAGTTTTTCTAATTTGGGATTTCTAGGTTTTTGACCAAATAAATTATTAAATTTTGAATTAGTCATTGTTAAACCGGTAGCATAACTAAAATAACTTTGATTGAGTCTAAAAGATCCATCTTCTTTAATATCAATAATTTTCAATATTTGATCAATATAATTTGGTTTGCCATAAGGGGCTAATCCCATAAGTTTATACTCACCACTATTAACTTTAAAACCTAAATAATAAGTAAAAGCTGAATAAAGCAAACCAAGAGAATGAGGAAAATGAATTTCTTTTTTTATTTCTAGAGTATTTTCCCTACCAACTGCGACCGTAGTAGTTGCCCATTCTCCAACACCGTCAGCAGTAATTACTACAGCCTCTTTAAATGGAGACGGATAAAAAGCACTAGCGGCATGACTTAAATGATGATCAGAAAAAAATAGATTTTCTTTATTTTTATCATAATTTTTGTCATGTTTTTTTAGTTTATTCAAAAGTAGATTTTTTTGAAACAGTTTGTCCTTTATCCAAACAGGCATTGCTTTAGAAAAAGATACAAAACCTTTTGGTGCAAAGGCTACATAAGTCTCCAACAACCTTTCAAATTTTAAAAAAGGTTTTTCAAAAAAAATTATTTGATCAACTTCGTTTAATTTTAGCTTAGCGTAATTTAAAACAAAATTTACTGCGTTTTCTGGATAATTTGAGTCGTGTTTAACTCTTGTAAACCTTTCCTCTTGTGCAGCTGCAATTATTTTGCCATCTATAAGCAAACATGCTGCACTATCATGATAGAAAGCTGAAATTCCTAAAATTGAGCTCACTTAAAAAATTGTATAAATAAATGGTGCAACTGCAGAGCCTTGGCTTAATACAATTAAACCACCAAATAAAACTAAAACTAAAATAATTGGCAACAACCAATATTTTTTTCTTACTTTTAAAAACTCCCAAAATTCTTTTATAAAACCCATAAATTAGAATTGATTTTTCATTTTACTTTTTGGACCTGATTTTTCAATCCAGTAAGTATGTTTTTTATTAAATTTTAAATTTAGTAAGTCTTTTTTTAATAATCTCATAAATAAAGCAATGGGTGTTACTACTAAAAAAAAAATAATTCCCATAACTATTGGTGAAATAATCTTTCCTAATAGTAGACCAAATTTAAACCAAATCTTGTTTAATGGATTTAATAGTTTTGAATTAAATAACCCTAATGCCAAAAAAACAATTGAAATAATTAACGACCATATTCTTATGTTTTCACCATTTAATAATGGATAAAATGAAATTATTATAAAAACTAAGAAGAATACAATTCCAAAACTCCTATTGGTTCCAATTTTAATATCATCTTGGTTCATTAAATTAATATATAGAATTTAGTTAAATTAAGAAGCTAAATTTATTTTTAGACTTAAATTAAACCTTTTTGGGGTTTCATATCAGCTTTTTTTATTCCAGCTACTTCAACTGGTTTTTTCATTGCGTCTCTTCGAAATGGCTCGCCAAGCTCTTGGTTTAAAATAACTTCTATGAATGTTGTAATTCCTTTTTTTTGGTCTTCACAAGATTGTTTTATTGCTTGTGTTGTTTCTTCCATAGTTTTAACTGCAACTCCTTTTAGTCCACATGCATTAGCAACTTTTGCATAGCTTAATTCTGGATCCAATTCTGTTCCAATAAAGTTATCATCAAACCACAAAATAGAATTTCTTTTTTCTGCTCCCCATTGATAATTTCTAAATATTACCATAGTGATTGAAGGCCATTCTTCTCTAGCACATGAACTCATTTCATTCATGCTAATTCCAAAAGCTCCGTCTCCTGCAAATCCAATTACAGGAGTGTCAGGACATCCTATTTTTGCACCTAAGATGGATGGAAAACCATATCCACATGGTCCGAACAATCCTGGTGCAAGATATTTTCTAGGTTTTTCAAAAGTTGGGTATGCATTTCCTATTGCACAGTTGTTACCAATGTCACTTGAAATTATTGCATCTTCAGGTATTCCTGCTTGTATTGCTCTCCAAGCTTGTCTTGGGGACATTCTATCAGAATCTCTTTCTCTAGCTTCTTTATTCCAAACAGTTCCTGGATCATCATCTTCATGATCTAAACTTGTAAGAGTTTGTAGCCATGCAGATTTTGTTTGATGAATTAAATTTTTTCTCTCTTCTCTTCCATTGTCTCCTGCTGTTGATGAAAGTTTTTCTAAAATCTGTTGTGAAACCATTTTGGCATCTCCACAAATACCAACAGTCACTTTTTTTGTAAGTCCAATTCTGTCTGGATTCATGTCTACTTGAATTATAGTTGCATCTTTTGGCCAATAATCAATTCCATATCCAGGTAAAGTTGAAAAAGGATTTAATCTTGTCCCTAATGCTAAAACTACATCTGCTTTTGAAATTAATTCCATTCCAGCCTTAGATCCATTGTATCCCAATGGCCCCACTGCTAAAGGATGGCTTCCAGGAAAACTGTCGTTGTGTTGATAACCATTACACACTGGAGCATCTAATTTTTCTGCAATTTTTTTACAATCTTCTATTGCATCGCCGATTACCACACCTGCGCCAGATAATATTACTGGGAATTTTGCATCTGATAAAAGTTTTGCAGCTTTCTCTATTGCTTCTTTTCCTCCACCTTGTCTCTCAAATCTTACGATTGGTGGTAATTCAATATCAATTACTTGTGTCCAATAATCTCTTGGCACATTTATTTGTGCTGGTGCCGATCCTCTAAAAGCTTTTTCTATTACTCTGTTTAATACTTCAGCCATTCTTGATGGGTCTCTAACCTCCTCTTGGTAACAGACCATATCTTTAAATAAATTCATTTGCTCAACTTCTTGAAAACCACCTTGACCCATAGTTTTATTTGCTGCTTGAGGAGTAACTAATAATAAAGGTGTATGATTCCAGTAAGCTGTTTTTATAGGTGTAACTAATCCAGTAATTCCTGGCCCATTTTGAGCAATCACCATTGACATTTTACCGGTAGCTCTTGTGTATCCATCTGCAATTAATCCACCATTAGTCTCATGGGCAACATCCCAAAATGTAATTCCTGCTTTAGGAAATAAATCAGATATCGCCATAAAAGCTGATCCTATTATTCCAAACGAATGTTCAATTCCGTGCATTTGAAGAACTTTTATAAATGCTTCTTCAGTAGTCATTTTAGTCATAGTTCAGCCTTTCTAATTCTTTTTTTTAATTGTCAAAGAGCCCGATTAATATATAAGATTTAGCGAATTTCAAATAAAGAAATCGTCACAATGTCAAATACTGATATAATAATACATGATGAAAAAGACAACGTTGGCGTAGTTGTTATAGAAAAAATAACCCCAGATCAGGATTGTAATTGTTGGATAATGGAAAATGATAAATCGGTTTCAATACAATCAAAAGACGAAATACCATTAGGTCATAAGATTGCAATGACAGATCTAAGTGAGGGAGACACTATTTTAAAATATGGTCATGATATTGGAAAAGTAGTAAAAAATATTAAAAAAGGTGAACATGTACATGTTCATAACGTTAAAACAAAAAAGTGGTAATTAATGGAAATACCAAAGAGTTTTTTAGGATATAAAAGAGAAAATGGACGTGCTGGAACTCGTAATCATGTTATTATTCTTCCAGTAGATGATATTTCAAATGCGTGTGCAGAAGCAGTAGCAAATAATATTAAAGGTACTATAGCACTTCCTCATTCTTATGGGCGACTTCAGTTTGGTGCAGACTTAGAACTTCATTTTAGAACAATGATAGGTACAGGAAAAAATCCAAACGTTGCAGCAGTTATTGTTGTTGGCATTGAGCCTAAGTGGACAAAGAGAATTGTAGATGCAATCGCTACAACTGGTAAACCAGTTGAGGGTTTTAGTATCGAAGGTGTCGGAGATATAGATACTATTGCAAAAGTTTCAAAAAAAGCACAAGAGTTTTCGATGTGGGCATCAGAAAAACAAAGAGAAGAGTGTCCAATGAGTGATTTATGGATTTCAGTAAAATGTGGAGAATCTGACACAACATCAGGATTAGCATCTAATCCAACAGTTGGAAATCTAATGGACAAATTGGAACCTTTAGGTGTTCACTTATGTTTTGGTGAAACTTCAGAACTTACAGGTGCTGAAACAGTTTGCGAAAAAAGAGGCAAAACACCGGAGGCTCAAGCAAAGTTTAAAAAGACATGGAATGATTATAATGATTTTATTCTTAAAGAAGCAACAGATGATTTATCAGAAAGTCAACCAACTGCAGGTAACATTGCTGGTGGATTAACTACTATTGAAGAAAAAGCATTTGGTAATTTTCAGAAAATTGGAGGATGTCAGTTTATTGATGTTCTAGAGCCAGCCGAGGAACCGACAAAAGGTGCTGGATTGTACTTCATGGATACTTCTTCAGCTGCTGCAGAATGTGTTACTTTACAAGCTGCAGGGGGTTTTAATATTCATTTATTCCCAACTGGACAAGGCAATATTATAGGAAATCCTATAGAACCTGTGATTAAATTGACAGCAAATCCTCTTACAGCAAAAACTATGAGTGAGCATATTGATGTGGACGTTTCTAAAATTTTATCTAGAGAAATGAATTTGAGCCAAGCAGGAGATGAGTTAATCAAATCAACTTTAAGGGTTGCTAATGGAAGATTAACTTGTGCTGAAGCTCTAGGTCATAAAGAGTTTGTTATGACTAAATTATATAGAAGCGCCTAATTTTTTTTTAATTTTGCTAATCTTTTATCATCCCAATTAGAATAAACTCTTCTAATCATTGCAGCTCCAACTCCAAGTACTACAGCAAGTAAAACTGAGGTTAGACCATAAAATACTGGTAAATCTCTTGAAAAATTTAATATAAATTCACTCAATGGTCCTAAATTATCTGAAGCATTAACAATAACACTTGTTGTTTTTTCATCTTTGATAAAAGTATCATAAGCAATTGCTATACCAACTAATAATAATAATATTGCTAAAATAGTTTTAAACTCTGAGCTATCAATTTTTTCTCCAATTTTTTGTCCAAACTGTACACCTATTATTGAACCTAAAATTAAAACAGTAACTAATATTAAATCTATAGTTCCATAATTCAACGCATGCAAAATTGTTACAATTGCACTTATGAATATTGTTACAAAAAGTGAAGTACCTGGAATTAATCTTGTTGGCATCCCAATAATATAAATCATTGCTGGTACTAAAATGAAAGCACCACCTATTCCCATAATTGCAGCGATGAAACCAACTATCAGACCGATTATTATTGGTGTAAATGCACTTTCATAAAGTTGCGACTTTTTAAAACGCATTCTTAAAGGAAGACCATGTATCCAATAATGTTTATGTAGTTTCTTTTTTTCAGTTATTTTTTTTCTTGCTTTATCAATTTCTGATACACCTTGAATAAGCATAAAGGTTCCTAAAATTGCAAGGATATACATATAAGCTAAAGAGATAACTACATTGATTTTTCCAATATCTTTGAAATATGAAAAAGTTATAATTCCAAGTATTGTTCCGACAGCTCCTCCAATGACAATCATGAAACCCATTTTGTAATCGAGTGTTCCTTTAAGATAATGAGTTGTAGATCCAGAGACTGAGGTTCCTAAAATATTACTGGCTTCATTGGGAACTGCATAAATAGGAGGTACACCTAAAAAAATTAAAAAAGGTGTCATCAAAAATCCTCCACCTACTCCAAACAAGCCAGATAAGATTCCTACAACTAAACTTAGACCAAATATAAAAAGTAAATTTATTTCGACTTGTGCAATTGGAAGAAAATACTCCATTTAAAGTAATTATTCTTCTAAGAATATAAAGTCAATAAATATGAATGTTTTTTTAAATAAAATTCTGTGCAGTACTAAGAAGAATTATGCCCCAAGCAAAGAAGATAAATAGATATAAAAATGATTTAATTATTTTACTTAGTTGATTTTCAAAGAATAAAGGAAGTTTTTTTAAATTATGATTTATTATTTGAAACATACTCGCGGAATATCACAAGTTGTAATAAATGCAAATATATTTTAAAAATATTTAGAAAATTGTTGCACCGAAGACTTTGATTTCATCTCCCTCTTCTCCGAGAACTAGTCTTCCCAAAAAGTCTCCAGGGATCTTTGTGCTAGTCTGTTTATATAAAACAGTTATGTAAAGACCTCTTCTAAGACAGCCGATTGCTTTACATCCTTCAGCTAAACTTGAAATCAACTCATTATTTGCCCATTGTTTTCCAAGTTCGACTTCATTAGCTCCATACATCATTTGGGAGGACAAATCTCGAGTAAAGCCACCATAATCTTTGATGTTTGAGGACTTAACTAGGTTAGCCCACATAGGTTCTGCAATTTTAATAATTTCCTCGTCGGATTTATCTAAAAGAGCCATTTCTGATTTATTTCAATTAAGAAGCTTCTTTTTTCTTCTCGTTCTCATCCACGATATGATAAACGGGCACCTTTTCCATTGAAAATTTACCAGTTTTAGGATCACGTCTAGAAACAGTCAGACAGTGCCAATTATCATCATCAAGTTTCATATGGTCACCTCTATAATAATAGCCCGGCCATCTAGTTTCTTCTCTGAACATTGTATGTTCTGTTACACACTGAGATGTTAAAGCTCTATGTTTAAGCTCCCAAGCTCTCATTAGCTGATGATAGTCCTCTGCTCCAACATTTTCTAAATCCTCTTCTAGCCATTTGAGCAATTCTAGACCTTTTTTAAGCATGTTTGCGTTAGTCATGTAGTTTGTTGCAATTCCTCCAACATACTCGTCCATAATTCTTTGAAGTCTTTGAAGTCCCTGAATTGGCGAGATATAACTAGGTGAAACAGTTCCGCCTGTAATCTCATTTCTTCCAACGGTATAATTTTCAAGTGGTTTGTAAACAGCAGTTTTAAAGTCCTCACATTGTTTATCGCTAACTTTAATATCATTAGCCTTTTGATCCTCAATATATTTTACTGCAGCTTTTGCAGCTAGCCGACCTTCAGTAAATGATCCTGATGAAAATTTATGTGCACTTCCACCAACAGTATCTCCAGCTCCAAAAAGTCCCTCAATTGTTAACATTCTATTATAACCCCAGAAATATTCTGGTGGTGATAGATCTTCTGGTCCACTTACCCATGCGCCTGAGCATGTAGCGTGGGAACCCATAACATAAGGCTCAGATGTAGTAAGTTCTGGATTTGTATATTTTGGATCAATATTTTGTGACGCCCAAACAACAGCTTGACCAACTGTCATTCCAAGGAAATTTTCCCACCCTACAGTTTCTAGATGTGGATCTTGGAAAGCCTCTGTAGTGACCATGTGAATAGGACCTCCACCTGCCATTGTTTCTTGAATAAATGCATGATTTCTTAAACATGTTGGTGTTGGATGATGATCTATATATTCACCTACTAATTCTTTAGTTTGTTCATACCATTTCTTCTCGTAGTTTTCTCCATTAGCATTTTGAGTATAAGTTTTAAGGTGTAGGAAATATGCCCCAACAGGACCATATCCATCTTTAAATCTACATAACACTATTCTGTTTTCCATTTGTGTCATTTTAGCTCCAGCTGCTATAGGAAGTGCATAAGCTGAACCGTTACTCCAAGGAGCATACCAAGTTCTTCCCATTCCCTCTCCTACAGCTCTTGGTTTAAATATGTGTGATGCTCCACCTGCAGCAACTATAACTGTCTTTGCTCTGAAAACATGGAAATCTCCAGTTCTCATATTAAACCCTACAGCTCCACCTACTCTATTTTCTTTTTCCTCATCCATTAAAAGGTGAGTAATCATTATTCTATTATAAATTTTGTCAGCTGATTTTTTTGCAGCTTCAGCAACTATCGGCTTATAGCTTTCACCATGTATCATGATTTGCCATTTACCTTCTCTCAGGTAACGACCAGTTTTTTCATTTTTCATCATTGGCAGGCCCCACTCATCAAACATGTGAACTGTTGAGTCTACGTGACGAGCCATATCATAACCTAAATCTTCTCTTACCATTCCCATTAAATCATTACGAGCATATCTAACGTGATCTTCAGGTTGGTTTTCACCCCATTGCATACCCATGTAACAATTAATTGCGTATAATCCTTGGGCTACAGCTCCACTTCTATCTATATTTGCTTTTTCAACACAAACAATTTTCAAATCTCTGCCCCAGTGTCTTGCTTCAAATGCTGCACCTGTTCCAGCCATTCCACCACCAACTACGAGAACGTCACAATCTTCGTAATGTGTCTTATGTTTAGCCATTAATAATAAACTCCCTTTTTAAAAGTTTCTTTTGGAACTGATGGTAGTTCTCCATCTATATTTAAACCTTCTGGCTCAGTATATAATCTTTGAGAGTTTATCTCTCCTTGATTTGGTTTATCTCCTTCAGCAAGTTTTGGAATAAACTTTCCCCAAGGTTTAGTTGTGATTGGAGATACAAAATCTTTTGTAGTTCCATTTCTAAATTTTATTTTCCATGAGATAGTTCCTTTTTCTTCTTCCCGTCTAACTCTTACGCTGTGTCCCATTGGTGCGAAATCTGCATAGCCTCTTACATCGATTGCATGATTAGGGCATGCTTTCACGCATGAATAACACTCCCAACAAAAGTTTGGTTCAATATTCTTTGCTCTTCTTATTGTTTCATCGATATGCATTATATCTGAAGGGCAAATATCTACACAGTGACCACAACCATCACAACGGGTCATATATACAAAAGTTGACATAATTTAATTTTTCTCCTTTTTAATTTTTATCATATTAATAGTGTTTTGGCTCTTCTCTTTTTATACCTAAGCCAAATTGCTCAGGTGCATCTGCTTCTGGTGGTAGATTATCTCTAGAACCATCAGCTTCTGCTAAATTTTTTTGTAGTGCTGCACCAGGTTTATAAAACATATGAGCAAATTTTGACCAATATACTCCACCAAATAAAACCAAATTTGCTGCAATAAACAATGCTAAGAAAACCATGTCATCATATCTTCCAACAAGATTTAGTGATTGAAGATAAGACCATATCAAACCAAATAAAGATGATGCTATTAATGCTAAAACGAATAAGTCAGCTTTAATCACTCTAAACCAAGGTTGTGCCTCAGAATAAACATCAACTCTTAGAAAAAACCAAAACCAAGATCCTCCTAATACAGTTAGTGCTGCTCCAATATGCCATATCATTGGCCAAATTGTTGGAGTAGTAGATCCTGGAGATGTATAAAAGAAGATCATTACAACTGAACCTACCCAAAAAAGTATAGTTCCATACATTCCCATTACATGCGCCACTCTTCTTTTACCGGCTCCGAGTTCTGATGTAGTAGCAATGTCGCTTGCAATAGTTTTTGAAATTACAGATATTCTCTCTCCTGTTGATAATGTTTTTGTAGCTGATAATTTTGCTTTTTTTGCATTATTAAAGAAGTACTTCACATTTTTTTTATGAATAATATCCATAACTGTTCCAACTAGAATTAGTAAGCCCATTAATATAACAAAAGATTGCATCAAAAATGGAGGTACTGTCTCCGCTAATGTTAAGAATGGATTAGTTGATATCATTGTGAATTGTTCCTTCCGATTAAGATTTCTAGTACACTTATTTAAATAGATCAACCGCGATATAATGACATTTCAACAGCTTATAAACGTATTTATTATTTGGTTTTACGCACATAATGTTGTTTAGAGGCAATTACGCTTCTAACACCACCTTGTGGGTTGTCAACGTCTCCAGACCTTCTTGGAATCAGATGAATATGACAATGATTAATTGATTGTCCTGCAGTTTTGCCAGAATTTGATCCAACATTAAATCCCTCAATTGTATCATCTTTAATTTCAAGCTTCTTTTTAAGTTTCTTCAGAAGAGAGTCACAGGCTAAGACTTCCTCATTATTAAGTTCAAAATAATTTTCAACATGTCTCTTTGGAACAATTAAAGCATGATA
>CACFTO010000001.1 GCA_902569245.1 uncultured Pelagibacteraceae bacterium | reverse complement strand
TAATTTTCCAAGAAGATATTGTGATTGGCATAAAAATATAAAAAATAAAATTGCATTAAAAAAATTTAAAGAAATCAAAAAAATTGAAATAATTGGAGGATATATAGGATTAGCCTGTAATGCATGTCATTTTGTTGATTTAATTAATTTTTGGTTTGGTAAAAATCCATTAAGAGTCGATATTTCTAAATTAGGAAACTGGTATTCCTCTAAGCGTGCAGGATTTTTTGAAGTAGAGGGAAATATGAAAATATTTTTTAGTAATAACCTTTTGTTGGAAATAAATTCTTACATGCAAAAAAAAAATACTGAATTAAACATTTATGATAATAAAGGAGAACTTTTTTTAAATTTAAATTTTGCTAAAGGTTACGCAAAATTTTCAGATGGGGAAGTAATCGCGGGAAGATTAAAATTTCAAAGTGAAAGTACTCATGAGCTATTAAAATTTATACAAAATGGCAATAAAGAAATTTGCAGTCTTCAAAATGCTGTTAGCTCATATTCTATTTTATTGAGAGAATTTATAAAAAGTTGGAACACAAAATTTAAAAAAAATGAAAAAAAAATTATGATAACATAATATCTTCCAGTAATTTTTGAGCTTCATATGCATCTTTTAGATCTGCTCCAAACTTATTTTTTCTAGTTAATATTAAATCACAAAAATTAAGTGATTGACTATAAAAGCCTGGCTTAATACCAGTGATTTTTTTATTAAATTCAAAAATATTTTTATTCTCGACTATATTTGGTGAATATTTTCTTAAAGGATATTTTTTAGTTGGATCTTCTATTTTTATTCCTTGAAATATTTGCAATCTTTCAAATGGTTGGATTAAAAGTCTTTGATTCCCATCTTCTAATTCTATTGAAAAATTGTCAGGTGAATTTGAATTAATTATTAAAATACACGTATGATTCTTTCCATTTGATAAAATTACAGCTCTTCCTGAGTCTAGGGAATTAAAATTAATTTTTGAAACATGTTTTATGGTTAATTTTCCAAATAGAAAATGAAGTAAATCAATACCATGTGATGAATTTTCAAATATTTTACTAAATTTCTTTAACAAATTTTTATTATTATTAACTTTTTCTGGCAAAATCATTTTACAAAGAATTTGATTTTTTGAATGATCAATAAATTCTTTGGCTCTCAAAATTGTAGGGTAAAATCTTCTGTTATAAGCAACTTGAACAAGATTATTCCTAGATGTTCTAAATTTTTTCAAATATTTTGTTCCAATAGAAACCGGCTTTTCTACTAAAATTGGTTTTTTTTGTCTAATTAGAATATCTAACAATTCTGGTATTGCCTCAGTTTTTGGGCTTAGCACTAAACCATCCCAATGAATAGATGCTTTAGCAAGTTTGAAAGGGTCATTCCAAATATTTTTAATATCATGTTTTTTTGCAAACTTAGACAATGTTTTTGAATTGAAACTTGATGCGCAATGAGAAAAGTTCACACCTAACTTTTTAAATGACTTAATATGAAATTTAGCTATATTTCCACACCCAATTATTGCGAGCCTAATTTTTTTTCTGTTTTTAAAATTTTTCATATCATCTTAAGAGCAAATTTAATTATCTTTTAATTTATTTATTTCTGAGAGAAAAAGTTCTATGTAATATTTTGGATTAAATATTTCTTCAAACTTTTTAAGTGCATTTTCTGAAATACGATCTCTCAAAAATTTATTATTATTTAATTGTTTAATAGCAGTGTACCAGCCCTCCTCGGAATTAGCCAAATAACCACAGCTAGGATTACCATTTATTATAAAATTTTCTGGTGAAAAATCAGCAACAACTGGGATCCCTAATTGATGAAAAACAAAAGCTCTACCAGCATTTGTATTATTCTTAAATTGAATTGAATAATCATTTATCATATTTGATTTACTATTATTTGTTAATTTAAAAAAAATAGTTCTTAATAAACTATTTCTATTCAGAAAATTATTTTTTCTTAAAGATGGGACTAGACCAATATCAACATTTCCCATTTGTTCTTTCATTGTATTAAAGGTCCAATCATATTCAGAAATTTTAATTTTAGGTTTTTTCCAATCACCTAATTTTTTATTATAAACTAATATTAATTCTAAATTAATTTCTTTTGAAAGCTTCTCTAGAGCATTTCTTAATTGATCTGGAAAAGAAATCAAATGCTCTAGGTTTCCATGATAGCCTAATTTTAATATTTTGTTAGATTTTTTTTTTAAATTTCTTTCAATTATTTCTATAAGTGGAAAAATAAATGATGGCTTTTTAAATTTTAAGTAATAATCTTTTTCAAGAATTGACCCTAATATTAAAAAGTCTGATAGGTGTATTTTTTTTATTGAATCTGCATTATTATCTGATGGCTGAATAATTCCTATCTTACCAGTACTTTTTTGGCGAATTTCTTTAACAACATCTGCTTTGCAGTACTTGGAAACAAAATATATATCAAATCCTTCCTCAAAATTTTGTGAAATTTTTGTCTCAATATTAAAGTAATTGTTAAAAAAATAAGAATAATTATCAATCCAAATTCTATTTGATCCAATATTATTATCACCATGTTTTATAAATAAGATTTTCATATAAATAAAATTTTTTTCACAAAATAATTCAAACCAATTGTGCAATTGTTACTGATCAGACGTATGCATTGGTGTACCTCCATACCCTCTCTATCAACACCTTATTCTATCATGGCTCTAAGTAAAAAACTAGATTTGAAATAAAAATTGTTGGCTAATACAATAACTATCAAGATTTATATATGCCTCAATATTCATCTAGATATTTTTTAAATAATATAATTGTTGTTATAAGAAACTTATAAATTATTTAAGTTATTCACTAATAATTTTTTGTATTTTGTATAAATTTTTATCTCCTGTTGCCATCGAAATAGCTATGCATGCTTGAAGCACGTTCATATTTAAACCATTAAAAATTTCATGGTTATATTTTTTTGCAATTTTCAATAATTTTGTCTCTAATGGCTGATAAACAATGTCATAAAATATTTTTTTTTTTTTTAATTTTTTTATTGTTTTTTCCAAAACAGGTGTTTTTTTCTCATCCAAATATCCAACTGAGGTACAATTTACTATCACATCGTGGGTACTAATTAAAAAGTCTAATCTTTTCCAATGATAACATTTTATATTTCTTTTTTTCATCTCGATAATTTTTTTTTTTGATCTCAAAACAACTGAAATATTTTTATCTTTAATATTTTTTTTTAATGTAAAATAAATTGCTTTTCCCGCACCACCAAAACCAAGAATTAAAATTTTTTTATAATCTGATTTAAATAAATTTAATGTTTCCAAAAAAGCTAAACCATCTGTATTTTCTCCAAAAATCTGGTCTTTTTTTCTAAAAATACAATTTACGGCTCCTATTTCTTTTGCTGATAATGATAAGTTTTCTTGATTTAAAAGTTTAGCAACCACTTCTTTGTAAGGAACTGCTACTGCCCCTCCATAAAAATTTTTATTTTGTAAAATTTTTTTAATCGATTTTTGGCACTCTTTAATTTCAACATCTAAAGGTATCATTTTAATTTCTTTTTTTTCTTTTTTTAAATATTTATTCCACAAAAGTGGAGATCTAGCTCCTTTAGATGGATTAACCCCTATTATAGCATAAAAATTTTTCTTTGGAATTTTAGACATCATTTAGTTAAGTTATTTTTTATATTACTCTTCCAATAGCTTTGGCAACTTTTTTCATTTCCTCTCTTAACCTTTTAAATTCTCCATAAGATATCGGCTGAAGAGGGTCTACTGCTGATTCACGTGGGTTTGGATGAACCTCTAACATAATTCCATCTGCTCCAGCAGCAATACTTGCTAAAGTCATTGATTTTACCCATGGGCTCCAAAAAGTTGCATGGGACGGGTCAGATATAATTGGCAAATGAGTTAGCTCTTTAGCAGCTGGAATAACTTGTAAGTCCAATAAAAATCTAGAAGTATTTCTATGTGTATGTGGCACTACGACTCCCCTTTCACATAACAACACATTTTTGTTTCCCTCTTTCAAAATATATTCTGCTGCACCAAGCCAATCTCTAATAGAACTTCCGTAATGCCTTTTTAGCATAATTGGCATTCCTGTTTGAGCACAATCAACTAAAAATGGGTAATTTTGCATATTTCTTGATCCAATTTGAATTATATCAGTTACTTCAGTTACTAGAGGAAGAAATTTAGTTTCCATTACTTCAGTAATAATAGGAATTTTAAACTTTTCTTTAGCTTGCATTAGCCATTCTATACCTTTTTCTCTTGTCTCATTAAATTTTTTACTTCTATAAGGAAATGTTAAAGGCTTAAAAGCTCCACCTCGCATAAAACTTGATCCAATTTTTTTAATATTTTTTGCAACATCAAATATTAGTTCTTTACTTTCAACCATATTTGGACCAGCAAATATTGGTATCTTTTTTCCACCAAAAACATGTCCACAAATATCAATTTTAGATTGATGATTTTTATTTTTTTTTGCTGCAAGTGGAAATTTTTCCTTTAAATCTGATATAGTAACATCTTTTCCGGGAAATTTATTATCCATATTTTAACCTAATCTCTTATAAGAATTTTTATCTTTAACTTTTATCCATTTCTTTTTTTCAGAGCTTAAGTATAAAGCATGAATAATTTTTTGTACATACAAAGACTCTCTTGGGTCAATAGGTGGTAAAATACTTTTACCATTTTGTAATGCTTTTATAACCTCTTTCATAAAGCTTATATGACCCAAGCCATATCCAGATGGAACTTTTTGAGAATACTTTTTTTTATTTAAACGTTTAAAATTTTTTAAATTAATTTCACCAAGATTATTCAGCGCTATACCATCAATTACTATTGATCCTTTAGATCCAATAATCATAATTTCTGCCTTTAAATCTACAGGTCTTGCTGCAGTTGTAGCTTGAAAAGTTCCTAAAACTCCCGATTCATTTTTTAAAATTCCCACTAAAGTATCTTCTGCCTCAAGCTTGTTTATAGCGTTCGTTTTGATTGCATTCACTTCTTGAATTGGACCAACAAGCCAGTTTATTGCATCCAAGTGATGTATTGCTTGTTGACTGGTTACTCCACCATCCATTTTCCAAGTACCATGCCATTCATCACTGTAATAATTTTGCGTCCTACACCATATTAAACTAACTGAAAAACCACTAATTTTACCAAGTTTATTTTGCTGTATAATTTTTTTTGCAAACATAACTGGTAAATTAAATCTATTTTGAAAAACTGCACCAAACATTAATTTTTTTCTTTTTGCAAAAGAAATTAATTTTTTTGCCTGTTCAATTTTCAAAGTAATTGGTTTTTCTGTAATTACGTTTATGTTATTTTTTAAAAAATAAATAGAATGTTCGTAATGAAGTCCTGATGGGGTTAAAATAAATATTACATCAGGTTTAATTTGTGACTTTATTAAAGACTCTTTGCTAAGAAAAAAATTAGTATCTATTTTTTTTCTATAATAATTAATTAAGCTTTTGTTCTTTTCACAAATTGCAACTATTTCATATTCATCTTTATTAATTTTATCTAAAATAAACAAATAATGTTTAAAAACTCTACCAGCTCCAATAAATGCTATTTTAACTTTCTTTTTCATCTATATTTCCTTGAAGTTTTCAATATCAAATATTTTCATGTATCCAATTTTATTTGAATTGATATTTGCTACTCTTAACAATTCGGGTCTTATTATAAATCCATATCCTGGACGCGATAGATAAACTTCTTCATTTTTTAGTTTAGTTGGTTGAAAACCATTGATAATCATTTCATATTTTTTTGAAACTAAATTTTTTTTCCAAATAAAACCTTTCTGATTTATGACCGGAAATATTAAATCGTAATTTTTATTGTGGATATTTTTTATAAGTTTATCAAAGTAACCGTGCTCTTTATTTGGAAATATTTCAGTAGCAACAATTATGTAGTCAGAAAAAATTTTTTTATCTTCTAAAATATTTAAACAACTTTTAGCTGCTGAAAGTAAATCTACATGTGCCTCCGATGTTTCTTTTGGTCTTAATAAAGTGATTACATTTTTTTCTTTTCTAAGAGAATTTTGAATTTTTTTATTTTCAACAAAAACATAAATATTATTTATTAATTTATTTTTATTTGAATTATCTATGCAATTTTGTAATAGGGAACTATTTTTGTATTTTTTTGATAATCCTCGATGAGGTAAAATTACATTAACATTTAAATCATTTATTTTTTTAAAATTTTCATATTTAAAATCATTTCCTAATGACTCTAAAATCTTTACAACTTGAGAACTTCTTTGCGAATTTAAATCTTGATGAATTCCATGCCAATGAAAAACGCTTGCTTTAGGTTCATAAATTATGTGAAACCCTTTTTTAATAAGGTTGTGGGCCCATACTCTATCCTCAATATTAGTTAGCTTCTCATCAAACTTGTGTTTTCGCCATAGACTTTTTTTAAATGCACTGCATGCATTATGAAAGAAACTATCTTTTCTTTGAATTTTTCTATCTAATCCAAAAGTATTTAGTAGGTCTCTCTTATCATTATCGCTTGAGTAGGGCAAAGGAACTTGACGTCCATAAATCCCTGCCAATTTCTTTCTGAAGACATCTTTTGTTAAATTATTAAGCCAATAATCATCACAAGGAATACAATGAGCTGACAAACATACAATTATAGCCCCCTTTGCTTTTTGAATTCCTATGTTTAATGATTTTCCTGGCTTATACCTGCTAATTTTTAATATTTTAACATCAAAAGTTTTTGCTATTTCTAAAGTTTGGTCTGTTGAATTATTATCTACAATAATAACCTCATATTTTACTTTTTTTTGGCTCAAAATTTTGCTTAAACAATTTGCAATCCATCTCTCTTCATTTTTTGTTCTTATGATTATTGAAATTAGTTTTTTATTCAATTTTTTACCCTCAATTTTTTAGCAGCTCTCACAAGTTTCAAATCTTCAAGATTATGAATATCAAGACTTGTGAAACTATCTTCATTAAGTATAATCTCAACATTATCTCCAATTCTTTTACCCTTTCTAAAAAGTTCTGCTCTTGATGCACAGCATACACCAGTATCTTCTCTTACAATATATCTTCTTACTTGTCTTGAGGAATATTTTTTCATCCATGGTCTTAATCTAGACCACTTGTTTCCCTTTTTTTCCCAAAAATTTTTATGAGTTATATGTCCACTAAACACACTTTCAAGATTTTTTTTCTTTTTTAATAAATTTATAGCTTTAATAATCCATTCTTTTTTTCTGAAGAGATCATTGGCGGTCAAGAATAAACATATATCATATTTTTTTTTATTAATTTTTTCGTAAGTAATTAAAGCATGTTGCAATGTTGCTTCGGTAGTTGTTAGGTCTTCTGATAAATTTTTAGGCCTCATGAAAGGAACTTCGGCACCAAATTTTATTGCTTTTTTTGCAATTTCCTTGCTGTCTGTGGACATTATAACTTTATCTACAACACCTGATTTTAAAGCATCATTAATTGGATAATAAATTAACGGTTTTCCATTTAAATTTTGTAAATTTTTATTTTTAATGCCTTTAGATCCGCCTCTTGCACAAATAATACATATAACACTTAAATTTTTCATGAATAACTATAACCATCATTATCGAACTTCAATGATAGCAAGATGTAATGGTACTTGTTCTTTTTATTGTTTTTGTAGTCTATAAAAATCGTTTTATCAATTCCATAAATACAACTATATCCAGAAAATTTTTTTTTCATCTAAATTTTAAATATTTATTATTTTATAACATAAATGATAGTTTAAAGACTTAATTATTTTTGATAAATTAATTTTAGTTTAAGCTTTTTTTAAAATGACTGATTATTATTTCTTTTACTAGATTGTGTCCATAAGAAGTTAAATGTACATTAACTGGAAAATGAGATAAAACTTTAGGATTAGTTTTATTATATTTTTTTATATCATTTGATGTATCGATAAAATTGATGTCTAATTTTTCACAAATCGTTTTTAAAACTTTCCTTTGAATTTTACTAAAATTAGACAACAGAAGTTTATGTTCTTCATTTTTGAATACTACATTATCTCCAAAAGAATTATACGAACTTGGAATATAGACTAAAAATATTTTTGATTGAAATTTTTCAGCAGTTTCTTTTAAATTTAAAAATGGTTTATAATATTTTTCATTTAAATAAATCTCTGGGTAATCCATTTCATAAATTTTATTTGCATAAAAAATTTCGTCTGTATCCACATTTTCCAAATTAAAATTTACAACTCTTCCTTGATTAACATACTGGTATTTTAAATTCTCAACATTTTTTTTTGTTTTATTAATTCCAAAAATTTTGTGGTATATTTTATTTGCTCCGGCAGCATATACGAAATTTACAAAGTAACTATTCTTAATAAGTCTTGATATATGATATCTCAAATTTTTATCTTTTATTTTTTTAAAATTAAAATTTTCTTTTTTTTTAGGATCTAAATACTTAAGAGTATCTCTAAGATCATTGCCTTCATAAAATCCAACAAAAATATACTTTGTATTCTTATTTATGTATTTTTTAAGAATTTCATTGTACTGATATGGGCCTTGGCCCTTTATACCCAGGTTATAAACTTTAGTGTCTATTTTATTTTGTAAATTTCCAAGCATACTTGGCCAAGAATTTTCAGGAGAAAGTGAATAACAATAAGTAAATGAATCACCAACAGCTATAGCATTTGTTAAATTATCTGATTGATTTATTAATTTATCAATTTCGGGTTCACAAAAACCTTTTTTGTAAAATGCTATACTTTTAGCTCCCCAATTAATATCCTTTTCATGTGCTCTCCAGTCAATATTATTTTGATACAATGGTATTTTTTTTCCTTTATTATCTATTAGGTATTCTATTTTTTCTTTATCGATTTTAAAAACTTTTTTAAATATTTTTTCTCGTACATCGCCATGAGGCAATTGAAAAATTATTTTATCTGACATAACAGCTGGACTTAATCTTAAAAAAATTTCAAATACTATTATTGCTATGAAAGATGAACCTAATAAAAGTATAAAATTCAAATATTTCATTTTATAGATAATTTACTACACTCTATAATCTTAAAGTAGTATAAATTAATTAAAATATTTAATAACAATGAAACATGTTGATATTATAATCCCTCCGGTAATCAATCATAATTTAGATCCTCACACTGGTATTCCTTTCTTACCACACATGGCTGGATATTTAGCCTCTGGTATAAATTCAATAGGATATGAGGTAAATGTTATTGATTCCTTTGGAATAAATTCTAAAGAAATAAAAAGGTATAAAAGTTTTTTAATGATTGGATTAAGTCCAGAAAAAATAATTGAAAAAATTAACCCTAATTCAAAAGTATGTTTCATATATTGTAAAGTAATAGAAGATCTATTTGGCGTAGAAAAAGTTATTGAAAAAATTAAAGAAAAATTTCCGGAAAAAAAAATTTGTCTTTTTGAAAATATACAAACTACTAATTCGTTTTCTTTAAAAAAAATTATCAATTATCTTTTTAATAAAGGGTGTGATTTTGCAATATTTGGTGAACCAGAAAATAAAATACAAAAATTTTTAGATAATATAAATTCATACGAAATATTAAGCGAAATTCCTGGCATAGCTTTTAAATTAAAAAATGAAATTAAAGTGAATGATATTGAAGAATATAACAAAAACCTAGATGATATTCCTTTTCCTCTGTGGGAAAAATTTGACATGAAAGGATACTGGTCTGCTGGATATTCGCATGCGCCAGTTAAAAAAGGTAAGAAGTTTCTTCCAATTATATCATCAAGGGGTTGCCCCTATAGATGTAAATTTTGTGTTTCCCCAACATTAAATCCGATTTGGAGAAAAAGATCTGCCCTAAATGTTGTGAATGAAATGGAATACTTTAACAAGAAAATGGGGATATCTGATTTTCATATTTCAGATTTAGATCCGACCGTGAATGAGAAAAGAATAGTTAATATTGCTGAAGAAATCATAAAGAGGAAGTTAAATATTGAATGGAAATTATCACAAGGCACAAAAGTGGAAACAATTAAAAATCTATCGTCTTTAGAAATAATGAAAAAATCAGGTTTAAGTTTTTTTTCTTTTTCTCCTGAAAGTGGATCAATTGATTTAATGAAAAAACTCAATAAGCCCTTCGATTATGAACATGGAATTAAAATTACAAAGCATTTAAATAAATTAAATATACCTACCCAGGCATGTTTTATCGCTGGAACACCTCCCGAAAAAGAAATAGATAGAAATCTTTCTATAAATTATATGAAAAGATTAGTAAAAGAGGGTATAGATGAAATTGCAGTATTTATATATTCTCCAATTCCTGGCTCTTTTTTTGCTGATAAATTAGGAGGTTTTAGGCACTATTCTGAATTAAGTAGATCTCCCACATGGAGAAAAGATTATAAAGAAGTTAACAATTATAGATACAAAATGTATATGTTATTTTTCTTATATAAAATGATTTATCATCCAAAAAAAATCTTTTTTAATTTTATAAATTTAATTTCAAGAAATTTTAGAACAAAACTAGAAATGTCTATATATAAGTATTTTAAGCTTAGATTTATGAATTTATTTTATAAATGAAATTGCTAGATTATTGGAGAATATCAAGACCAGACAATATTGCAAAACACATATTTATCATTCCAGGAATTGTACTAGCAATAATCTATCAGCCTTTTCAAATTGATTATCTTGAAAATATATTTTTAGGAGTCTTAAGCTCCATATTAGCTGCATCTGCAAATTATACTATTAATGAATTTGTTGATCACAAAACAGATAGATTTCATCCTTTAAAAAAAAATAGAGCTCTTCTTAAAATTAATATTAATAAAAATAAAATTATAACTTTTTACTTTTCTTTAGTATTTTTTTCAATTTTACTAGCAATGAATGTTAATAAATATTTTACTTACACTATCTTAGCTTTTTTATTCTCAGGAATTATTTATAATATTAAACCTTTTGAGTTTAAAAATAAAATTTATTTAGATATTTTAAATGAAGCATTAAACAATCCAATTAGATTATTTTTAGGTTGGTATATGATATTTTCAGATTTATCTTCAATACCTCCAGCTAGTTTTATTTTATTTTATTTTTTTGTTGGTGCTTTTTTAATGACCTCTAAAAGACTATCAGAAATTATATTTTTTAAAAAATTTGGAAACATAAGATCTTTAATAAAATATAGGTCAAATTATAAATATTATGATCAGACAAATTTAACTATAGCTGCCGTTTTCTTTTTAATGTTAATTTCATTCAATTCTGCAATTTTTTTAATTAAGTATAGAATTGAGTTAATATTAGTTTATCCAGTTATAACCATCTTATTCACTTTATATTTTTATATGACTATCAAGTCTCCTGAAAAAGGTGTTTTTCCTGAAAAAGTATACTTAGATAAATACATTATTATACTTACTTTAATATCTTTTATGTTATTTTTTATTTTATACAATTTTGACATGAATTTTTTAAATCCATTGCTTAAATAACAATTTATGAAAAAAAGATATTCTGAAAGAAAAACAAAAAATTTTTATGATAAACTTATGAATGGTAAATCAATTTTTACATTTTTTACCAAAGATACAAGGTACAATGTAGATATAATTCTAAAAAAAAAGAATATTGATATTTATTTTGATAGTGCGGTTAAAAAAATAATTAATGAAAATGATTTAATACTAGATTATGGATGTGGACCTGGCACTTTTTCAATTAAGTTATCTAAGCTGACAAAAAACAATGTGCATTCTGTTGATATAAGCAAAAAATTTTTAGAAGAATGTGAAAAAAGCAAAAAAAAATATAATTCAAATAATATAAAAACACTATTGATAGAAGGAAACAAATTACCATTCAACAACGACTATTTTGACAAAGTTTTATTATTTGATGTAATCCATCACTTAGAAGAACCAGAGGAAACTTTAAAAGAAATCTATAGAGTATTAAAAAAGAATGGAAAAATTGTAATTTACGAACCAAACAAATTGAATCCTTTAATTGCTTTAATGCACTTAATTGATCCTGTTGAAAGAGGTCTATTAAAATTAGGTACAAAAAAAACCTATTTAAATCTTTTTAAAAAAGTAGATTTAAAAGTTACATTTGAAGATTATAGTGGAATTATTGTAGGTCCAGACTCATCAATATTTGAAATAATTAGTAAAATTTTAAACCAAAAAATTATCTTTAAATACTTTGGCTGGTTAAATCCAAAAATTTTTTTAATAGCTGAAAAAAACTAAATATTGCTCTTATAAGACTTGATGAATGAAATAAATATAAGAACGATACCAATGTATGGTGCGTGAGAAAAAATAAATGCTTTCCACCCAATCAAATCATTTGGGTAATTGAAAAAAATCTTATAATAATCAAACAAATTAAGATTATACATAACACTTATTGGAATAATATTTCCAAAAAATAAAAGACCAACAATAAAGATTAATGTTTTTATGAAGCTTATTCTTAAATTATAATAAATATTCATAAACAAAGGTGAAAGTATACACAAAAAATACATTAGAGATTTTTCTATAGAAACTTCAAAAAATAACAAAAGAAAGCTAAACCCGGATAAAATATAAATCTTTATCAAACTGTCTTCTCTAGATAATTTTATTTTATTAACTTTTTGAGTTTTCAAAATTTTAAAAACTATAAATGAGATTGAAAATATATATAAAAATGAAAATAATAATATTAAATTTTTATTAATTAAATTAAAATTTAATTGAGAGCTATCAAATAAAATAAAATTTGAGTAAATTATCAATTTCAAAATTAAAGTTCTAAGGTCAAAAAGTTCAAAACTTATTGGTGGAGTGAAATTATCTGTATCTGTAATAAAATTTATAACTATGTTTATTGGATATTTAATTTGAGGTAAATTGAAAAAAATATAAGTTAGTATTAATAAAAAAAGAGAAATTAAAAAATAAAAGAATAATCTTCGTTCCTTTTTAAGAATTAGTGATACCAGCAGTATTGTACCAAATGGTATAATTAATATAAACTTGTAATAAAGTCCAAAAATTAAAACAATTGTAGAGTAAAAGTATCTTTTTTTAAGAAAAAAATAAAATTGCAAAATTGATAATAGGGCGGTAATTAAATCACCAGAGCCATAAATAAAAGAATAATATAATGATGATGACATCAAAATTATTAACAATATTAATACATCGTAAATATTTTGGTTGTTTTTTTCATAAACTTTTACACGAAACAATTTAAAGACTACATAAATTAAAATATTTAAACATATAAATTCAATAATTTTAAAAACTAGATTTTTATTTTTGTTGTCGTTAATATATTTATAGCTCTCAAAAAAAATTGGTCCCCATTCTCTGTTTCTTTCAAGTTTTGAGTCTAATTTGGAAATTTTCTTATTAAATATTTGATCTGCATAATTTTTTGCTTAATAATGCATTGTTATCTAAAAAAAAAAATTTTATGAATATTAGAAATAGTAAAAAAACTAAAACAATTTTATGATTACGGTGAAAAAAATCACTTTTAATCATTTTTATAACCAAACATACTTTGTGATTTTAGACTTTTTATTACTTTTAAGTCAAATCTATGAACCACTAGTAACATTGTTAAACTTAGTTGCTAAAAAAATACAATAAATATTAAAATAAAAATATAATTTTTTTAAATAGCATCAATATTACCTTATATAATTTTACAAATTTCTAATTAAAAATTTTTTTCAGTGCATAAATCAAGCCAATTGAGCTATTAGTACTGGTCAGCTACATGCGTTACCGCACTTCCACACCCAGCCTATCAACGTGGTGGTCTACCACGGCTCTATAGGAAGAACTAGTTTTGAGGTGAGTTTCCCGCTTAGATGCTTTCAGCAGTTATCTCGTCCGTACTTAGCTACCCGGCACTGCAGCTGGCGCTACAACCGGTCCACCAGTGGTACGTCCATCCCGGTCCTCTCGTACTAGGGACAGCTCCTCTCAATTCTTCTACACGCATAGCAGATAGGGACCGAACTGTCTCACGACGTTCTGAACCCAGCTCACGTACCACTTTAATTGGCGAACAGCCAAACCCTTGGGACCTGCTCCAGCCCCAGGATGTGATGAGCCGACATCGAGGTGCCAAACACTGCCGTCGATATGAGCTCTTGGGCAGTATCAGCCTGTTATCCCCGGCGTACCTTTTATCCGTTGAGCGATGGCCCTTCCACTCAGAACCACCGGATCACTATGACCGACTTTCGTCTCTGCTCGACTTGTCAGTCTCACAGTCAGGCAAGCTTATGCCATTGCACTCTACGAACGATTTCTGACCGTTCTGAGCTTACCTTCGCACGCCTCCGTTACTATTTGGGAGGCGACCGCCCCAGTCAAACTACCCACCATACAATGTCTTGATGCCGGATAACGGCTATCAGTTAGATGTCAAGAAAAACAAAAGAGGTATTTCACTGGTGACTCCACGCTAACTGACGCCAGCGCTTCAATGTCTCCCTCCTATGCTAAATATGTTTTTCCTAACACCAATGTAAAGTTGCAGTAAAGGTGCACGGGGTCTTTCCGTCTAACTACGCGAACTCCGCATCTTCACGGAGAATTCAATTTCACTGAGTTGATGTTGGAGACAGCGGAGAAATCGTTACGCCATTCATGCAGGTCGGAACTTACCCGACAAGGAATTTCGCTACCTTAGGACCGTTATAGTTACGGCCGCCGTTTACTGGGGCTTCAGAAATGAGCTTGCACCCATCGCATTAACCTTCCAGCACCGGGCAGGCGTCAGACCCTATACATCCACTTACGTGTTAGCAGAGCCCTGTGTTTTTGATAAACAGTCGCTTCTCCCTGGCTTGTGCCACCTCTTAATGGTTGCCCAAAAAAAGGTCTTCTTTATCCCGAAGTTACAGAAGCATTTTGCCGAGTTCCTTCAACATCATTCTCTCAAGCGCCTAAATATACTCTATTAATCCACCTGTGTCGGTTTAGGGTACGGTCTTAATGATGGAGCTATTTCCTGGGACTTTTTCGCGGCATGTTCAATCCATTAAGAACACACAACTTACAAAATCCGTCACTACCATCAGGTTAAGGAATATTAACCTTATTTCCATCGACTACGGCTTTCGCCCTCGTCTTAGGGGCCGACTAACTCTGCGCGGATTAACCTTGCGCAGAAACCCTTGGATTTTCGGCGAAGAAGTTTTTCACTTCTTTAATCGTTACTCATGTCAGCATTCGCACTTCTGATACCTCCAGGATCCCTCACGGGTATCCCTTTACAGGCTTACAGAACGTTCCGCTACCGCTTGTAAAGTTCGAAAACTTTACAAACCCACAGATTCGGTATGTGATTTTAGCCCCGTTACATCTTCGGCGCAGAAACTCTATTAGACCGGTGAGCTGTTACGCTATCTTTAAAGGATGGCTGCTTCTAAGCCAACCTCCCGGCTGTTATGGAATTTCCACATCCTTTCACACTTAATCACAATTTTGGGACCTTATCTGGTGGTCTGGGCTCTTTCCCTCTCGACCATGGACCTTAGCACCCACAGTCTGTCTGTTGAAGAACTACGTTTAGCATTCGGAGTTTTATTAGGTTTGGTAAGAATCTCTTCCCCCTAGCCCATTTAGTGCTCTACCTCTAAACGCATATTTATTCAACGCACTACCTAAATAGTTTTCGCGGAAAACCAGCTATCTACGAATTTGGTTGGCCTTTCACCCCTTACCACAAGTCATCCAAAGACTTTTCAACGTCAACTGGTTCGGTCCTCCAGCAAGTGTTACCTTGCATTCAACCTGCTCATGGTAAGCTCATTCGTTTTCGGGTCTAATTCATAAAACTAATCGCCCTATTAAGACTTGCTTTCGCTACGCCTACACCTAGATGGCTTAAGCTTGCTTTATAAATTAAGTCACTGACCCATTATACAAAAGGTACGCCGTCACTCTAAAAAGAGCTTCGACTGATTGTAGGCATGCGGTTTCAGGTTCTATTTCACTCCCCTAATAGGGGTTCTTTTCACCTTTCCCTCACGGTACTAGTTCACTATCGGTCACTGAAGAGTATTTAGGCTTAGAGGGTGGTCCCCCTATATTCGAGCAGGATTTCACGTGTCCCGCTTTACTCAAGAAATTTGTTAAACATTACTCATACGGGACTATCACCCTCTTTGGTTAGCTTTTCCAAACTATTCAAATTTTTTTAACAAATCTACTGGCCTAGTCCGCTTTCGCTCGCCACTACTAACGGAATCTCAATTGATTTCTTTTCCTCCGGTTACTTAGATGTTTCAGTTCTCCGGGTTGTCTCTTTAAACCTATGTATTGAGTTTAAAGTACCACATAAAGTGGTGGGTTTCCCCATTCGGAAATTTACGGATCAAAACTTGCATACAGCTCCCCGTAACTTATCGCAGTATACCACGTCCTTCATCGGCTTTCAGTGCCAAGGCATCCGCCACACGCCCTTAAACGCTTGATTTATGCACAGAAAAAAATTCTGTGTTGAATCAAATTTTTTTAAAAATATTCATCTATTCGAATATTAGTTGATTGTTCAGATCTTAGAACAATCGGATATAGATATTGATAATAATTATAAATATTCACAGTTTAAATAACTAAGTGTTTCTTGGTGGAGGATAGCGGGATCGAACCGCTGACCTCCTGAATGCAAATCAGGCGCTCTCCCAGCTGAGCTAATCCCCCAGAAAATGGTGGGCCGAGAAAGACTCGAACTTTCGACCCCACCCTTATCAAGGGTGTGCTCTAACCAACTGAGCTACCGGCCCTTTTGTGCAAAAGGAGAAACACTATTTTAAAAAGAGAAATGAGGACGGTCAACATTACCTGTTATATTATTTAGATTAAGAAAAAATCCTTAATCATCCTTAGAAAGGAGGTAATCCAGCCGCAGGTTCCCCTACGGCTACCTTGTTACGACTTCACCCCAGTCGCTGACTATACCGTAGTCAAGGATTTTAAACCTTGCCTTAAGGTAGAACCAACTCCCATGGTGTGACGGGCGGTGTGTACAAGACCCGGGAACGTATTCACCGCGGCGCGCTGATCCGCGATTACTAGTAATTCCAGCTTCATGTACTCGAGTTGCAGAGTACAATCCGAACTGAGGCATCTTTTTAGGATTTGCTTGATGTCGCCATCTTGCTTCCTATTGTAAATGCCATTGTAGCACGTGTGTAGCCCAACACGTAAGGGCCATGAGGACTTGACGTCATCCCCACCTTCCTCCAGCTTATCACTGGCAGTTCTTTCAGAGTGCCCAACTAAATGATGGCAACTAAAAGTGAGGGTTGCGCTCGTTGCGGGACTTAACCCAACATCTCACGACACGAGCTGACGACAGCCATGCAGCACCTGTGTTTCGTCCGGCCGAACCGAAAACTCTAATCTCTTAGAGTCGCGACGAACATGTCAAGTGTTGGTAAGGTTCTGCGCGTATCTTCGAATTAAACCACATGCTCCACTACTTGTGCGGGTCCCCGTCAATTCATTTGAGTTTTAACCTTGCGGTCGTACTCCCCAGGCGGTGTGTTTAATGCTTTCGCTGCGACACTGAAAATAAATTTCCAACGTCTAACACACATCGTTTACGGCATGGACTACGAGGGTATCTAATCCTCTTCGCTACCCATGCTTTCGTTCCTCAGCGTCAGTAATGATCCAGAAAGCTGCCTTCGCAATTGGTATTCTTTCTAATATCTACGAATTTCACCTCTACACTAGAAATTCTGCTTTCCTCTATCATACTCTAGCTAAAAAGTTTTGATGGCAGTTCCAGAGTTAAGCTCTGGGATTTCACCACCAACTTTTTTAACCACCTACGAACTCTTTAAGCCCAGTAATTCCGAACTACGCTAGGTCCCTTCGTATTACCGCGGCTGCTGGCACGAAGTTAGCCGGACCTTCTTATTCGGGTACAGTCATTTTCTTCCCCGACGAAAGAGCTTTACAACCCAAAGGCCTTCTTCACTCACGCGGCATCGCTGCATCAGAGTTTCCTCCATTGTGCAATATTCCCTACTGCTGCCTCCCGTAGGAGTTTGGGCCGTGTCTCAGTCCCAATGTGGCTGATCATCCTCTCAGATCAGCTATAGATCAAAGTCTTGGTAGGCCATTACCCCACCAACAAACTAATCAAGTGCAGGCTCATCCTTCGGCGCATAAAGCTTTCTCCGTAAAGACTTATGAGGTATTAGCACAAGTTTCCTCGTGTTATTCCTCACCAAAGGGAAGATACCTACATGTTACTCACCCGTCTGCCACTAAGTATTGCTACTTCGTTCGACTTGCATGTATAAGGCGTGCCGCCAGCGTACGTTCTGAGCCATGATCAAACTCTCAAGTTTAAAAACGGCGCACACTAGCTTCTATACAAATACTAAGAATAATATTTGTATAATGTTGAAGTGTGTACGACAAATTTTGGTAACCTTAACCGTCCACACTTCTCTTCTTAAAATTTTAACAATTTAAATAGCTAATTGAGCGATTATGCCCAATAAATAACATTTTTTATATGTTGAGTGTGACGCTTATATTAGAAATAATTTATAAATCAAGTTTTTAGATAAACAAAAATTGTGCTAAAAAGTCATATATATCAACATTTTTTTAATAATTAATATTATAGTGATTAAAAAATTTAAAGGAAAGGTAAAATCAATTTCACATTTCTTGTGGCTGATTTTACTCATCATTATATCAATTTTTGTTACTTTCACCTATGAAAAAAATAAGACTTATCAATACGAATACATAAAAAAAACGCTTAATAACGTTTATATTCAGAAGACATTCGCAAAAATAACTTCTGAACTAGAACATAGATATAAAGAATATGAATATATTGTAAAAAATGGTGACAATTATGAAATTATAATTAACAACATTAAAATTTCAAAAAATGAAAAAAAATTATTTCTTGAAACAGTAAAAAAAAATAAAAAATTAAAAATATTAAGACCAAATCAAAAAATTTATTTTAAAATCGATAAAAAAAATAGCCCTAAAATAGTAAAATTTATAATTGAGATTAATAAAAAAACAGAGATACATTTTGTTAGAGAAAATGAAAATAATAATTATTCTTCAAAAATTTTAGAGAAAGACCTCTCTAAAGTTATTACTTACAAAGAAAGTAAAATTACTGATAGCTTATATCAAACAGCTTTGAATTTAAAAATAAAACCAAATATTATTATTGAATTTGCAAGGCTTTATGGTTTTCAAGTAGATTTCCAAAGAGATATATGGAAAAATGACAGCTTTCAAATCATATATGAAGAGTTTTTGAATGAAGATGGAAAGATAATTGAAACCGGTAATATAATTTTTGCAAACCTCAATTTACAAAATCAAGATCTCAAACTTTATAGACACGAATATAAAAAAAACAAAATTGATTACTTTGATGAGAATGGAAAAAGTATGAGAAAAACTTTAATGAAAACCCCAATTAATGGTGCAAGACTATCATCTTCATTTGGAAAAAGGAAACACCCAATTTTGGGTTTCACAAAAATGCATACTGGGACTGATTTTGCAGCACCAACAGGTACTCCTATATTGGCGTCAGGAGATGGTCTAGTTGTTAGAGCACAATGGTGTGGAGGAGGAGGAAATTGTGTAAAAATAAAACATAATAGAGTTTATCAAACTGTTTATGCACATATGTCAAAATTTGGGAGAGGCATTAAGAAAGGTGCCAGAGTAAAACAAGGTCAAATAATAGGATACGTAGGATCGACAGGCCTTTCCACTGGTCCACACTTACATTATGAAGTAATTGAAAATGGAAAAAAAATAAATTCACAAAAACTTAAACTACCCTCAGGAAAAATATTAACCGGTAATCAACGAAAAGTTTTTGAAGTAAACAAAATAAAAATTGATGTTATGAAATCAGATCTGATATCTAAAATGTAAATTATTTCGTTGTTGGTTCCTCTACTTCATTTTTTTCTTTTTGAACCTTTAATTGGTTACCTGAAGTATCTTCTATTACATTTTCTTTTTGATTTCTTAAATTTTCTTGAGATATAAGAATTCTAGAAAAGTGCTCTGAGTGCTGCAAATAATTTTCGGACAAAATCTTATCCCCATTTGTAAGTGCTTCCCTTGCTAGGTCATTGTATTTTTCAACAAGGTTTGCAGCATTTTGGTTATTTTTCCCTGGGTGTCTTCTTTTAAATGAAGAACCATTGCCAAAATCGCCGTTAGGTTTATGCCCATTCCCGTTTCTTCTAAAGCCTCTTTCTCCATTTGGCTTAAATCGACTTCTTCTATTATTATTTTTAAAATTATTCATTTTTATAATTTAGTACTTACAATGCATCTATCTTTTCCTGATAAATCTTTTGATATTTCGTTAATATAGAATTTATTATCATTTAATATTTTTGTGCATTGATTTTTTTGTTTATGTCCAATTTCAATTATTAATTTTCCGTTTATTTTTAACAATTTTTTACTTTTCAAAATTACTTTTTTTAAATCCCTAAAACCATCGGAACCTCCTGATAGCGCTGATTTAGGTTCATGGAATTTTATATCATCATCTAATCTATTTAATTCAATACTATTTATGTAAGGAGGATTAGATATAATTAAATCATAGTTATAAGATTTATATTTGTCAATATCGATATTAATAAATTTAATTTTATTTTCTAGTTGATGCATTTTTGCATTAGTTTTTGCAACATTTAAGGCTTTAATAGATATATCTATAGCTGTTGCTGTACATATTGGTCTCTCTTTTATCAAAGAAATCACTATACAGCCTGAGCCGGTTCCAACATCTAAAATTTTTTTTGACTTATCATTTGGTAAATATTTCAAAGTCTCCTCGACAACCAATTCGGTATCTGGCCTTGGAATTAAAACGGATTTATTTGTTAAAAACTTATATTTCCAAAAATGTTTATAACCAAGGATATATGCCATTGGTTCTTTTTGAGCTCTTCTTGATAAAAAATGTTTAAACTTTATCATTTCTACATTTTTTAACTTATTATTTGTATTTAATAATATATCTTCCCTTTTTCTATGTACTACTTTTGATAAAATTAATTCAACATCGAGATTTGGATTTTGAATTTTGTTTTTTTTTAAATAATTCTCACCTTTTTTTAAAATTTGATTATAATTCATATTTAAATGTTACTAAGTTCATCTTCTTGAGCCTGGATCACTAAGTTTTCAATCATCTCATCAAATATTTCACCTTCCATAAATTCAGATAATTTATGTAATGTTAAATTTATTCTATGATCTGTAACTCTTCCTTGTGGGAAATTATATGTTCTTATTCTTTCAGATCTATCTCCCGTACCAATTTTACTTTTTCTATCTTTTGATCTTTCTTCGTCTCTTTTTTTGACGTTCTAATTCATATATTCTTGATCTGAGAATTTTTAACCCCTTTTCTTTATTTCTTATCTGTGATTTTTCGTCTTGCTGACTAACTACTATTCCAGTTGGAATATGTGTAATCCTTACTGCAGAATCTGTCGTATTTACACTTTGGCCTCCTGGACCACTACTTCTAAATACATCAATTCTTAAATCCTTATCTTCTATTTTTACATCAACCTCCTCCGGTTCGGGCATTACTGCAACTGTAGCAGCAGACGTGTGAACTCTTCCTTGGGTTTCCGTATCAGGCACTCTTTGGACTCTATGAACTCCACTTTCATATTTGAGAGAAGAATAAATATTTTTTCCTTTAATCGATGCTATAACTTCTTTTAGACCTCCAGCATCACTCTTGGAGATGGATATAACCTCTAGTAACCATTTTTTTTTATGACTTACTTTTTCGTACATCTTAAACAAGTCAGATGCAAATAGACTGGCTTCCAATCCTCCTGTTCCAGCTCTAATTTCTATCATTGCATTTTTTGTATCTGCTTCATCTTTAGGTAACAAAAATAATTTTATTTTTTTTTCATCAATTTCATTATTTTTTTCAAGCTTATTTAATTCACTTATAGCTAAGTCTTTCATCTCTTTATCTGTGTTGTTATCATTAATTAAATTTTCTAGTTCATCTTTATTTTTTTGAAAATTAAAATAAGAAACCGCTTGTTTAATAATGTCGTTTAAGTCAGAGTATTCTTTTGACTTTTCAGCGAAAGATTTTTTATCAATTTCTTGTGAGGATAACTCTTTTTCCAATTTGGAATGTTTTGATATTAAATCTTGAACTTTTGATAATGGGACCATTAGGTGGCTTTTTCAATTTCTTCTGCTTTCTCTTCTACCAATCTTACAACTTTAGAAATCATCTCATCACTTGATATTTTTTGACTTTCTACTCCATTTAAATAAAGCATATTATTACCTTTTCCTCCTCCGGTAATACCTATATCTGTTTGCGCTGCCTCACCAGGTCCGTTAACTACACATCCGATTATAGATAAAGAAATTGGAGTTTTTATGTGAGATAGTCTATCTTCCAACTTTTTAACAGTCTCTATAACATTAAAAGCTTGTCTAGCACAAGATGGACAGGAAATAATTTTTACCCCTCTATTTCGTAAATTCAGTGATTTAAGTATTTCATTTCCTACTTTGATCTCCTCTACTGGGTCGTCAGATAAAGAAACTCTTATAGTGTCACCAATACCACTCATAAGAAGTGATCCAAACCCAATAGAAGATTTTATACTACCAGGTAAAAATGTTCCTGCCTCCGTAATACCTAAATGTAGTGGATAATCAGTAACCTCGGAAAGTTGTCTATAAGCTTCAATAGATAAAAATACATCAGAGGATTTAACGCTTACTTTAAATTTATAAAAGTCAAAGTCTTCAACAATACTAATATTTCTTAATGCACTCTCCACTAGCGCCTCTGGACAAGGTTCTTTATACTTTTCTAATAAGTCTTTTTCTAGAGATCCTGCATTAACACCAATTCTAATTGAACAGTTATTATTTTTTGCAGCAGAAATTACCTCTTTAATTTTTTTTTTGTCTCCTATGTTTCCTGGATTTATTCTGAGACATGCAGCTCCACTCTCTGCCGCCTCTATTGCTCTTTTATAATGAAAATGTATATCAGCAACTATCGGGATAGAAGTATTTTTAACAATATCTTTAAGAGCTTTCGTTGAGTCTTCATCTGGACATGATACTCTTACGATATCAGCGCCCACTTCTTCAATTTGTTGAATTTGTTTTACAGTTTCTTTTACATCTTTGGTTAATGTATTGGTCATTGATTGAACAGAAATTGGATTATCTCCCCCGACTTTTATATGACCAACATTAATTTCTTTTGTTTTTCTTCTTTTAATTTCCCTGAATGGCCTAATGTTCATAAATTATTTATTTAATTTAAATTCTTTGTGTAGAGCAGATATAGCTTTTCCTACATTCTTTTTATCTATCAAAACAGAAATTTTTATTTCCGAGGTAGATATCACCTGAATGTTTATTTTTTGCTTAGCAAGCGACTGAAACATTCTATAAGTAACTCCAGGAGTAGTAACCATTCCTACTCCAATTATTGATACTTTTGAAACATTCTTATCAAATATGAAATCTCTAAAATTTATTTTTTTATTTTGTAAAATAATTTTTTTTGTTTTGCTAAGATCATCTGATTTTATTGTGAAAGTTAAATCAGTTTCTTTTCCGTTAGCAGAAATGTTTTGTACTACCATGTCTACATTTATAGAATTTTCAGAAAGAGGTTTAAAAATTGATGCAGCAATACCAGGCTTGTCTCGTACACCTAAAAGAGTGACTTTGGCATCATTAGTTGTATTTGAAATACCAGTTATAATCTTATTATTTATTATATTTTTTCTTTTTGTTATTAAAGTGCCTTCATTGTCTGTAAAGGAAGATCTAACTTCTATATCTACCCTATTCAACCTAGCATCCTGAATTGAATGAGGTTGCATAACTTTAGCTCCCAGGGAAGCCATTTCAAGCATTTCCTCATAAGATATAACTTTTATTTTTTTAGCTGACTTAAGTTTATTTGGATCTGTAGAATAAACACCATCAACATCTGTATATATTATACATTTTTCAGCATTGAAAAACTTTGCAAACATAATTGCACTTGCATCTGTTCCACCCCTGCCAATAGTTGTTATTCTATTTTTATTATTAATACCTTGAAATCCTGTAATTATAGGAATGCCTCCTTTTTTTAAATAACTCATGATTTGAAACTTGTTAACTTTATTAATTCTTGAAAATTTATGTTTTCCCTCAGTATTGATCGGGATTTGCCATGACATCCAAGATCTTGAATCTAAACCTATATTAATTAGTTCTCCAGAGATCAATGCACAAGACACTTGTTCTCCTGAAGAAACTAAAACATCATATTCTGAGTCTGAAAAATTTTTACTAATTTTTTTGGATAGATTGATTAAATTATTTGTCACACCACTCATTGCAGAAGAAAGCACAATCACATTGTATTTTTTTTTATATTTAGCTATAATTTTTGCAACTTTTTTAATTCTGTTAGTTGTACCAACTGAAGTACCTCCAAATTTTAATACAATTATTTTCATTGATAATTTTTTTTAATATAAATTAAAATATATTGATAAAATACATCTTGATTGTAATGTCAATAAACAATGAAAAATAACACAATAAATAAAAAAGAAATAGAAAAATTTTCAAAAATAGCTGAGGAATGGTGGGATCCTAATGGAAAATTTAAGCCATTGCATAAATTTAACCCTATCCGAATCAAATACATAAGAGATGCAATTTTATCTGAATTTAAAATTAAAAAAGAGCACGAGCCTTTTAAAGGTTTAAGCATTTTAGATATAGGATGCGGTGGTGGGCTACTTTCAGAACCAATGGCAAAACTTGGAGGGGATGTTGTTGGTATAGATGCCTCTAACAAAAATATACAGGTAGCCAAGTATCATTTAAAAAAAAGTAAACTTAAAATTAAGTATTATAATTCTTCCCCTGAAAATTTAAAAATTAAGCAAAGATTTGATATAATTTTGAATATGGAAATTGTTGAACATGTTGAAGATGTTGATTTTTTTATTAAAGAAAGTTCAAAATTTTTAAAAAAATCAGGTGTGATGTTCATTGCAACCTTAAACAAAACTCTTAAATCATATTTATTTGCAATTGTTGGGGCTGAGTATGTTTTAAAATGGCTTCCAATAGGTACTCACGATTGGGAAAAATTTGTTAAACCAGAGTATTTAACGAATATTTGTAAAAAAAATTCGTTAAAATTAAAAAAAATTGATGGAATGACTTTTAACCCTATCTTAAATAAATGGTTTGTAACATCCGATAAGTCTGTAAATTATATTTCAGAATTTAAAAAAGTTTAATTTTTATCATCTTCAATCCATGGAATAATATCAGTTTCTATACCCTCTTCTTTCAATTCCTTAATGTCTTTAATAGAAGCACTACCATAAATACCTTTTTTTGGTTTCTTTTTATCGTAATGAATTGATCTTGCTTTATAAGTAAAATTTTCTCCAACATACTCAAAATTATCTTTTACAAATTTTTTGTAGTCGGAAAGTTTTTTTCTTACATCTTTATATTTTTTTATTTCCTTTAAATTCTCTTTTTTCTTGGTGTTCAATAAATTAGGAGACATCAAGGACTTTTCAACATTTATAGACTCACAGGATTGACAATTTAATAGTTTTAATTTGAGCAATCTATCATATTCATTTGAGTTACTAAACCAGCTTTCAAATTCTTGCTCGCAATCTTTACATTTTAGTAAATATTTAATCATGGTATTTATGTAAATATTAAACTATAAAATTTCAATATAGCTAAGTCCTATAATCAGCATTAATTTCTATATATTTTTTTGTTAAATCCATAGTGTATGATTTAAATTTTTTAATTCCCTGACCAATATCAACTTCTATTTCAATTGATTGTCCTTTCATGTATTCCATGACTTTTTCTTCGTCATAAGATTTGTATAAAGATCCCTTATGAAAAATTTTATAAGTCCCAAAAGAAATAGATAATTTTTGTTCATTAATTTTAGAGTCACTGTTTCCAATTGCCATAGCTACTCTACCCCAGTTTGGATCTTCTCCTGCAATTGCTGTCTTAACTAATAATGAGTTTGCTATTTTTAAAGATATATTTTTTGCATCTTTTTCTGTTTTGCAATTAATACAATTAATAGAAATAAATTTCGAGGCTCCTTCTCCATCAGAAACAACTTGCTTGGCTAAATTTAATAAAACGTCATGAACTGCCTTGTTAAAATTTTTAAGTTTACTATCACTATATTTTTTAATTTCTGAATGATTAACTTTATTTGTCGAAAATATAGAAACCATATCATTTGTGCTTGTGTCACCATCACATGAAATTGCATTGAATGTTGTCTTTATATTATTTTTTAAGACATCATTTAAAACTGATGAGGGTAAAGTTGCATCAGTAAATATATAACCCAAAGTAGTTGCCATATTTGGATAAATCATGCCTGAGCCTTTTGCAATTCCATAAATTTTAATTGTTGATGAACCAATTTTTGTTTCAGCCATTGATACTTTGGGTTTTAAATCAGTTGTGATTATACCCATCGCAGCTTTCATCCAGATTAATTTATTTTGTGTATATTTTAATTTCTTTACTAATTCTGTTAATGAGGTTTTAATTTTTTCTAACGGAAATTTTTCTCCTATAGTGCCTGTGCAACCAAAAAGTATTTCTTTTGAAGAAATTTGTTTTGGAGCATCTTCATCTCTTTTCTGTATCTCAGTTAATTTTGAGGATAAGTCTAATGAAATTTTCTTCAATGCGTCATAGCCTTCCGGACCTGTTAATGCATTGGCATTTCTAGTGTTAACTAATAATGCAAATATTTTTTTTGCTTTAATTTTTTTATTCCATTTTAGATTTTCTGATATTAACTTTGATTGAGTATATACAGAGGCATAATTTGCACCATCTCTAAAATAAAATAAAACTAATTCATCTCTCTTAAATTTATATAAGCCAGCGCTGACTGCCGAAATTGAAACTCCATCAATATGATCTAAATCCTGGAAATCAACAATTTTGGAGCTTTGGCTGCTAGTATTTATAAAATTGTTTATGTTAAATTTCATGATATTTAAAATAATTAATTAATTACTATATATTTCTAATATTTAATTTTATATCAAAATGTTCAACCCACTTAATATATTTTCAAAGCTTATTAAAAGCGGAAATGAAAAGGAACTAGGACGAATTCAACAAATTGTCAATAAAGTTAATCTTTTAGAAAAAGACTTGGAAAATTTATCTGACGAAATGTTCCCAAAAAAAACTGAAAAACTTATTGAAGATATTAAAAATGGTAAAAGTTTAAATGACATATTGCCTGAAGCTTTCTCCATGGTTAGGGAAGCCTCTAAAAGAATTAGAAATGAAAGACACTTTGATGTTCAGCTAATTGGTGGTGTTGTAATCCATGAGAATAAAATTGCAGAAATGAAAACTGGAGAAGGTAAAACATTAACTATAGCTCTTGCAGCTTTCCTTAATGCTCTAGAAAAAAAAGGTGTCCATATAGTAACTGTAAATGATTATTTGGCTAAGAGAGATAGTGAGAATATGGGTAAGATTTATGAGTTTTTAGGTTTAACTTGTGGATATATTAATACTGGGCAAGATGATTTAGAAAGAAAAGAAAATTATTCAAAAGATATAACTTATTCTACTAATAGTGAATTGGGCTTTGATTATTTAAGAGATAATATGAAATTTTCCAAAGAGACTATGGTTCAAAGAGAACATAATTATGCGATTGTTGATGAAATTGACTCTTGTTTAATTGATGAGGCTAGAACACCTCTAATAATTTCAGGAGCAACAGAAGATAAAACTAATCAATATATAGCTGTTGATAAACTTGTGAAAAATTTGAAAGAAGAGGATTTTGAAATAGATGAAAAAGATAGAAATATTTTATTAACTAATAAAGGTGTGGATAATGTTGAAAATATATTTTCTAATGCTGGAATACTTAAAAATAAAAATTTTTATGATCCAGAAAATCTTCATATTGTTCATTTAGTAAATCAATCATTACGTGCAATCCACCTTTTTCAGAGTGGCAGAGATTATATTGTAAAAGATGGGCAAATAATAATAATTGATGAGCAAACAGGTAGACAGTTGCCAGGAAGAAGGTTTGGGGATGGCCTCCATCAAAGTTTAGAGGCAAAAGAAAATTTAACAATTAATGCTGAAAATCAAACTTTAGCATCAATTACCTACCAAAATTTCTTTAAACTCTACAAAAAAATAGCTGGATGCACTGGCACAGCCTTAACGGAGTCAGAGGAGTTTTTTGAAATTTATAATCTACCAGTAGTGTCGATTCCTACAAATAAGAAGATGATAAGAAAAGATTCGAATGATCAAATATTTAGAACTAGTAATGAAAAAGACGAAGCAATAATTAATAAGATTGTTGAATGTAACGCAAAAGGTCAGCCATTATTAGTTTTTACTTCAAGCATAAATAAGTCAGAACACTTCTCAAACCTATTAGATAAAAAAAATATAAAACATACAGTTTTAAATGCAAAAAATCATCAAAGAGAAGCTGAAATTATTGCAGACGCAGGGAAAAGAAACTCAATAATCATTACTACGAGTATTTCAGGTAGAGGTGTTGATATCAAATTGGGAGGGCAGGATGAAAGTGATAAAGCTGAGATAAAAAAATTGGGAGGATTGTTTGTCATTGGTACAGAAAGGATGGAAAGTAGGAGAGTAGATAATCAAGCTAGAGGAAGATCTGGCAGACAAGGCGATGAAGGTAGCTCTATATTCTATGTAAGTTTAGAGGACGATTTAATGAGAATATTTGGGTCTGAGTCTATGAATAATATACTTGAAAAACTCGGACTTAAAGATGGAGAAAGTATAGACCATCCTTGGATAAATAAAGCATTAGAAAGAGCACAACAAAAAGTTGAGGCAAGAAATTTTGATATTAGAAAAACTCTTTTGAAGTTTGACAATGTTTTAAATGATCAAAGGCAAGTAATATTTTCACAAAGAAATGAAGTAATAGAAAATAAAGACTCAAAGCAATATTCTGAAAATTTTCTAGATGAAATTATTGATGATTTGAAACTTAAGAAAACAAAAAAATTAGCCAATGCAGGATCAAATGAAATCAATATGCAATTAAAATCTTTATTTGGAAAATCATTTGGAGAAAGTGAAATTAATGAATTAGTTAATCTTGAAAATAAGGCTTTTGAAGAAAAAATAAAAAATAAGTTTAAAAGCTCAAGAGAAGAGAGAATAAAAATGTTAAATGAAGAGCAATATAACGAAATAGAAAAAAGAATCTTTTTACAACTAATTGATCAAAATTGGAAATTACATATTCAATATTTAGAACAATTAAGACAAGTCATTGGTTTAAGATCTTATGGACAAAGAGATCCTTTGGTTGAATATAAAAAAGAAGCATTTACACTTTTTGAAAATTTATTAAGTAAACTTAAGTATGATTTAATTACAATTTTATTTAATTTAAAACTTATAGAAAAAAATGATGATCAAAATGAAGTTCAAAATGAAAAAAATATAAATATAAATAATAATCCAAAATGCTTACTTGTACTAAATAGAGAAGGTAAAATTTCTAGAAACGACAGATGTGAGGCTACAGGGAAAAAATTCAAGCATTGTTGTGGTGCTTTATAAAAGAATGCTTAAAAATAATATTAATAAAATTGCAGCAGCTACGCCATAATAAACTTTAGAATTCTTTTTAAAGTTTTGATTAATATTTTCAAGTACACTTGCCTTCATAGATAGATCATTTCCATCTTCTGATTGTGTTGTAAACCCTTTATTTCTTCCAATTGACAAAAATTTATTTTTTCTATGAGTAAGAATTTCATCTTTATCCATAGTCTCAAAAAAATCTAAATTTTTCTTTAATGATTCTCTTACATTATCTAATATTAGATCTTTATCTCGATGAGCACCTCCAACTGGCTCTGGAATTATTTCATCAATTATATTTAATTTTAAAAGATCACTGGATGACATTTTCATTGCAGTTGCAGCTTCTAAAGTTTTTTTTGGGTCTCTCCATAAAATGGTGGCGCATCCTTCCGGGGAAATCACAGAGTATATTGCGTTTTGAAGCATAATTACTTTATTAGATGATGCTAAAGCTATTGCTCCTCCAGATCCACCCTCTCCAATTATTATCGCAATGGTAGGGACTGTTAACTTCATAGAGCATTCAATAGATTTTGCTATCGCTTCAGCTTGACCTCTTTCCTCTGCACCAACTCCTGGGTATGCTCCTGGAGTATCTACAATAGAAATAATTGGAATTTTAAATTTGTTAGCTAACTCCATAAGTCTAATTGTTTTTCTGTAACCCTCTGGTCTCATCATTCCAAAATTGTGATCTATTCTTTTATTAAGATCTGATCCCTTTTCTTGACCAATTACTAAAACAGATTTGCCGTCAAATTTTGCAAAACCAGCTATAACAGCTTTGTCTTCACCATAATATCTATCTCCAGAAAGTTGGATAAAGTCATCAAAAAGATTTTCAACAAAAAATTTTGCCTTAGGTCTATCTTCATGACGAGCAACTAACGCTGTCTGCCACGGATCTAAGTTAGAATAAATTTTCTCTAATTTTTCATTTATTTCTTCTTCAACTTTACTTATTCTTGAAGTATCGACTTCAGATAAACCTTCCTGATTATAAGGGTCTTTTAGTTTATCTAATTCCTCCTCAAGATTTTTAATATCTGTCTCAAAATTTAGGTAATTTTTCATTTAAAGTATGTATTATAAACAAAAAAGGCAATAAATTGATAAAATAAGTAATTTTGATTGCGCAAAAACGACAATTTATTATAAGATTTTCAATTTATGAGAGAGCAATACATCAAAATCCACAACTTATCTGTGGCAAAAGAACTAGCTGATTTTGTCAAAAATGAGCTTTTACTGGATACTAATGTTAGTCCTGACGAGTTCTGGAAAGGCTTTGACAAAGTGGTGCATGAATTAGCACCTAAAAATAAAAAATTACTCGAAATCAGAGAAACATTACAACAAGAAATAGATCTGTGGCATAAAAAAAATAGAGATCACGAGATTGACTATAATAAATATAAAAATTTTTTGGAAGAAATAGGTTATTTAAAAAAAGAAGGTGAAGATTTTAAAATTGCAACTAAAAATTTAGATGAAGAAATATCTAATATAGCAGGACCACAATTAGTTGTTCCAATAATGAACTCTAGATATACCTTGAATGCTGCAAATGCAAGATGGGTAAGCTTATATGACAGTCTTTATGGATCAAATATAATAGAGTCTGAAGAAAGTGGAAGTGAAAAATATGATCCTTTAAGAGGACAAGAAGTAATTAAATACACTAGAAATTTTCTGAACAAATATTTTCCAATAAATGATCTTGACTGGAAAGATATTACTGGTTTAGCAGTAAATAATAAAAAACTCATAATATATAAGGAAAATAAAGAATATAATTTATCAGATTTAGAGAAGTTTATTGGTCATAGAGGGGATGCAGACAAACCAAATGCTATAATCTTAAAAAATAATAATCTTCATCTTGAAATAATTATTAATCCTAGAGCATTTAGTGCTGCAAGAGATGCTGCTGGTATAAGCGATATTATAGTTGAGTCTGCTGTATCAACAATTTGTGACCATGAAGATAGTGTAGCCGCAGTAGATGCTGAAGATAAAGTAACTTGTTATAGAAATTGGCTAGGATTGATGAAAGGAGATTTAAAATCAATATTTGAGAAAAATGGTAAAGAATTAGAAAGAAAACTTAATCCAGATAGGAGTTACACTTCATTAAACGGTGAAAAGTTAAAACTTCACGGAAGAAGTCTTTTGCTTGTGAGAAACGTTGGACACTTAATGACAAACCCTGCAATCACTTTAAATGATGGATCAGAAATTCCTGAGGGAATAATGGATGCTTTCATAACCTCAGCAGCTTGTATTCATGATTTAAAAAGAAAAGGTAATTCGAGAGAAGGGTCAATTTATATTGTTAAACCAAAAATGCATGGTCCAGAGGAAACAGAATTTACTAATTTAATTTTTACAAAGGTTGAGGAAGTTTTAAAATTAGAAAAAAATACAATTAAGTGTGGAATTATGGATGAAGAAAGAAGAACATCTGCAAACCTTAAAGAATGTATTAGAACACTTAAAGATAGAGTATTTTTTATAAACACTGGATTTTTAGATAGAACTGGTGATGAGATGCATACCTCAATGGAAGCTGGACCAATGATCAAAAAAGGAGATATGAAAGAGTCTAAATGGATTAAAACCTATGAGGACAATAACGTAGATATAGGCTTAAAATGTGGTTTTTCAGGAGTTGCTCAAATAGGTAAAGGAATGTGGGCCATGCCAGACAAAATGAACGAAATGATGGAACAAAAAATTGGACATGTGAATGCTGGCGCAAATTGTGCTTGGGTTCCTTCCCCAACTGCCGCTGCATTGCATGTTATGCACTACCATGAAGTAAATGTTTTTGAAAAACAAAAAGCAATATTAAAAAGAGAGCCATCAAAGTTATCTGATCTTCTTACTATTCCAATAGCAGATCGCCCTAATTGGTCTATGGATGAAATTAATAATGAAATTTCAAATTCTGCTCAAACTATTTTAGGTTATGTAGTCAGATGGATTGATCAAGGTATAGGTTGTTCCAAAGTCCCAGATATAAATGATATTGGATTAATGGAAGATAGAGCAACCTTAAGAATTTCATCTCAACATATCGCGAATTGGCTTCATCATGGCTTATGTTCGAATAGACAGGTTCTTGAAATTTTAAAAAAAATGGCAAAAGTTGTAGATAAACAGAATGAAGATGACTCTAACTACGAAAGTATGTCACCAGAGTATGATAAATCTATTGCTTTTAAAGCGGCATGTGAATTAATTTTTCATGGAAAGTCACAGCCTTCTGGCTATACAGAACCTCTCTTACATTTAAACAGATTAATTAAAAAAAGTTAATTAAGCCTCTATTTTTTTTCTATTTTTAAATGCAGATATAAGAGTACCATCATCTAAATTTTCGATTTCTCCACCTACTGGTAAACCTTGGGCTAGTTTTGAAACTTTGACGTCAGTTTTTTTTAGACTATCTTGAATATAAAATGCTGTAGTTTGACCTTCTACAGTTGCGCTAGTTGCTAAAATTACTTCTTCAATATCATCTTTATTTATTCTTTCTATAAGAGAGTTAATAAGCAAGTCCTCTCTATTACTATTATTATTGTTTGAGAGAGTCCCTCCTAAAATATGGAAGTAACCTTGAAAAATTGAAGAACTTTCTATTGCCCACTGATCTGAAATATTTTCTACAACACAAATTTTATTATATTTTTTTTCTACTATTTCGCAATTATTATAATTACAATTAATTGTATTAGGCTTCAATGTTCCACAAATTTTACATCTAACAATATTTTTAAAAACTTCACTCAAATTTTGAGCCAATGGCTTTAGTAATTCTTGTCGGTTATTAATCATTTTTAATATTATTCTTTTTGCAGACTTAGGTCCTAGCCCTGGTAACTTAGATATAAGTTTGATTAAATTTTCTATTTCAGGAATATTTTGCATTTAAATTATAAAGGCCACTTAAATCCAGGTATTCCAAAATTTCCTGAGGCCTTAGAAATTTCCTCTGCAGTTTTTGATTTAAGTTGTGATTTTGCGTTATTATGTGCAGCAGTAATAAGATCTTCTAATATTACTTTTTCCTCTTTTAAAACATTTTCACTAAGTTTAATTGAGATCATGGTTCCCTCTCCATTTAAAGTAACCTTTACATCATTAGCTCCTGAGACACCTTCAACCTCAATCTTTTTAATATTTTCTTGGCTTTCTTTCATTTTACTTTCAATTTCTTTAGCTTTTTCCATTAATTTTGAAAAATCAGTCATTCTAATCCTCCTTCAACTCAACATTTATTAATTCTGCATCAGGAAATGCTTCGATCACTTTTTTATACGCTTCAGACTTTTTAACATCATCAAATATTTTTTTCTCATCAATTTTATTTTTTTCTTTTTTTGAAATTTGTCCTTGGTTTTTTGATAGAGAGATAATCCATCTCTTAGATGTCCATTCGTAAAGTTTGTTAGATAGATTTTTTATAAAGTCTTTGTCTAAGTTTTCATTAAAAGATATTTCTATTAAACCCTCAGAGAATGAAACTAAATTTGTATTAGTTTCAAGCTCATATTTAAGGTTAGCTTCTTTTCTCTCCGTACATAGATTTATCAAACTTTCAAATGAACCTATTTTAAGTTCATTAATTACTTCATCTTTATTTAAATTTGGTTCAATTTTTTCTTGTTGTGAAACATTTTTGATTTGATCTATTGTTTTACTTGTAATTTTTTTTTCAGGTTCTTTAATTAAAGTATCAGGATTTTCTCCAGTAAAGCTCTCCTCAACATCCTTCTCCTTAAAACCTTTTATTCTCATTAATCTGAAAAGGAACATTTCAACCGATAAATTTGGATTTGATACAATGTTAATTTCCTCAATTGTATCTAGTGTAAATTGCCAAAAAAGGATTATGTCCTTTGAATCTAAATTTTCAGATATTGTGGAAAGATTACTAAAATCTTGATCATTTAAAGAAAAATTATTTCCATCTAATTTTATAAAATTGATATTTTTTAGGTAGTATAAAACCTCAAGAAAATCATTCAAAAAAATTTTTGGATCTACACCAGAATCATAAATTTTTCTATACAGCTCAAATACTTTTTTTTCGTCACCACTAAACAAATTTTTAATTAGTTCTATCAGAGAACTTTTATCAAAATATCCATAAATACTTTGTGCTTTATCTAGATTTAATTCCTCATCATTTTGATTGGCTACAAGTCCACGATCTAACAAAGATAATGCATCTCTAACAGATCCTTCTGAAATTTTAACAATTAATTTTAAAGCTTCATCAGAAACTTTACCACCTTCTTTGTCTTTAATCATTTTTATATAATTAAAAAGCTCTTCAGATTTCACTCTAGAGAGATCAAAACGTTGACATCTCGATATTACTGTTACAGGAATTTTTTTGATTTCGGTTGTTGCAAAAATAAATTTTAAATATTTTGGTGGTTCCTCTAGTGTTTTTAAAAGTGCATTAAATGCTTGTTTGCTTAACATATGAACTTCATCAATAATAAATATTTTATATTTAGCAGTTGTTGGTCCATATCTTGAAAATTCAATAAGCTCTCTTACATCGTCAACACCTGTTTTGCTTGCAGCATCCATTTCCAAAACATCAATATGATTTGAGTTTGTAATTGCATCACAGTTACTACATTTTTTCTTACACATGTTTTCAATTCCATGCTCACAATTTAATGACTTTGCAACTATTCTTGCGAAAGTTGTTTTTCCTACTCCCCTGATACCTGTAAACAAGAATGCGTTAGGTGACTTGTCTGAAATTATTGAATTTTTAATTGTTTCAGCAATAATCTCTTGACCAATTAAATCCTCAAATACTTGAGGCCTGTATTTTAAAGCTAGTACTTTCGAATTTTCTGTCATTTTTAAGGAGACCAACCAACCTGGAAAATACTCACTACCCTTGCTATCTTTCGATCCTAGGGGATTTGTGGTAACACCACCTGATTGGCCTCCAACTTTATTATACCAATAAAAATTTCTATTCTACAAGAAAGTTATAAATTTATTTTTGTCTAAATTTATCAGATTTATAAACACCTAGAACGTGCATATCTTGACAATGCAGACCCAATTCCTCAAGTGAGTTTTTGATTTTAGGAGACTCTATATGTCCATCAATATCACATAGAAAAAAATACGAGGAAAATGAGTTCTTTTCGGGAAAACTTTGTAGTTTACTCATATTAACTCCATTTATTGCAAATCCAGATAATGCAGAGTAAAGAGCAGCAGGTTTACTTTTTAACTTAAATAATATTGATGTTATATGATTATCATCAGAAAAATCTGGCTGAAAAATATCTTTACCAAGTAATAAAAACCTAGTCACGTTATCTTTATCATCTTGGACATTTTCTTGTAAAATTTTAAGACCATATATTTCTGCACTTAGACTAGAGGCTATAGCAGCTTTAGACTTATCTTTAGTTTCTGAAACAAATTTTGCTGAACCAGCTGTATCTGCTCTAACATTTTCTGTAAATTTTTTTTTCTTAATAAAACTTGAAGATTGGCTTAATGCTTGTGCATGTGAGTAAACATCTTTTATGTCTTCTATTTTGGAATCTTTTAATCCTAATAGATTATGATTAATTGGAAAAAAATGCTCTGCATAAATATTTAGTCTGTATTTAAATATTAAATACTCGACACCAATATTTCCAGTTGTTTTATTAGACTCTGGAATTAAAGATTTTATTGAATTATCTTCACTAGACCTTTCAAAGCATTCATCAAATGTTTTGCAGGGTATTGTCTCACTCCCTGGATACATTTTTTTAGCACAACTTTCGCTGTAACTTCCTGCAACACCTTGATAAGCAATTTTCATAATTTAATTTTTATATTCCATAATTTTTTTTATTTCTAGATAATCTTCATCTGTATCTACACCAATGGGTTTGGTTTTCGCTAATCCTACGTCTATTTCAATATTGTTATCCATTAATCTTAATTGTTCTAGTTTTTGCGATTTTTCATTCTGAGTTTGCTCTAATTGGACAAACCTTGCCAAATATGAAACATTATAAATATATATTCCAATATGGTGGTAAATATTTTTTTGAGTATTTTTAATTTCTCTTGTAAATGATGTTGCTATTGATAAATTGTTTTGATGAAGTTCCTCTTTTGTAGTTACTTTTACAACATTTTTGTTTAAGAAAAATTTTTCATCTTCGATTTGACAAGCTAATGTTGAAATTTTAGATTTTTTTTTAATAGTTTTTTTGAGAAGATTATTAACATCCTCAATATCAAGCATTGGTTCATCTCCTTGAAGATTTATTACGTATTCAATACTGTCATCTCTTAACTCTTGATAAGCTTCAAAAATTCTGTCAGTTCCAGTTTTATGATCTTTTTTGGTTAAAATACATTTTCCTCCAAGCTTAGTGACCTCTTCAAATATTTCTTTATCACCGGTTGCAACATAGCTTTCTCCAATGAGAGATGATTTTGCAATTTTATAAACATGATTGATAATTGAAATATTATTGATTTTTAATAAAGGTTTATTTGGTAATCTTGTTGCAGCTAATCTTGAAGGGATTAAAATTACTGTATTGCTCATAAACTAAGTATTATGCGTCTTTCAGACGCAATAATTAAATTTAAATTTAGTTTTTTTTTTGTTTAACATGTTATACGAGGATAATAATTAAAAATCATGGACTCATTTGAAATTAACAAAATTATTGCAACGGTTGTTGTTATTTTTGTTGTTATATTTGGAATAACTAAAATTTCAGACATTATCTATTACGTAGAGAAGCCTAGCCAGTCAGCTTATAAAGTTGAATTTGCTGAAACAGATGGTACGAAAGCTTCTGCAGCTGTTGAAGAAGTTGATATATCTGCTCTATTGGCCATGGGAAGTGTTGATCATGGAAAGAAAGTATTTAAGAAATGTAGCGCATGTCATTCGATTAAAAAAGGTGGAAGAAACAATATTGGTCCAGCACTTTATAACGTCTTAGGTAGAAACATGGGTGCACTAGAAGATTATAAATATTCAAAAGCTTTAGTGGCATTTGGAAAAGATTGGACTTTCCAAGAGATGAATAGTTTTTTAATAAAACCTGCCTCTTATATAAAAGGTACAAAGATGGCTTTTGCAGGATTGAAAAAAGAAAAAGATAGAGCTTCAGTAATTCTTTATATGAATGCTAATGCTGATAGTCCTTTACAACTACCTTAGTTTACCAAAACAATATAACAAAATACTCTTTTGAACATAAACTCTGTTTAGGGCTTGTTGCCATACTTTAGATTGTTTGCCAAGAAATACTTCTTCTGTAACTTCACTTCCTCTCGGGAGACAATGCAGAAATATTGCGTTTTTCTTAGCTAGATTCATAGTTTTTGTATCCACCTTAAAATTTTTAAATGATTTAAGTTTCTTTGTCTTATTCACTTTATCATTTAATGAAATGATTTTGTCCGTCATTACAACATCGGAATTTTTAACGGCTATTTCTTTTTTATTAAAAATTTTTATTTTTCCTTTTTGTTTTTTAATTAAAGAAATAAGCGCTTTATTTGGTTGGTAGTTTTTAGGACAGGCAATATTTAGGGAAACAGAGAATTTTATACAAGCCTCAATTAAGCTATTAATCATATTGTTGTTACCATCTCCTATCCAACATAGCTTTAATTTTGAAATACTTTTTTTTTTAATTTCTTGAATAGTAAAAATATCCGACAAAACTTGGGTAGGATGTGAGGATGGACTTAATCCATTTATTATTGGTATATTTGAATATTTTTTAAATTCATCTAATTTTTTATCCGAGTCTGTTCTTAACATAAAAGCGCTACCATAAGCTGATAAAATTTTAGATGTATCTGCTATACTTTCTCCACCAGCTTTTAAATGCAATTCCTCAGGTCTTAATGTCAAAGATCCTCCACCCAATTGTTTTATAGCTAAGTAAAAACTTAATCTTGTTCTAAGACTTGATTTTTCAAACATCTGTAAAAGAATTTTACCCTTTAAAGGTGAGTCTTTATCTGGATCAAGAATATTTAATTTTTTTCTTTTAGATTTTCTAATTTTTGCATCAGAAATAATTTTTTTTAAATCTCTTAAAGAAATATCTCTGATATGAAGAAAGTTTTTCATTATACTTTATAACCTTCACAGACTTTATTGATAATTTTTAAAGCTATATTTATTTCTTTTTTTTTAACATTTAATGGAGGCAAAATTCTTATAACATTCTCAGCTGCTCTAATTGTTAATAGTTTATTTTTCATTAAACTTTGTATAAATATTGTCTGGTCTTGATGTAATTGTATTCCCAAAATTAATCCTATTCCTCTTATTTCTTTAATAATATTTGGAAATTTATTTTTAATTTTATTTAATTCTGAAATAAAATATTTTGAATTACTTTTAACTTTTGAAAGAAAGCCTCTTTTAAAAACTTCATCCATTACCGCATTACCAACAGACATTGCCAAGGGGTTACCACCGAAAGTAGACCCATGTGTGCCCGGAACCATAGCTTTGGAAACTTTTTTTGTCATTAAAACTGCACCTATTGGAAAACCACCTCCAATTCCTTTTGCAATTGGAACTATATCTGGCTTTATGTTTGAATATTCATATGAAAAAAACTTACCAGATCTCCCAATTCCACACTGAACTTCGTCTAAAATAAGAAGAATTTTTTTTTTATTACAAATCTTTCTAAGTTCTTTAAGGCACCAAGCAGGTATTACTTTAATTCCTCCCTCTCCCATTATTGGTTCGATCATAATAGCAGCAGTTTTATTTGTAATTTTTCTTTTTAATTCCTTGTGGTTTCCAAATTTGAAATGATCAAAACCACCCACTTTTGGACCAAATCCCTCTAACATTTTTTTTGATCCACTTGCGTTAATTGCTGCAATAGTTCTTCCATGAAAAGAATTTTTAATACAAAGAATTCTATTCTTTTTTGGTTTTCCTAGAGAAAAAAAATATCTTCTAGCAACTTTTATGGCAGCCTCTGTAGCTTCTGCTCCACTATTCTGAAAAATTACTGCATCTGCAAAAGTTCTCTTTGTTAATTTTTTAGCCAACTCCTCCCCCTCTGGAATTACGAAAGAATTTGAAACATGCCAAAGTTTTTTTGATTGTTTATTTATTGCTTTTACTAAATTTGGGTTTGCATGACCTAAAGAATTAACAGCAATACCTTGTACAAAATCTAAATACCTAATTCCTTTGTTTGTATATAAAAAAGATCCTTTACCTTTATCGAAAGATAAGTTTCTTCTTTTATAATTTTTAGCCAATGAACTCATGTTTGTATTATGATTTGATTTTATAACCTTTATGTACTAGAAAATATGCAAAACAAGTAGTAATTAGACATAATAAAGTTAGTAATGTAGTTCCAAATATTACCGATCCATCTAATTGGCCAATGAATGAATATCTAAATCCATCTATCATGTGAAAAAAAGGATTATAATTACTTAAAACTTTTAAAAAATTTGGTAATCTATCAATACTATAAAAAGTTCCACTCAAAAAACTTAAGGGAACAATTATAAAGTTAGTAACTGTGCTCATTTGATCAAATTTATCTGCATATAGACCAACTATTATTCCAAGTGATCCCATAACTAAACCGCCTAAAAATAAATAAGTAAACCATAAAAGAAGATTTTGTATTGATAAGTCTATAAAAAAAATAAAAATTAAAGTTGATGCTGATGCAATCAGTAAGCCTCTAGCAGCAGAAGCTAATGTTATTGCAAATACTACTTCGGATGAAGATAAAGGGCTATGAACAATATCAGTGATTGTGCCCATCATTTTTCCCATCATAAGTGAAGAACTAGAGTGTGCAAAACTTTGTTGAATTACTTGCATCATTATTAAACCACAAGCTAAAAATTTCATATATGGAACTCCTAATACGTCTGCTCTTTGATCTCCAATTGCCAAAGAAATAACTGTTAAAAATAATATACTAGTTAATATTGGTCCGAATAAAGTTTGACCGGAAACCGTTAAAAATCTTAGCACTTCTTTTTTAAACAAAGAATAAGTTCCAACCCAATTAATAATTCCAAATCTTCTAGCGCCAATTTGATATTTTTTCTGTAATTCAACCATAAGTAATTATTAATAAACTTTTTTTTAAATAATTGTTAAAAAAGGAAAAAAAAAGCTTGTTATAAAGTTCTAATTATGACCAAGATGGTGTTGTAAATATATAATAATATACTAAATATAGTAAATATGAGTTGGACGGATGAAAAAGTCAATAAACTTAAAGATCTTTGGGGTAAAGGACAAACAGCTAGCCAAATAGCCGAAATTATAGGAGGTGTAAGTAGAAATGCAGTAATTGGTAAAGCTCATAGACTAAACTTATCAGCAAAAATTAAAACTAGATCAACAGTTTCTAATAATAACTTTAACACCTCATCATCCACTAATAATGTTTTAAAAAAAGGAAGCAGAAAACATAAATTTAGATCACTACTCTTAGATAAAAACTTTGAACCAGCGAGGAATCTTCAATTAGAAGATTTAAATGAACATACTTGCAAATATATGGAAGGTCATCCAGATGAAAACAACTCGTCATTTTGTGGAAGAAAAACCATAGAAAAATTTTCATATTGTCCTCTTCACCTGATGATAGTTTTTCAACCAAAAGGTAAAAAAGATGATGTAGTAAATAAAGAGGATGAGGTACCTAAGTTTATAGAAAAAAAAGTAAAATCTGCTTAGATTATTTTAACAACTTATCCTTTGCTTTTTTGAATTCATCACCATTAAGCACACCTTTATCATATAAATCTTTTAGCTCTTTTATCTGATCTATAATTTCTAAACTTTGACTTTCGTTTTCTTTATTTAATTCTAAGTTTTTTTCATCTTTAATAACTTGTTTAGCTTCTACTCCTCTTGTTATCGCTTTAACAGCAATTGATAAAACAAATGCTAGGATTATAAAGACAGTAAAATATATAAAATTTGCTAACATTTCTTTATTTTTGAATTTTTTTTTTTGAGAATTGACCACCGCTAGTCCAATTAAAGCTATAACGATTTATTTCCTCATCAAATTTTTTATTTGCTTTCATTTTAAAGTCAAAATTAGTTTTATATTTTTTTGAAACAACATTATCATATTTCAATAATTTCAATTGGTCTATTGTTAATAATGGATTAGGCATTAATTGAAATAATTTCGCATTTAATTTAGCAATTAACAAAGGCAAAGGTATCAAAATTCTTTTTTTATTAATTGATTTTAATATTTTTAAAAGTATTTCTTTAAATGTTAAAACTTCAGGGCCAATGCATTCAATAGTTTCTCCTGTTATTTTTTTTTCAACTATTTCAAAAATAATGTCTGTAAGGTCTGATACATGTATTGGGGTAAATTTAGTTTGACCACCATAGTATAAAGGCATTATGGGAAGAAAATTTAATAACCTCATAAAATTTGTTGTAAAATTATCATCAACTGAATAAACAATTGATGGTTTCAAAATAACAAAGTTTTCAAAATTTTTTTTTATATTTTTTTCACCATCTAATTTACTCATGGCGTATAAGCTATCAGTGGCTGTTTCGATACCTAAAGCAGATAAATGAATAAATTGTTTAAGTGAGTTTTTTAATGCAAGTTTTGATAACATTGAGGGTAGATCGGAATGTAATAAATTAAAATGATTATTTTTTTTTTCAAATAGAATACCTATTAAATTTATACAAACTGAGGATTTCTCCATTAATTTAGATATATTCTCATCATTAAATGATTTAATCTCTTCTAGCTCTAAATAACCATAATTTGACTGTGTTTTGATTTGATAACCTTTTTGGTGAATACTCCTAGTAACTGCAATTACTTTATAGTTATTTTTTGTAAATTTTCTTATTAAGGATTTTCCAATTTGTCCTGATGAACCAAATATTAAAATTGAATCCTGATTTTTCATATATATATATATCTACTTAATGAACTTAGATATTAAATTACATAAAATAGATTTACCAGATGAAATAGTGTTCAGTGACAAGATTGCAATAGATTGTGAATTTACTGGACTAAATATAGAGAGAGACAGACTATGCTTATTACAAATATCTTCTGGTAAAAATGATGCTCATATTATCCAGCTTGATAAAGATAATTATAATGTGCCAAATTTAAAAAAAGTTTTAACAAATGAAAAAATTAATAAGTTATTCCATTTCGCTAGAGCAGATCTATTATTCATAAAGAAATATTTAGGTGTAGATATTAAAAATGTGAATTGTACTAAAATTATGAGTAAAATTGCTAGAAGTTATTCTGACAAACATGGATTAAAAGATTTGATCAAAGAATTCATAGGCATTGATGTGAGTAAACAATTGCAGTCATCTGATTTTGGAGGTGAATTATCAGAAAAACAGTTAAAATATTGTGCACAAGACGTTATTTACTTGCACAAAATTTATGATTCATTGAAACAAATTTTAGAAAGAGAAAATAGAATAGATATTTATAACAAGACCATCAAATTTATAAACACCAGAGTAGATTTAGATTTTGCATCTTTTAAGGAAGATATTTGGTCCCATTAAAATGAAAAATATAGATTTTATAAATATAGCAAAAGAAGTTATAAAAATTGAACTAAACTCCTTAAAGAAACTACAATCCAATATAGGAAATTCTTTTAAAGAACTTATCATAACCATACTAAATTGTAAAAATGGTAAAATAATTGTTTCTGGCGTTGGTAAAAGTGGAATAATAGCAAAAAAATGGGCTGCAACTTTTTCTTCAACAGGTACACCATCTTTTTTTTTAGATGCCTCAAATGCAAGCCATGGTGATATGGGACAGATTACATCTAATGATGTTGTAATTTTAATAAGTTTAAGTGGAAAAAGTGAGGAATTAAAAAATATAATTCAATACGCATCTAGGAATAAAAATATAAAATTAATTGGAGTGACATCTAATAAAGAATCAATTCTTTATAAAAATTCTGATGTGAAGTTTTTGTTACCTGCAGTTAAGGAAGCAGGTCCAGATAACTTTGTTCCAACATCATCAACTACAGTTCAAATTGCGCTTGGGGATGCTATTGCTATTACATGTATGAGATATAAAAAATTCGGTAAATTAGATTTTAAAAAATTTCATCCAAGTGGTTCTCTTTCAATACAATTAAAAACAGTTGGTGACTTAATGTTGTCCGGTAATAAAATACCTTTCATATCAGATAAAACAAATATGAAGATGGCTTTGTCAAAGATTACAAAATATGGTCTTGGAGTTTTAGTAATTAGAAATAGTCAAAAGAAAACAATAGGAATTTTAACTGACGGAGATATTAAAAGATTATCTAATGACGAATTAAATTTTCATAGTTTAAAAATAATAAAGGTCATGACTAAAAATCCTGTAAGTGTGGATAAAGATATGCTTGCTGCACACGCTCTCTCAATAATGAACACAAAAAAAATTACAAGTTTATGTGTTCATAACAATAAATTAAAAAATAGTACAATTGGCTTTATACATATTCACAATATTTTAAATTCAAATATAACTTAAATGTCAATCAAGACTTTCTTTCAAATTCTAATATTGTTGGTTATAATTATGATAATTGGTGGTGTGTATATTAATTATTTTGATAATAAAGATAATTTTATTCAGGAAACTACCACTAGAGAAAATAATAATCTTGAACAAATTAAAGAGCTTGAAAGAAAATTATTAAATTTAGAAACTAAAAATCAGGAATTAAATGAAAAGATTCTAAATAATAAAAGCAAAAATATTTTAACAGAAACCAAAATAGAGGTTGAAGATAGAGATAAAGATAAAGAGGTATTAAAGAATAAATTAAAAACTAATGAAAATACTGAAAAAAAAGAAAAGAAAAAAGCAGATACTAAAATTATTAAAAATCTCGTAAAAGATGTGGAATATACTTCAGTAGATGAAAAAGGAAATAGATTCCATCTTTTAGCAAATTCTGGAAAATCTAATCCAGTTAATAAAGATATTTTAGATTTAGATAATGTAAGAGGTGAAATTACTTCAGACAAAAGAGATACTATCTATATTGTATCAGATTACGCCCAATACAATACTATAAATTTAAATTCAAAGTTTTATGAAAATGTAATAATAAACTATCAAGACAAAAAAATTAATTGTCTAAATTTTGATATTAATATGGATACAAATAAAGCAATAGCCTATAATGATGTAATAATAACTGACCCAAAATCAATAATGAGAGCTGGAATAGTTGAATTTGATTTAAAAACTAAAAATATAGATATTAATCCAGAAAATACTACATCAGATATAAAAGTTATTACAAATTAAATTATAATGGCACTAATAAAAAAATTCCGTATTAAAAGTTTTAAAAAAGAAGAACAGATTCTCAAGTTAGAAAAGATATCCATGTTTTACAACAAACGACAAATTTTGAATAACCTAAGTCTAAATATTAATAAACAAGAAATTCTTGGCATGCTTGGGCCAAATGGTGTTGGAAAATCGACAATTTTTCATATTATAACAGGTTTGAAAGATCCAAGTTTTGGAAAAGTATTAATTAATGATGTCGACTGTACAAATATTCCAATTTATGAGAGAGCTACAAAATTTAAAATAGGATATGTCCCTCAATATGGTGGTTTTTTTCAAGATTTAACTTTAATAGAAAATTTAAAGTTAGTAGGTGAGATACATGTCAAAGATAAACATTTAAGAAATGAAAAAATTGATAAGGTAATATCACAATTTGAATTTGATCCTTTGCTGAAAATAAAAGCTAAGTTTTTATCAGGTGGTCAGAAAAAAAAATTGGTCATTTCAATGACTTTAATAAATGACCCTAGTATTCTTCTTTTAGATGAACCATTTGCAGCATTAGATATATTAACAATTAAAATGCTTCAAGAAATAATAGTCAATTTACAATCATTAGAAAAAATTACAGTAGTTGTATGTGATCATCAAGCAAGAGATTTACTAAGCTGCGTAGATAGAGCGATAGTACTGTCAGATGGTAAAATTATAGCAAGTGGAAGTCCAGATGAAATTATAAAAGACACAAATGCTAGAACAGCGTATTTTGGTGATGAATTCAAAATAAACTAGTTCATAAATGGCAAATCATATTTTTATAAATGAAAAAATTATTGATTTTAAAAAAAAAATAAGTGTTGCTTCAGACAAAAGTATATCAATAAGGTCAATACTTCTTGCCTCTCAAGCAATTGGCGTATCTAAAATATCAAACTTATTGGAGTCAGAGGATGTCTTAAACACTTTAAGGGCTATAAAAAAACTTGGAATAAATTACAAAAAAAAAAGTGGTAACTACTTTATAGAGGGTTTTGGCTTAAACAGTTTTAGTTCTAGAAAGAGAATAACAATAAATGCAGGAAATTCCGGGACATTAGCACGATTAATATTAGGATTACTTGTAAAATCAAAATGTCAGATCAAATTGATTGGTGACAAAAGTTTATCTAAAAGGGATTTTTCAAGAGTTATAAAACCGTTAAGACTTTTTGGTGTCAACATTCAAAGTAAAAAAAATTCTCTACCAATCAAAATTTTAGGAACAGATTACCTAAGACCAATCTGTTACAACGAAAGAATAGGAAGTGCACAAGTTAAATCATGTATTATTTTTTGTGCATTAAATACACCTGGTATAACTCAAATTAATGCAAAAAAATCAAGAGATCATACTGAACAGTTATTAAGATCTTTAAATTATCCAATTAAAATAAAAACAAAGAATAGTTTTGATAAAATATCTATAAAAGGTCTTGGTCAATTTAAATCCTTCAACCATATTATTCCTGGAGATATTAGCTCAGCTGCTTTTTTTATAGTTCTTGTAGTTTTATCAAATAAATCAGAAATGATTATTCAAAATGTGAACATAAATGAAAGTAGAATTGGAATTATTAAAATTCTTAATAGAATGGGTGCTACTATTAAATTTAGGAATAAAAAAATTTACCGGGGTGAAAATACTGCAGATATTTTCATCAAAAGCTCAAAAAAATTGAGGGGAATTAATTGTCCATCATATTTAAATAGTTCAGCTATTGACGAATTTTTAATAATTTTTTTAGTAGCTGCAAAAGCTAAAGGCATTTCGACGTTTAAAAATTTAGGTGAGCTTAATAAAAAAGAGAGTCCAAGATTAGATATAGCTTTAAGATTTCTTAAAATGATTGGGATAAAAGTAAAAAGAAATAAAGATAATATCAAAATATTTGGAAATCCAAAATTAGAGGTCACAAAAAATATTTATATTAGGAGATATCTTAAAGATCATAGAGTATTTATGATGGCATGTATTGCAGCATTATCATTTGGTGGAAATTGGAAAATAGAAGATAAAGATTCTGTCAATACATCTTTCCCATTTTTTCTTAATATATTAAAATCCTTAGGAGCTAAGATAAATTGAAAAAATTAAATAAAGAAGTTAAATTTAAAATTGCTACCGATGGAAGTAGCGCTTCTGGAAAAACAACTGGGGGTAAATTAATTTCAAAAAAGTTTAATATGAAATTTCTTTCAAGTGGTAGTCTTTATAGATTTTGTGCATTAAAAATTTTAGAAAATAATAATGCTTACAACATTAAATTTGTAAATAAAGTTGTTAAGTCAATAACATTACAAAAGTTACAAAATAAAAAACTATATAGTCCAGAAGTAGCTAGATTATCTTCAATAATTGCAAAAAAAAAATTTGTAAGAAATGCTCTTAAGAGTTTTCAAATAAATTTTATTAAAAAATCTAAGTTAGTTGTTGTTGAGGGCAGAGATATAGGTTCAGTAATAATGCCAGATGCAGACTTAAAATTTTTTTTTATATGTTCAATAAGAGAGAAGGCTAAAAGAAGACTAAAAGAATATAAAAATCAAAATAATAAAATTACTCTAAAACAAGTTGAAAAATCTCTAATTCAAAGGGATAAAGACGATATTAAAAGAAAAATTAGTCCCTTGATTATGACCAAAAATGCTGTATTAGTCGACACCACTAAATTAAGTATTAAACAATTGGAGATAAAACTTACCAATTTAGTGAAAAAAGCGATAAAAAAAAAATATGGAAATTTATAAAGATTTAACTTCAGCCGCAACTCAGCAATTTGAAAAATTATTAAACAGCCAGCTATCAAAAAATAAAATACAAGAAGGTAAAATCATAGACGGGAAAGTTACAAAAATAACAAATAAATACGTTTTTCTTTTTATACCCGGTCTTAAAAGTGAACCTGTAATAGATATTAACGAAATTAAAATGATAGGTATGACTGAGGGTGTCAAAGAAGGTGACATGATTTCAGTATTGCTTGAAAAAATTGAGGATAAAAATGGTGACGTTGTTGTGTCAGCACAAAAAGCTCAAAAAATAAAGGGGTGGAATAAATTAGTTAAATGTTATGAAAATAATGAATTAATAAATGGCAAAATAATACAAAAGACAAAGGGTGGAGTTATAGTAGAACATGTTGAAACAGGTTCATTAATGTTTTGTCCCGGTTCTCAAATCTCAGATAAACCGATAAAAAATATTGACCATTTAATTGGTGTTGAGCAAAAATTTGCACTCATTAAATTGGATATGGTAAGGGGAAATAGTGTTGTTTCTAGAAGACAAGTTGTTTCTTCTAACAAAAAAGAGGACAAAGCAAAAATTATTGAAAAGTTTAAAGTTGGTGACATTATCAAAGACGCTGTAGTAAAAGGGTATTCATCATTTGGATGTTTTTTTGAGGTTACTACACCAGAAGGTACACTTGATACCCTTTGCCACCTTCAGGAAATTAGTTACAGCAGAGTAAATCACCCTGATGAAATTTTTAATATAGGTGAGAAACATGATTTAAAAGTAATTTCAATTGACATGGAAAAACTTCAAGTTGGATGCTCAATCAAACAACTTTCACCTGATCCTTTTGAACATATATCAAACTATCAAATAGGTAATCAATATAAAGTGAAGGTTGTAAAAATTACAGACTATGGATGTTTTTGTGAGTTAGAGGCTGGTCTTAGTACCCTTCTTCATAGTAGCGAAATAAGTTGGACAAAAAAAAATATATCTCCAAAAAAAATGTTTAACGTTGGAGATCAAATTGATTGTGTAATAACAGAAATTGATAAGGATAAAAGAAGAGTTGCAATTTCTCATAGATTGACACAAGAAAATCCATATTCAAAACTTGAAAATGAATATCCAGTAGGAAGTGAAATAGAAGGAGTAATAAATAGTTTTAATGAGTATGCAATCTATTTAAAATTGGGAGATTTTGATATAGATGGCTTTTTGCATTCTAATGATCTTTCTTACACTGGAAAACCAGAGGAGGAACTTAAGAAATTCAAAAAAGGAGAGTCACTAAAGGTAAAAATACTAGAAATTAAGAAAAGTGAACAAAAGGTTAGAATAGGTTTAAAACAGTTACAAAAAGATCCATTTGATTGGTTTAAAGATAAAAAAATTAACGATGCAATTACAGTCAAAGTTATTTCATCAGACAATAAAGGCTTATTTGTTAAGCCTGAGGGTTGTGATGTCGAAATTTTGATTAAGAAATCTCAAATTGCAATGAGCGCTTCAGATGCAAGACCATCTCGATTCGTGGGTGGAGAAAGAATAGATGCAGCTATCGCTGAGATTAACTTTGAAAAAAGGAAAGTGAGTTTAAGTATTAAATTATTAGAGGAAATAATGAACGCAAAAGCAATTAAAGAACATTCTAGCCCTCTTAGTGGAAAAAATCTTCCATTCTCCTCGCTTTCAGAACAATTAGATGATAAGAAAAATAAAAAAGATAAAGATTGAAAAAATTGTCAGTCGTAAAATCAGACTTAATTAAAGAACTTGCAAAAAACTATCCTAACTTTTTAAAAAAAGATTTGATCAAACTATTTGATATAGCCCTTTATGAAATGAAAGATGCTTTAAAAAGGGGAGAGAGAGTAGAACTAAGAGATCTATTTACAATAGAACCAAGAATTCAAAAAGCAAGAATATCTAGAAACCCTAAAACTAATGAAAACATAAACACACCAGAAAAAAAAACAATTCTTTTTAAAATGTCTAAAGAATGGACAAAGAGAGTAAATGAATAAAAACAAAATATTTGTTGCCTGCGACAGTAATAATATAAAAAAAATTAAAGAGATAATAAGAAAAACTGAAAATTCAAAATTAAAAGTCGGTTATAAGTTTGGACTAGAGTTTTTGAATTCAAAAAAGGGAAGGCAGTTTATATCTAAATTAAAGAATAAAATAATTTTTGGAGATTATAAATTTGCAGATATACCAAATACTTGTGTATCAGCTATTAAAGCTGTTAAAGATTTAAAATTTAACTATTTAACTATTCATATAAGTTCCGGCTTAGAAGCTCTAAAAGCAGTCAAAAAAGTTTCAGGAAAAACAAAAATAATTGGAGTGACAATACTTACATCTCTCGATAATAAATCTCTAAAGCAAATTGGATATAGCAAGGAAGTAAAAGAAATTGTTCTTGAACAAGCTAAGTTAGCCAATAAAGCAAATTTGGATGCTATTGTGTGTAGTCCTAATGAAGTAAATCTTGTTAAGAAAGTTTTTAAAAAAGAAATTATAACTCCAGGAATTAGATTTGACTTTAAAAAGAATGACCAAAAAAGAGTCCAAACACCAAAACAAGCTTACAAAAATGGAAGTGACTGGTTAGTGATTGGAAGACCAATTACAAAAGGGAATATTAAAAATAATATTAAAAATTTAATTAATCATTTGAAATAATGGTCAAAGGGATAAAAATTTGTGGGATCTCTGATCTTGAAACTTTAAGATATATTTTAAATCATCAATTTCCACCAAAATTTGTAGGTTTCATATGTAATTTTAAAAAAAGTAAAAGGTATGTTGAATATGAGAAATTAAAAGATTTAATTAATATAGAAAAAAATGACACAAGTTTTGTATCTGTTCTTGTTGATCCTGATGAAAAAATCTTAGAGAAAATTAAGGAGTTAAATTTTGATTATTATCAACTGTATGATGTAAGTCCTGAAAGAACAAAAACAATAAAAGAAAAATATAATATTAAAATTATTACCGCATTAACAATTAATTCACAAAAAGATGTTGATTTATACAGTAATTATAATGAAATTTCAGACTTAATTCTTTTTGATGGAAAAGGCTATGAAAAGTCAATCGGATTTGATCATAAATTATTAAATTTTATACCTGATTCAATAAATAAAATGATTGCTGGAAATATAAAAATAGAAGATATTCCTAATTTCAAAAATAAAGACTGCTTTATTGATCTGAGTGGTTCTTTAGAAAATGAAGAAGGAAAAAAGGATTTAAAAAAAATAAATAAATTATTAAATTTAGCAATTAAAAATGAAACTTAAAAAAGGAATACCAGTTATTGATCAAGGAGATAAACTTGGTTTCTGGGGTGGAAAATTTGGTGGGAATTTTGTGCCTGAAACACTTAAGAAACCTATAGAAGATCTTGAAATACAATTTAATAGATTAAAGAACAGCAAAAACTTTATAAAAGAAAGAGATAGATATTTTAAAAATTGGATTGGAACACCTACAAGATTTATCAAATTAAATAATTTAACAAAACACGTTGGTGGAGCCCAGATTTGGTCTAAGGTTGTTTCCGATGCTAACGGAGGAGCTCACAAAATATATAATGCAACTGTGCATTGTTTATTGGCCAAAAGGTCTGGAAAAAAAGTTATTATCGGTGACACAGGAGCTGGATATGCTGGAAAAATGTTGAGCATGGCTGCTAAAAAATTTGGTTTGAAATGTAAAATTTTTATGGGTGCAAAAGACATAAAAAGACAACAACCAAATGTTAAAGCAATGAAAAAAAATGGTGCTGATGTAATTCCTGTGTATTCAGGAAGTCAAACATTAGTAGATGCTGTGTCTGAATGTATGAGATATTGGGTTGCTAATTGTGATACTACCGCAATGTGTGTAGGCAGCACTGTAGGACCTGCAATTTTTGTTCGAATATGCGGATGGAGTACTAGCCAAATCTCCAGAGAACTTAAAGTTCAATTAATAAATGAATTTGGTGAAGTTCCTAAAAAACTTAAATTATATAATTGCGTGGGAGGAGGTTCATCAAGTTTTGGGTTTTGGAATGAATTTATGGATTATGATAAAAAACAAGTTGAGTTTATAGGAGTTGAGGCTGGAGGACCAGCCAAAAGCAATAGACACGCTGCTCCCTTAACTTATGGTTCGAAAATCGGTATACTTCATGGTGCAGCACAATATGTAAATCAGAATAATGATGGTCAGATTGAAGAAACTGAGTCAATATCTGCAGGTCTTGATTATCCTGGAATTTCACCTCTGCATTGCTTTTTAAAAGATACCAAGCGCGCAAGATATACAGCAGCTAGTGACGAAGAAGCTTTAAAGGCCTATCAAATAGTTACAAAATATGAAAATTTAAGACCATCTCTCGAACCAAGTCATGCATTCTCAGTGGCGATTAAAGAGGCAAAAAAATTGAGTAAAGATACAATAGTAATTATTAATAGTTGTGGAGATGCATATAAAGACCGAGGAATTTTAGAACAAAAGTTGGGAAAGAAATATGTTAAATCCAATTAGTCTTGCATTTAAAAAAGCAAAAAAAGAGAAGAGACCAGCTTTACTTACTTACACCGTTGCTGGTGATAGCTCAAAGAAGCAATCTTTAGAGATCCTAAAAGCAATTTCTAATTATGCAGATATTTTAGAAGTTGGTGTACCTCATAATACTCCTGTTGCAGATGGGGGCCAAATTCAAACTAGTGCTTATAGAGCGATAAAAAATGGTATTAAGATGAATGATATTTTTAAAATTGTCAGTGATTTTAAAAAAAGTAAAAACTCAAAACCTGTGATATTTATGGGTTATTACAATATGATTTTCCAATATGGTGAAAATAATTTTTTAAAAAAATGTAAAAAATCAGGTGTTAATGGTTTAATAGTAGTTGATTTACCATGGCCAGAAAATAAAATTTTTTCAAAGAAATGTAAAAAAAATTCAATTAATTTTATCCAATTATTATCTCCTACTACTTCAAATAAAAGACTAAAAAGAATTACAAAAGACTCTCATAATATGATTTATTATATAAGCATGTTATCTACTACAGGTGGTAAACTAAAAGTTTCTCCAAAAAAAATATTAGCCAATTACAATAAGATTAAAAAAATAAGTCCTAAAAAAAATTGTGTTATTGGTTTTGGGATTACTGAAAAAACTATTTCAAAGTTTAAAAATACAGATGGACTAGTTGTTGGTAGTCAAATTTGTAAAGAAATTACTAGAAGTTTAAACAATAGACAAAATCCTGTCATAAATGTAAATAAGATGGTTAGTAAATTAAGAAAAAAAATATCATGAATTGGTTAACAAAAGCTATAAATTTTGGAGAAAAAATAAAGAAGGTCCTTAAAAAAAGACCTTCAAAAGAAGATATAGCAAATTCAGATTGGACAAGTTGTTGTAAGGGTCCAATATTAAAGAAAGATTTAGAAAATAATTTATGGGTTTGTAATCTGTGCGGAAAGCATCATAGAATTAGTTGTAGACAAAGGTTTGATACAGTATTTGGTAAAAATGCTTATCAAATTTTAGAGTCGCCCATACCTACAGAAGATCCATTAAATTGGGTTGATACAAAATCTTATAAAGATAGACTTAAGATTGCGAGGAAGAAGACTAACCAAAATTGTGCAGTTATGATTGCAAAGGGAAAAATAAATGGGATAGAAGTAACAGCAGGTGCAATAAACTTTGATTTTATTGGAGGTTCAGTTGGAGCTGCTGAGGGAGAGGCAATAATTTATGGAGTACAACACGCAATAGACAACCAAACACCTTACTTGTTCTTTCCTTGTGGTGGAGGACAAAGAATGTTTGAGTCAACTATTGCTTTAGCAAACATGACTAGAACAACACTTGCTATAAATGAACTTAAAAATAATAATTTACCTTATATTGTATGCTTTACTGATCCTACAGCAGGCGGAATAACTGCATCTTTTGCAATGTTAGGGGATATTCATCTGGCAGAACCTGGGTGCCTAATCGCTTTTGCAGGAAAAAGGGTAATACAAGCAACTGTTAAAGAAGAATTAAGCTCTGACTTCCAAACAGCAGAATTTGTAGAGAAACACGGCTTTGTTGACAGAGTTGTTCATAGAAAAGATATACAAAAAGAAGTGGGAAACCTACTATCGATATTACTTAGAAAAAATTCTGATATACATTTAGAAAACTTAAATGAAACTTCAGAAACTAATATCCAAACTAGAGAAGCATCATAAAAAAAAACTAGACTTATCTCTAGGAAGAACTTTTAATCTATTAAAAAAACTTGGAAATCCTCAAGATAAATTAAAAAATGTTGTCACAGTTGTTGGAACTAATGCTAAAGCAAGCATGTGCTATAGTCTAAAGTCAATAATTAACAAAGCTGGACATAAAACTAATCTTTATACTTCTCCCCACCTACTATCTTATACAGAAAGATACATTTTTGATGATAAAGAAATCAATGAAGAAGATTTAATAGAATTACTGACTGATGTTGAAAGAACTTTAGGGGATGACAATGCAACATTATTTGAAATTTTAACTTGTGCATTTTTGAAATATGCTGAAAATTTCAGAGATAATATTAATATTATAGAAGCTGGATTATTTCATCAATTTGATAGTACAAATGTATTTAAGGAAAATTTAATGACGCTTATTGGTGTCATTCACAATGATCACTTTCAATGGCTTGAAAATAAATCAATTGAAGGGGTAATATATGAAAAAACAGCTAAACTTTTAAACTCAAATATATTTATTAATAAACAAGTAAATAATGAAATAAGAGATAAAATAGAAAAATCATTGAAGAAAAATACGTCAAATAAATATTTTTTTGGAAAGGATTTTAATATTGCAAAGTCTGAGAACGGATTTATTCAATATCAAGATCAGTTAGGAGAATTAGTATTACCTGAACCAAGTATTCTTGGAGATCATCAACTTTATAATATTAGTACCACAATTGCTGCATCAAGAAAGATTTTTAGTATTAAAGACGAACATATTATAAATGGTATAAAAAATATTTCATTAAAAGCAAGACTTGAAGAAATAAAATCTGGTAAATTAAAAGATATTGCTGGGAATAATAAACTAATAATAGATGGTGGTCATAACATAAGCGCAAGTGTTTCTATTGCTAATTGGGTAAAAAATCAAAATGATGAAGTAAATCTTATAGTAGGTATGATGAAAGATAAAGATCATGTAGAATTTATAAAAAATTTTGAAAATATAGTAAATTCAATTACTTTAATTGATATTCCTAATCAAGATGGTGGAATTACAAAAGAAGATTTTAGAAAAAAGTTATTTAATTTAAAATTAAATTTTAAACTTTCTAATAGTATTGAAGAAAGTATAAGATCGTTATCAAAAAATGAAAATACTATTATTCTCTGCATAGGTTCACTATATCTTGCTGGAGAAATTTTAATCTTAAATTAGATATTTTCTTTTATCCAAGAAACAATTTCACTTTTTGGAACCGCCCCAACCTTAGTTGAAACATGATTTCCGTCTTTCATCAAAATCATCGTAGGGATTCCTCGAACACCATATTTTGTTGGCGTATTTGGCTCTTCATCAATGTTATGTTTTGCTACAGATAATTGGTCAGACATTTCATTTGAAATTTCTTCCAAGCTGGGAGCTACCATATGGCATGGACCGCACCATTCTGCCCAAAAATCACAAATTAATATCTTATTATCTTTAACTAATTGATCAAAACTTTCATCTGTAGATTTTACTGTTGCCATATAAAATTTATATAAATTAATTTTATTTATTCAATAGTTAAAAATGGGTAAATTTAATTTTATACATCAAACATTCTCGTATTTTTTTTGAATAGCCATTGCATAGGTATTAAATTCATCTAAGAGAGCTAATTTCTCGTTGTCATTTTCATTAGTATATTTTTCTCTTAAAGTGTCAATTTCATTATATAAAGTAGGTATTGTCCACCATTTCTCTTTTCTTTCACTTAGTATTCTCTTAGCAATTTCTCTTCTAATTGATTTATACATTGCCTCTGGCAAAACTTCTGGGGCTTCTTGAAATATTATTTTTTTACCAAATCCAACCAATCTATCGTCATCAAATTTATCTAATAAATTTAACTTTTCTTTCCATGGTGCTGCATGCCAAGTTGGGAAAAAAGCAGTGTCTTTGTTAGAGGTAAATTTTGTGTAAATACTCTCTTCTGCATATATATCTTCTTGGGATTTTGATTGTTCTTTTTCTTCTGCAACTTCCCTTAAAGCTGTTAAAATATTTTGAGAAAACTGTTCATTATTTTGAACAAACTCTGCTCTTTTTTTAATTACATTTTTATCAAGTTTGTTATAAGGCTCTACATTCATTCCATATTTCCCGTCAATTATAATAGGTGCTTTATTTGCACGTATTGTTCTTAAAAATTTTGGAGATTTTTTCATCTCAACTTTTAGTTCATTTATTGATTTGTTTATTAAAGGCTGAATTTCAGTTCTTAAATCTATTGAGTAATACCAACCCTGGTAGATTGGATGCATACAATGTTTTGGATGTAATGGTACAACTAAATGAAGTCTGGATTTACCATAATAATATTCATTTAAAGTAACAATGTCCCCTTTTTTCATTATGGTTTCTGTATCAGATTTATTTGCGGTTCTTAAAAAGGACTCCCAGGTATGTTCTTGTTTTTTTTTAACAATATTTAATATTTTTGTGGTCATTTCGGCATCAGCTAGAGCTGAATGGGCGTCACTTGAATCTATCCCTTGCATTCTAGCTAAAGACTCTAGTTTAAATACTGGATTATTTTTTTCATTAATTTCTGTTTGTAAAATATTTGGATCTATAGCAAATGCTCCACGTGCAATATTAATTCCATCATGCCTAAAATTAGGAGAACTATTAGTAACATAGGGATACCTTATATTCTTAAAGAACTCTTTTCTTATAAGTTCCTCATCAAAATTTATCGAATTCCAACCAAGGAATATGGAAGGCGACCATCTTTTAAAAATTTTTTCAACTTCCCCCAACATTTGATAATGACTTAGGTTAGTTTGAGTAAGTTGTTTTATCGATGTCTTGTTGACTATTAAGGCCATAGCCTGAAATATTTCCCCTTCAGGCAGACTGCACCTTAAATTAAATCGGTCTTTCTCTTTGAAGTTTTCATCGACTAAAATTCCTCCGATTTCTATTATGCTACCGAAATCAGTACTTGCACTTGACGATTCTATATCCCAGATTGCTAAATTCATATTTTTAACCTTAAATTAGCTATGTTTTGATGGGTTTTTGGAAAGTTTTTTAGGACTAAACCGTTGCATCTAAACAAGTAGCTTCTAGTTAGTTTTATCTCTTCTATGAAATGGTCAGTTAAAGTCAAGCTATATTATTCATCTCATAAAATTTTTTGACCCTGCCTAAGAATAAATTTTGATACATCTCTAATTCTGCACCTTCTATTTTAAATTCCTGAAATAAAATATCTTTTGTACAAAGTAAAATTATCCCAGCTTTCATCTTTGTTCCATGAACAATGTCATGAGCTAGAGTATATGCTCCAAGTTGTAAAAAATAATCTTGAATATAATCTGTTTTTTTTGGTTTATTACTTTGCTTAAAATCTATTACAACATCATTTCCCTTATATACACCAATTAAGTCAGCTGTGCCTGCATATTGTTCGGGATAATACAACGTTTCTTCAATTCCATAAATTTCATCTAATTTATTATCTATGCCTTTTTCAATTATTTCTTTGGCCATATTTTTATATTGTTCATTACTTTCAAAAAAACTTTCATTGATACGTCCTCTTAAATAATCCTCTATATATGAGTGCATTGATGTACCTCTTGAAGATGCCTCTGTTTTTATTCTATTTGCTTCTTTAAAACCTACTCTCTCCTTCCAATTTGCTAAAGCAGCTTTTTCCTCTTCAGATTTAGTAGCACTTAATATTGCTGTTACACTTGGAAGTTTTTCTTCTCCTAAAGAGTATTTCCTATAACCATCCTCAATTGATCTTGTGGACTTTGGATAATTAAATTTATTATTCCATTTCATGTATTTCTTATATGAGAAATTATATTTAAATTAAATTTATTTTTTGGCTTGTCTAGGAAGATCTTCGAGTTTTTCTACATTATCTGTTTTAAGAGCTTTTTCGAACTGCTCTGGATCTTTTATGTTTTCCAAAGTTCTCGTAATAGATCTCGCATCCATTCCAAACTTATTAACAACAGCCATTGCCTCTTCTAGTTTTTTATTCAAGACTATAATATTATCAAAATGTCTTGAAAACCTTGTGCTAATCGTTTTTAAATGAGTATATATTTCAGTTGCTCCCTTTTGAACTTTGAGGGATTGAAAACCCATGTGCAAAGATTGCAAGTAAGCAGATAAAGTGTTTGGTCCACAAATTACAATTTTGTTTTTTCTCATTAATTCTTGAGTTAATAATTCTTTTGTGCTTGGATCTTGATACTCAGTCAATTCTTTATATAAACTTTCAGTTGGTGCATAAACGATAGCAAAATCTGTGGTTTTTGGTGGTACTATGTATTTTTCATTTACACTTTTAGCTTTAGCTTTGAAGGCTGACGCTAATTTTGCTCTTGCATCTGCAACAGCTCGTTTATCATCTGCATCATAACCGTCAGTAATTGCCTTAAATTTTTCAACTGGGAAATGGGAGTCTACTGGAACCATTACATCACCTTGAAGTTTAATTGCAAATTCAACGTTTTCACTTGTATCCTCTTTCATTTTAACATTAGTCATGAATTGAGAGGCTGGTAATAAATCTTTAATTAAAGCATCCAAACTAAATTCAGCAAGTGTTCCATATTTTTTAACACCTGCTAAAATTTTACTAATACCCTCTTGGCTCTGATTCAATAACTGTACTTGTTGGTTAAAATTGCCAACTTTTTCATCTACTTTAGTTAAAGCCTCTGTCATATCTTTAGTGACACCTGTAGAAAGATTATTAAATGAAGTAGACATTGAGCCTAATGAATTATTGATAGTATTATTTAAAGTGTCTTTTAAAGAAACGATTTCTGACTTTAAATGAGCTATTTCCTCAACTTCTTTATTCTCAGTCTCTTCTTTGGGTTTTGACCTTAAATTAAGGTATAAAACCCCTAGAGTTGCACCAAGCAATAAAAGTAAGATTATCAATAGAATCGCATCCATAGCTTTAAGATAATAGTGAGAGTTAAGAGCTAAGCAAGTTTAAAATTTTCTTCAAACCTTTTTTGTTACTCAATTTTTTATTAAACATTAAAATTGCTGTACTTTTAAGAATATTTCCATCTTTTAAGACTCTTAAATCATTCGCGCGTAAAGTTTCACCTGTACTAGTTATATCTGATAAAATTTCTGATGAACCAGTAAATGGATATACTTCAGTAGCTCCAAGAGATGGGACTAGCTTAAATTGAGTTACACCTTTTGAAAATAAAAATTCTCTAGTTAGATTTGGATATTTTGTTGCAACTCTCATTCTACTTTTCTTTTTATCTTTAAAATCAAAGGAAATTTCCTCTAAATCAGCAAGTGTCTGAATATCAATCCACTCATCTGGCACAGCTAATACTAAAGTTGCATGTCCATATTCTAGCTTTTTAGCAATAGTAACTTTATTTTGTATATTTAATTCAGTTTCTTTTAATAAATCATATCCTGAAAATCCAATATCTAGAGATCCATCACCCAATCTTTCTATAATTTCTCTCGCATGTAGATAAATAATTTTAATACTTTTATTTCCTTTTATATATCCAAAGAGATCTCTATCACCTCTTTCTGATAGAATTTTTAACTTTTTATTTTTAAATATGTTTAAAGTATCTTTTCTTAATCGACCCTTGCTTGGAATACCAATTTTAATCATTTAAACTTATTGCACCTCCAACTGCTGGAATTTTTTTTGAAGATCCTAAATCAGAAATTAGATTGTCGTAACGGCCTCCATTAACCTGAATTTTTCTAGCCTTTGAATTTATTGTAATTTTAAATACCATCCCAGTGTAATATTCAAGATGTCTTCCAAAAGAAGATGAAAAATTTACATTTAATTTTGAGACCTTATCTTTTGTGATTGGAAAATAATTTTTTCCAACAGTAAGATTTATTTTATTTTTTTTAAAAAAAACATTAAGAGTAGTTGCTGCATTACTCATTTTGCAATTAATTTTTAAATATTCCCTTATGATCTTTACGACATTCTGACCTTTTACTTGTCTTCTAGGATCTTTAATTTTGTTATCAAATCTGATCAGTATTTCTCTTAAGGATCGCCCTGCTATATTTCTGTTTTGATTTTGTTTACATAGTTTAAGGTATCTTTTTTTATCTAACTCAACGATAGTTTCATCAACATCTGAATTAGTCTCTAAACGTCTTAATAATTCATTAAAATAAGCCTCTCGCCAAAAATGTCTTTGTAATCTAAGTTTCCATCTTTTTGGAATATCTAATTTACTTATCAATAAGTGAAATATTTCTACATTTCCTATTGTTATACTCCCAGACTTATATTTAAATTTATTTAAAACTTTAATACCGGTATTTATAATTTGCTTATCATCTCTCTTTTCATCTTTTGATCCTATGATCTCAAAACCTATTTGATCTCTGATGATTTTTTCATTTTTTTTCTGAACTTTTCTGAATGCTTGACCATTATAAAATACTTTTGAAGATCTCTTTTTTTTTTGATTGAGATATTTGATACAAGAAGCAATAGTTAAATCAGGTCTTAAACAAATTTCCTTTCCATTCTGATCCATAAATGAAAAGATTAAACTTCTAAATGATTCCCCAGATCTCTCGAGAATTAGATTGGTTGGAATTACTGTATCTAAATCTATATAATCAAATCCACTTGATTTTAAAGATTTAAGTATATTTTCAGATAAGTTTTTTGACTTCATTTATTAATTCTTTCTTGGGAATTGTTTTGTTATTCTCACCCTTTACACCCTTTAAATTTTTAATGGTCACTGTATTATCTTTAAATTCATTTTCTCCACAGATTACTGCAACTGGTAATTGGCGTTTGTTTGCATAAGTAAGCTGCTTACCAAGATTTTTTTTGGTATCTAAAAATATTTCTGAATTAATATTGTTTTGTCTTAAAAGATCTAAAATTTCGTAGTAGTTTTTTAAGTATTTTTGATCCATCACACACACTAAAACTGGTTTTTGTTCGTCTAATTGAAACTGATCTAATTGCATTAATGCAAACAAAAGTCTATCTACACCAAAACTTATACCTGTACCTGGAATATCAACTCCTTTAAACCTTGAAATAAGTTTTGCATAGGCTCCACCCGAACAAATACTGCCAATATCTACTTCTTTACCTTTATTATTTGTAACTTTAAAATTTAAATTAGTTTCAACTATGAAATCAGAGTAATACGCCAAGCCTCTGACAATTGTGAAGTTAGTTTTGACTTGATCTAAGTTTGATCCATATCTGAAGACCTCAAAAAAGTCCTCTAATTCCTTGATTCCTTCTTGCGATAATGAGTTTTTTAAATTTTTTTTTAATTCATTTAAATCTTTAATTTTTAAATAATCTAATATTTGTAAAACCTGCTTATCATTTAAGTCTGCACCTTTTGTAACAGCACCACTAGTATCTTTTCTTTCCTTTCTCAAAAGGTCTTCTACACCTTTTATTCCAAATCCAGGCTTATCAAGTTTATCGATTGCCCTAATAACTTTTAATTGTTTTTCCTCAGTTATTTGTAATTCATCAAGTAAACCTTGAACTATTTTTCTGTTACTTACATTGATCGTAAACTGATCTTTCTTTAATCCACATTCAAAAAGTGTTGCTGAAATTAAATTACAAAGTTCAGCGTTAGCTTGTGATGAACTAACATTTCCTACAATATCAAAATCTGCCTGCAAAAATTCTCTATATCTTCCATTGCCTGCCTTTTCGTTACGAAATACATTTTGAATAGCATATCTTTTATAAATTGAAGGCAACTCTTGATTATTTTGAGCAACAAATCTTGCTAAAGGGCTAGATAGGTCATATCTAAGTGTAATATTTTTGTCTCCATCTTTAAATGAAAATACATCAGACATAGGATTAGCTTCATCTTCTGCTAGAAAAGATCCAATATTTTCACTTATTTCGAACGATGGTGTTTCAAGTGGTTCAGCACCAAACTTAATAAAATTATTCTCAATTACTGATAACAGCTTTTTTTTGAGAAGAAGTTTCTTATCCCAACGATCTTCAAATCCTGAGGGCAACCCAGGTATCAATTTATTTTCTTTATTCATTTTTTGGTACCCTGGCTTGGAATTGAACCAAAAACTAAAGTTCCACAAACTTTCGTGATAACCATTTCACCACCAGGGCCTGTTGTTATTTTATACTAATTAGAGTTAAATTTAAATTTTAAAATAGTTAAATAGCTAGCTGCAAGCCAGCATGAAAATGATGTCTTTTGTGAGATACTAAAATTTTACTATTTTTAATCATGGAGGTTAAATAGCATTTTAGACTTAAAATGCAAGTATGTATTGTATAGGAATATTCATAGGGTTTACCTACTTTTATTCCTATACAAAATTTTAAATGAAATAAATTTTAAGAAGTTTTCTTTAAATTCACTGCGCTTGGACCTTTGTCTCCATCCTGAATTTCAAATTCTACAGCGTCGTTCTCATTCAAAAAACGAAGTCCTGCTTCACGAACTGCGCTTGCATGAACGAAACAATCTTTTTCTCCGTCTTCTCTTTCTATAAACCCGTAGCCCTTCTTACCGTTGAACCACTTTACTTTTCCTTTTAATGTACTCATACTTTTCTTTTACTCTTTCTTTATTATATTAAACTTAGCTTAACTTCAGCTAGCGGGATAGTTATTAGATTTTAAAATTGAATGCAAGCATTTTTGCTGCAAGGTTTTATTTCTAAAATGGTGGCTTCGGCGGGACTCGAACCAGCGACACAAGCCTTTTCAGGGCTCTGCTCTACCAACTGAGCTACGAAGCCATTATTTAAAACCTAAAAATAATTCTTCCTTTTGTCAAATCATAAGGTGTTACTTCGACTGTTACATTATCACCTTGAAGAACTCTAATCCTATTCTTCCTCAACTTTCCAGCTGTGTGAGCTGTAACAATATGATTATTTTCAAGCTTTACTCGGAACATGGCATTAGGTAATAAATCGATTACTTTACCTTTAAATTCCAATAAATCTTGTTTCGACAAATTTTGTTACTCCTTATTTATTCTAGATTTTATACTCAAAGCATGACCTTTTAATTCTTCATACTCAGCGAGATGTGTAGCGTATTCTCCTATTTTCTCAACACCTTTTTTTGAGAGAGTTATAAGGCTAATTTTTTTATAAAATTCACTTAAACTTAAGCCTGACGAAAATTTAGCTGATGCATTAGTTGGTAATACATGATTTGTCCCAACAGCATAGTCGCTTAATGCCATAGGAGAATATTTTCCTATACAAATACTTCCCGCATTAACAATTTTATCTTTATACTTTTTATAATTTCCAACATTTATTTCTAAGTGTTCAGGAGCTATCTCATTAATTGCATCAATAATTTGTCTATCATTATATACTTTTAAAATTAGTCCATTATTTTTAATGCTTTTAGATGCAATATTTTTTCTTGGTAAATCTTTTAATTTTAATTCTAAATCTTTCTTTAATTTGTTAATCAAATTAGAATTTTTAGTAATCAATATACATTGAGAATTTGAGTCATGTTCTGCCTGGCCAATCATAGATGTAGTAACTTCATTTAAATTAGTTTTGCTATCTGCTAATATTGTTATTTCAGATGGGCCGGCAATCATTCCTTCAATACCCACATCTCCAAAAACTTGTCTTTTAGCACCAGCAACAAAGATATTGCCAGGACCAACAATTTTATTTACTTTTTGAATATAAGCTAAACTACCTATGGCTTGTGCGCCTCCCATTGAATAAATTTCATTAATTCCTAATTTTTTTGCTGCATATAAAACTGCAGGATTTAATTTTCCATTATTTTTTGGATTTGCTAGTACAATTCTTTTTACACCCGCTATTTTTGCTGGAATAGCGTTCATCAACAAAGTTGATGGTAGGTTTGCTGGAACATAAATACCGATAGATTGAATTGGTACGTATTTATATTCTATTTTATTATTTAAATTATCTTTATAAAAAATGTCTTTAGTTTTTTGTGCAGTATGAAATTTAAGTATACGTTTATAAGCAAAATCTATAGCTCTTTTAATTGTAGGATCTAAAGATTTAATTGCTTTATTAATTTGCTTAATACCTGGCTTAATTTGACTATTTTTACTAAATTTTTTCTCATATTTTAAAAGACTTTTATTTTTATTGTTCTTAATATCTTTTAAAATTTTAGATATTATTTTATCTTCATTTTTTTTTTCAGACCTTCTTAGATCTAAAAATTTTGTTAAAATATTTAAGTAATTTTTTTTATTACAATTAATTATTTTTATCATTAGCTATTTTTTGATCCTCTAATGTCACTTCAATTACTTCAGCGGCAAGAGTTATAATTCTATTTTTCGAAAATAACATAGTTATTTCAAAATTCTCCCCTTTCTTAAAAATATCAATTGTTAATAGTTCCAATGTTAGATTAGTGTCATTTTGGTCTATATTCTTAGATTTTGAGGAATTAATAAATTCAAATTTGATAATACTATTTATCAATTTATTTTTATTTTCCTCTTCTTTACTAAATCTTGCTATTGAAATTAGGAAAATTTTGTTAGAAGCTAAATATTTAACATCATCAATATTAACTTTACCCTCAGAGCAGCAAGCTGAAATGATATGAAGATCTTCAGGAGTTTGTGCAATTATCTTTTTTAAATACTGGTTTTCCATCAATTAACACGTCGAATGTTTACCCCGACTTTTCTTAGCTTATTCTCTATATTTTCATATCCTCTATCAAGATGATAAATTCTATTAATTGTAGACGAACCTGTGGCAACTATTGCAGCTAAAACTAATGCAACTGAAGCTCTTAAGTCACTAGACATTAATTCTGCGGCTTGAAAGTTAGTATCACCTGAAATAAATGCCTTATTTTTTTTAATTAAAATCTCAGCTCCTAATCTTCTTAATTCAGCTACATGCATAAATCTATTTTCGAAAATACTTTCAGTTATTGAACTTTTGCCTTTGGCCTTGCAAAGAAGAACCATAAACTGTGCTTGCAGATCTGTAGGAAAGTTTGGATATTCTTTAGTAACTAAATTGGTTAAATTTTTAATTTTTTTTGGACCAGATATATGAATTTGTTTTTTGGCTACTTTGATTTTTGCTCCAACTTTTTTTAATAATGATAATTCTGTTTTTATAATTTTTGGGTCAAAATTATTTATTTTTAAATTACCTCCAGTTAAACATGCTGCTACACAAAAAGTTCCTGTTTCTATTCTATCAGACATCACTGAATAACTTGTGCTTTCTAAAGATTTAATACCTTCAATCTTTAAAGTGCGTTTTCCTATAAATTTTATTTTTGCACCGCCTGATTTTAAAAAATTTATTAAATCAACTATTTCTGGTTCGATTGCACAGTTTCTAAGAATGGTAATTCCATTTGCTAAACATGCGGCTATAATTGTATTTTCAGTTGCTCCAACACTAATTTTTGAAAATCTAATTTTTGCACCTTTGAGTTTTCCTTTCGTATGTGCGTGGATATAGCCTTTCTTAATATCATATTTCATTCCAAGTTTTTTAAGTGCATTCAAATGATAATTTACAGGTCTTGCCCCTATAAGGCAGCCACCAGGCAAAGAAGTAATAGACTTTTGATGTTTAGCAACAAGCGCTCCTAAAACTAATATTCCAGCTCTCATAGTTCTAACAAGTGAATATGATGCAAAAAAATTTTGCTTTTTTTTCTTTGTTATTTTAACGATTTTTCTATTTTTATTAAATTTTATTTCAGAGCCAAGAGATTTTAAAAGGTTAATCATTGTATCTATATCTTTAACGCGAGGTAAATTTTTTATTATGACCTCTTTTTCGAATAAGATTGTCGATGCCAAAATTGGTAAAGCAGCATTTTTTGAACCCGAAATTGAAATTTCGCCCTTTATTATGCAAGGACCTTTAACAATAAATTTGTCCATTATTATATTTTTGGAAGTGTAACTCCCTTTTGACCTTGGTATTTACCATTTCTATCTGCATACGAAACAGCTGGATCCTCATTGCCCTTAATAAAAACAAATTGAGCAACTCCTTCATTAGCGTAAATTTTTGCCGGTAACGGTGTTGTATTAGAAAATTCTAATGTTACATGTCCTTCCCAGCCTGGTTCGAGAGGTGTGACGTTCACAATTATTCCACATCTCGCATATGTAGATTTTCCCAAACATATAACCAAAACATTTTTAGGAATCTTAAAATATTCAACAGTCCTTGCTAATACGAATGAATTGGGTGGTATTATACATTCAGATGAGTTTTTTGTAATAAAATTTGAAGATTTAAAATTTTTTGGATCTACAATTTCGGAATTTACGTTGGTAAAAATTTTAAATTCATCAGAAACTCTCGCATCATAACCATACGAAGAAACACCAAATGATATTTTATCTCCTCTAACTTGTTTGTCTTCAAAAGGAGAGATCATATCATTATCTCTGGCCATTTGTATAATCCACTTATCAGATTGGACCGACATTATTTATTTTTTTTCTTTGTTTTTTTTTGGAATTCTTTTCTTTTTTTTAAATTTTTTCTTAAGGCAAGTTCAAGTTTACTAAAATTATTCTTTTTTGAACTCATTATTTATTTTTTGTCAGGATTTGTAAGATGGTCAAGCGTTATAACCTGGTCAAGAGGAATTGTTTTATCTTCTTCAATTTTTACTGGGCCAGTTTTCACCTGTTTTTTTGCTCTTTTTTCTGCAAGCTTTTTTTCTCTTTTAGCTTTTTTTTCCATGAGCTTTGCATTTTTATTAGCTCCATATGTGTAGTGAATTCCCATAACATTTTCCTCAAATAGATATAACTCATTTTAAAAAAAAATTAAGGCAATAATTTGAAAAAATTAAATTTATACACTAATTTAAGTAAATATTGCCCCTATAGTTAAATGGTATAACACATCCATGGTAAGGATGAGTTTCCAGTTCAATTCTGGATGGGGGCACCAGTATTATTTTGTATAAAAATTTTTTTTTAACAAAAACCCAATTATAACTAAAATTATAATTCCCAGAATTGGTAAATAAATATCAGGAGAAAAAATTAATTCTAAAATACTTGGTAACTCAGAATTTTCCTCCAATATCTTACTCAAACCAGCACCAAGAGATGCTCCAACAAATAATTGTGGGGTCATACCAATTATTGATCCTAGAAAGAAATTTCTAACCTTAACATTAAATATTGTAGGTAAAATATTTGAAATGAAAAAAGGAATGCCACCTACAAATCTATAAATTAGAAAAAAAACAAACTCATTTTTTTTAAACTTCTCAGTAAAATTACTAAAACGAGATGAAAATTTTTTTTCAACCAAATCTTTTAAAAAATAGTTTGCAAAAATATAAAGAAATGTTGCACCAATAGATAATCCAAAAACTACTAGTAAAGTTCCTAACCACTTACCAAAAATAAAACCACCAACTAGAAATACTGGTGATCCAAAGCCTAATAAGAGGACCCAGATTATGGTACCTATTAAAAAAATAATACTTGATAAAAAAATATTACTATTTTTAATATTCTCTAAAACTTCTCTATTTTCTCTTATTAATTCATAACTTGAGAAATCCTGAAAGGAAAAGTTGTTAAAAAAAATCAACAAAAAAACACATACTATCAATATGTAGGCAGAGCCTAAAAATAGTTTAATTTTTTTTTCTCTATTCATTGATTTTTAACTTATTAAAAATCACTGTACTTATATATATATATTTGTATAACTACCGAAATTTAACATTAATTTAACAACAATGAAACGTACATATCAACCAAGTAATAGAAAAAGAAAAAAGGCTGTTGGCTTTAGAGCTAAAAAAAAGACAAAGGGTGGAAGAAAAGTATTAAAAAGAAGAAGAGCTAAAGGAAGAAAAAAATTAACAAACGCTTAATGAAAAACAAGATTGTTAGCCTTTCTAAAAATGAGGATTTTAAGTCTATTCTGAGTGGAAAAAAAATTTCTAATAAATACTTAACAATTTTCTTTAAAAAACTTTCTGATAAAAATAATAATAGATTAAATATTAGTTTTGTGGCCAAAAAGAAAATTGGAAATGCAGTAACAAGAAACAGAATTAAAAGAAGACTAAGAAATATTATGAACGAAGCTGTAAAATCAATTAACATTAATCTTAATTACTGTTACTTATTGATTGCAAGAGTATCTGTTAGCAAAGATCCTTATGAAGTAATAAAAAACGCAACACTAGAAGACTTTAAAAAAATTAAATGACCAATTTTATTAAATTTTTAATGATCAATATTATAAGGTTTTATCAAATACTTATATCTCCGTATCTAGGTAATAATTGCAGATATCTTCCAACATGTTCTGATTATTTTATTGAAAACATAAAAGAGAATGGAATTTTAAAAGGAAGTATTAATGGATGTAAAAGAATACTTAGTTGTCATCCGATAAAAATTTTGGGTGGTGGAGAAGGATTTGATCCAGTTAAAAAGAAAAAGTAATTTATGGATACGAAAAATGTAATTGCCGCAATATCTCTGAGTGCAGCCGTAATAATACTCTATAGTCTATTTTTTGCTCCAGCAGTAGTAGACCAAAAAGATATTTCTAATGACAAAAATGTTGCCAGTGAAAATTCTTCAACGGATGCACCATCATTAGTTCAGGACGAGGAAACAATTAAAATATCTAGAAATGAGGCTTTAAAAGAAAATGAAAGAGTTCTTTTTGAAAATGACAAAATTAGAGGCTCAATTTCATTAATCGGATCTTCAATAGACGACTTAACTTTTAAAAATTATACAAATACTTTAAATGGAGATGATAATGTAATCTTATTAAATCCTAAACAGTCTGATAATGGATATTATGTAGAGACTGGATGGGCAACTACCAACAAAAATATTGATTTACCAAACTCAAAATCTCTTTGGAGCATTGAAGGAAGTAACAAACTCACACCTAGTTCGCCAGTGATATTAAGTTGGACTAACAATCAAAATATTAAATTTTTAAAAGAAATAAGCATAGACAAACAATATCTTTTTAACATCAAACAAACGATAATTAATAGTTCGGATAAAACTTATAACTTTTATCCATATGGACAAATTATTAGGAATGTAGCACCTGATGTAACTAATTTTTATATTTTGCACGAGGGTTTAATTGGAGTTTTTGATGATCAATTAGTTGAAGAGGATTATGATGATATTGAAGAAAAAAAATATTCTAAAAATGCACAATCTGGATGGCTAGGTATCACTGATAAGTATTGGCTTACTAGTCTTATACCCGAAAAAGATAAAAGTTTTAGATCTGATTTTGATTACAAAAATAAGTTCAGAGCAAATTTTATTGAGACGAATGCAACAGAAGTTGGCGCAAACGAGACAAAAAGCAACTCGATTAGAGTAATAATTGCTGCAAAAGAAGTAAACGTTATTGATGGATATGCTGAGAGTGAAAATATCAATAAGTTTGATTTAGCAATTGATTGGGGATGGTTTTACTTCATTGTCAAACCTTTATTCTTTGCAATTCAATATTTCTTTAATCTAGCTGGCAATTTTGGAATAGCAATTATAATGATAACTGCTTGTATAAGATTAGCATTTTTTCCACTTGCAAATTACTCATTTAGGTCCATGGCTAAAATGAAAGTTCTTCAGCCAGAAATGACAAGACTAAAAGAGTTGCATAAAGAGGATAAAATGAAACTCCAACAAGAAATGATGGCATTATACAAAAGAGAAAAAGTTAATCCAATAAGCGGGTGTCTTCCAATTTTTATACAGATACCTTTTTTCTTTGCAATTTATAAAGTTTTGTTTGTAACAATTGAGATGAGACATCAACCATTTTTTGGTTGGATAAAAGATTTAAGTGAAAGAGATCCTACATCTATATTTAATTTATTTGGACTAATTCCATGGGATCCTCCATCTTTTTTACTGATAGGTGTATGGCCATGCTTAATGGGTGTTTCAATGTGGATGCAGCAAAAACTAAATCCAACACCTCCTGATCCTGTTCAAGCAAAAATATTTATGTTCTTTCCGTTATTTTTGACTGTAATACTAGCTCCTTTCCCAGCAGGACTAGTTATTTACTGGACTATAAATAACATATTAACAATGGCGCAACAGTACATAATTATCAAAAGAACGACTGTCAAAACTGTTTAGTAGAAATGGAAATAGAAAAAATAGTACCAAAAGATGGTCCTTCCATCGAAGAGGTTAATAAGTATATAGATAAATACAAAGATGAATTAATAGTTATAAAATATGGAGGAAACGTTTTTATTGATAGAAATATTTTTAACAATTTTATTTCAGATATAAGTATTCTAAATAAGTTAGGATTATCAATAATAATAGTCCACGGAGGTGGCCCTAGAATTAAAAGAGAGTTAGAAAAATCAAATATTCAATCAAAATTTATTAGAGGTTTGAGGGTTACGGATGAAAAAATTATAAATATAGTTGAGGATGTCCTTATTGATTTCAACGAAGATATTGTTAATTCTTTAATTGAAAAAGGATCAAATGCAGTCTCTATAAACACAAAAAAAAATAATGTTATTGAAGTTTTTCCAGAAGCAGAGGAACTTGGATTCGTTGGAAAGCCAAGTAAAATTAATATAAATATAATAAAAGATATAATAAAGGAAAGTTCAGTTCCAATAATATCACCTTTAGGTTTAGATAAAAATAATCAAACATTTAATATTAACGGAGATACGGCTGCTGGTGCTATAGCTAAATCTTTGAAATGTAGAAGATTATTATTAATGACCAATGTTGAGGGTGTACTTGATAAAGAAAAAAAGCTCATTGAAGAAATTACGTCATCTGAAATTTTAGAGATGATAAATAATGAAATTATAACAGAGGGTATGATTCCTAAAATCAATACTTGCTTAGATGCAGTAATGAATGGAGTTACTGGTGTCGGAATTATTGATGGAAGAAAAAAACATTCAATTCTTTTTGAACTATTTTCAGATAAAGGTGCTGGCACATTAATAAGACAATGAAAAATATAAAAAATATTTTATTTGATTGTGATGGTGTTCTTTATCAGGATTTAGAATCTGTATTTGGTCAAGTAAGTAAAAGAATGACACAATACATCTCTCAAAAATTAAAAATTAACTTAGTTGAAGCTAAAAAATTACAAACCGAATATTTTCATAAATATAATACAAGTCTAAATGGATTAATGATACATCATGATATTCCTCCTAAAGAGTTTTTAAATTTTGTACATGACATTGACCTATCTTTTATGGAAAAGGATTTAGTTTTGAGAGGTGAAATAGAAAAGTTGGATTTAAGAAAGTTCGTTTTTACCAATGGTTCTAGTGAGCATGTTAGTAATATAACTACACATTTGGGGATTGATGATCTCTTTGAGAATGTATTTGATATAGTTGATGCGGAATATAACCCAAAACCTGCAGCGAAAGCATTCGATCTGATGGTACAAAAATTTGATATCGACCCAAAAGAAACAATTTATATTGAAGATATTGCAAAAAACTTATCAATTGGTAAAGAAAGAGGAGCTACGACAGTCTGGCTAATCAATAATGAATATTGGGGTAAAAAAGAATCTAATGAAGACTATATTGACTATAAAATAGAAAATCTCTCTTTATTTTTAAAAGAAATAAGGTTATTAAAAAACTCATAAATTATGAGTATAGAAAATATTATTAATGAAGCTTGGGAAAAAAGGGATCAAATAGATCCTGCTTCAGATCAGTCTTTAAAAGATACTATAAATCAAGTTATTGATGATTTAGATAATGGAAAGTCACGAGTTGCGGAAAAAATAAATGGTGAATGGATAACTCATCAACATTTGAAAAAAGCAATCATGTTAAGTTTTAGATTATATCCAATGGAGAATTTGAATGGTCCATATAGTAGTTGGTATGATAAAGCTCATTTGCTAAAGGGTAAGACTGCAGGATGGACAAAAGAAGATCATGAGAAAGCAGGATTTAGAATGGTGCCAAACTCACCAGTAAGAAAAGGAAGTTTTGTTGGTAAGAATGCAGTTTTAATGCCATGCTACGTTAACATTGGGGCATACATAGATGAAGGAACAATGATTGACACATTTGCAAGAGCAGGTAGCTGTAGCCAAATTGGAAAAAATTGTCATATCTCAGCAGGTTCAGGTGTAGGTGGAGTATTAGAACCTGCACAAGCTTTGCCAACTATTATCGAGGATAATGTTTTTTTAGGTGCGATGTCCGAAGTTGTAGAAGGTGTAATTGTAGGAGAAGGATCCGTACTGAGTATGGGCATGTACATAGGACAATCTACAAAAATTGTTAATAGAAAAACTGGAGAAATTACTTATGGAAAAATTCCTCCTTATTCAGTTGTGGTTCCAGGTTCACTTCCTGATAAAAATAACCCAACTGCACCTTCACTATATTGTGCTGTAATAATTAAGCAAGTAGATGAAAAGACAAGATCTAAAACTTCTATTAACGATCTCTTGAGAGAATAATTTAGATGAAAATTATAAATGAACTTCAGTTAGCTAAAGAGCTAATTAGATTTCCGACTGTAACTCCTATAGATGCTGGAATAATGAAATTTTTGGAAAAAAAATTAAAAAAACTTGGATTTAAAACTAAAATTCTAGAGTTCAAAGAAAAAGGAAATGCTCCAGTTAAAAATCTATATGCAAGATTAGGAAACAAAAGTCCTAATTTTTGTTATGCTGGACATCTTGATGTTGTTCCTGCTGGAAATTTAAGAGATTGGACAGTAAATCCATTTAAACCATCAATTAAAAATGGTCATTTAATTGGAAGAGGTGCAAATGATATGAAAAGCTCAATAGCTGCATTTGTTTCTGCTATAAGCGTTTTTATTGAGAAAAATAAAGGATTTAATGGATCGATAAGTCTTTTAATCACCGGAGATGAGGAAGGTGTTGCCATCAATGGAACCAAAAAAGTTGTAGACTATTTAAAAAAGAAACGAGAGAAAATAGATTTTTGCTTGGTTGGAGAGCCAACAAATCCTAACAAATTAGGTGAAATGATTAAAATTGGTCGAAGAGGAAGTATGAACGGTCGATTAACAATTACAGGAGTTCAAGGGCATGTAGCATATCCTCATAGGGCAAATAACCCTTCGACTGCTCTAGTGAGAATACTTAAAGAACTAAAAGATTTACGATTTGACAAAGGCACGAAGGATTTTCAACCAACAAATCTCGAAATTACAAAAATTAATATAAATAATACCGCAGACAATGTAATTCCAGGTCTTGCATATGCTTCATTTAATATAAGATTTAATAATATGCATACTTCAAATTCTATTAAAAAAAAAATTAATAAAATTTTAAAAAAAGTATGTAATAAAACAAAATCTAAATATAAAATTGATTACAGTGTTTCGGGTGAAGCTTTTCTTACAAAGCCAAATAGTACAACATTTATGATACAAAATATTATTAAAAAAGTTACTAAAATTAAACCTAGACTTTCAACTACTGGAGGCACATCAGATGCAAGGTTCATTAGGAAAATAGCTCCTTGTTTAGAATTTGGCTTAGTAGGAAAAACTATGCATAAAGTTGATGAGGCTGTTTCACTAACTGATTTAAAAAAATTGAGTTTAATATATTCAAAAGTTTTAAAAAATTATTTTAAGTGAAGACTGGTCTAATCACTTCAAATACTTATAAAAACCATAATACTGGAAATGGTCATCCAGAAAAAATCGATAGGGTTACTGCAATAATTGATAACTTTAAAAAAGTAGATAACAAAAATCTTATATGGAAAAAGCCAAATAAATTTGACGAATTTTTTTTAAATAAGACCCATTCAGTAGAATATATTAATCATGTTAAACAGTCTTTTCCAAAAAAAGGTTTAGTATTTTTAGATGGTGATACAATTGTTTCGCCTGGAAGCAAAGATGCTACTGAAGATGCAGTTGGTTCAATTATTACAGCAATAGATGGAGTACAAAACAAAGAATTTAAGAATGCTTTTTGTGCTGTAAGACCTCCAGGTCATCATGCAGAAAAAGAAAAAGCTATGGGATTTTGTATCTATAATAATGTAGCCGTTGGCGCTAATTACCTAATTGAAAAGTATAAATACAAAAAAATTGCAATAATTGATTTTGATGTTCACCATGGTAATGGAACTCAAGATATTTTTTATAACAATGAAAAGGTATTATATGTTTCTACTCACCAATACCCTTATTACCCCGGCTCAGGTTCTAATATGGAAAAAGGAAAATTTAATAATGTATTGAATATTCCACTAGCAGCTGGAACAACATCTGAAGTATATTTAAATGCTTATGAAAATGTTTTGACTAAAATAAAGCAGTTTAAACCTGAATTTTTGTTATTTTCTGCGGGTTTTGATGCACATATTGACGATCCATTAGCACAAATGAGATTAAGTACAGAGGATTATTATACAATTACCAAAAGGACTTTGGAATATTCAAAATCTTTTTGTAATGGTAGAGTAGTTTCAATTCTTGAAGGTGGTTATGATCTTAAAGCATTACAAAGTAGTACCCAAAGACATGTTGATGCGTTACTAGAATTTAATTGATAATATTTTTTTAATCACTAAACACAAATTTATGAAACTATATAAGATTAAAAAGTCTGATATTGATAAAAAAGGTAAAGGACTTTACGCCACAAGAGATATAAAAGAAGGCGAAAAAATAATAGATTATATTGGTAAATTAATTACCAAAAAACAAACTGAGAATTCTGATAAATACGATAACAGTAAGCCAATATATTTATTTACAGTAAATAAAAGATATGATCTCGATGGAGATTTCCCATGGAATACAGCTGGTCTAATAAATCACTCTTGTGAAAATAATTGTGACTACGATGGTAAGGGGCTTAAAATTTGGGTTAAGGCTATAAAAGATATTAAAAAAGGTGAGGAATTGACTTGTGACTATGGGTTTGGTTATGACAAAGATTATAAACAATTTCCTTGTAAATGTAAGTCAAAAAATTGTTGTGGCTATATTGTAAGAGCAGAGTCAAGATGGAGAATTAATAAAAAATTCTCAATGGGTAATAGGAAAAATTAGTATAAAACTTTTTTTAAAAACAATCCTTCTGAAGGTGCTGGTGGCGCACATAAATTTCTATTTTTTGATTTAATTGCACTTGTAAATTTTTTTAGTGTCCACTTTTTTTCACCAATATATTTTAAACAACCAACCATTGATCTAACTTGTTGTTTTAAAAATGATTGAGATCTAAACTCTAACTCAATTTTGTTTTTTATCTTTTTTATTCTAACTGATTTAATTGATCTTATTGGGCTCTTTGCATTACATCCAGATGCTCTAAAAGTTGAAAAATCATGAGTTCCAACTAACTTTTTTGCTGCTTTTTTCATTACCTCTAATTCGAGCTTTTTAATAACAAACCATCCTCGCTTATTTTGAAGGATAGGTTTACTCAATTGATTGAAAATAACATATTTATAAATTCTTTCTTTTGCAGAAAAACGTGCATGAAATTTTTTATTTTTTTTTTTTATTTTTAAAATGGCTATTTCGTATTTATTTAAAAAAAAATTAATTGATTTTAAAAATTTATTCAAATTTTGGATTTTTTCGGTGATATCAAAATGTGCAGATTGCTCAATTGCATGAACACCGGTATCTGTTCTTCCCGAACCAATAAGTGTAATTTTTTCATTTAAAAGATATGAAATTTTTTTTTGAATTAATCCTTGTATAGTTTTACCTTTTGTTTGTACCTGCCAACCTATGAAAGAAGATCCAACATATTCTATTAGAATTTGATATCTGAACATATTTAATTCAAATCAGTACCTTTAGTAATTTGGCTACCACGCAGAAATTCCTTAGTTTTCTGAGCAGTTTTACCTTGTCTTTGTATCTCAATGATCTTTATTGAATGTTCACCACAACCAATCTCAAAATTATCTGATAAGACATATCCTGATTTTCCACTTAAAATTGATTTTTCTGCTTTTAGTATCTTATATCTTTCCCCTTTAAATTCAAACCAACCTCCAGGATTAGGATATAGACCATTAATTTTTCCTATGATCTTTAAATTATTGTCCTCCCAATTTATTTTTCCCTCTTCTTTTTTAATTTTTTTTGCGTATGTAGATTTACTGTGATCTTGCTCTTTGAAAGATGCTTTGTTATCCAATATATCATCGATATTTTGTAGAATTTTTTCAGATGCTAAATTACTTAATCTTTGAGATAGATCCTCGCTATTTTCATTTTCTAAAATATTTATGGAATATTGATTACAGACGGGACCAGTATCTAAACCCTCATCAATTTTCATTATAGAAATACCTGTTGATGTTTCATTATCCATAATTGCCCTTTGAATGGGGGCTGCACCTCGCAATTTTGGTAAAAGTGAATAATGAATATTTATCCATCCATATTTTGGAATTTCTAAAATGTCTTTTTTAAGAATCTGCCCGTAAGCAACAACAATACCTAAACTTATATTTTGTTTCTGAAGAAAATTTTTTTCTTCAGTATTATCTAATATAATTGGAGTTCTAACAGGAATGTTTAATATTTCAGCCATTATATGAACTGGTGACTTATTTAATCTGTGTCCTCTATTTGATGCTACAGGTGGTTGAGTATAAACAACCTCAATATCAAAACCATTTTGATACAATGATTTGAGTATTTGCCCGGAAATGGTGGGAGTACCCATGAAAGCAATTTTTTTGCTCATTAAACAATAATTCTATCAGGGGAATTTTTTCTTTTTGATAATTTTTTAATAATCATTGTTTTTTTCAATTTTGACAAGTAGTCTATAAAAAGAATTCCTTCAAGATGATCCATTTCATGTTGTATACAAGTTGCAAGGAGTCCATTTGCTTTTAAAACTTTACTTTCTCCATTATAGTTTAAATATTCAACTTCACAATATTTAGGTCGGTCAACTTCTGCGAAATAATTTGGAACTGATAAACATCCTTCTTCATATGTTGTTTTTTCTTTATCTTTGTTTTTAATTGTAGGATTTACAAAATACATTGGGTTTTTCTTTTCATCTTTTGAAATATCCATCACTATAATTCTTTTGGGAACACCAATTTGAATTGCTGCTAAACCAATACCATTAGCTGCATACATTGTTTCCAACATATCATCCATTAACTTTCTTTCATCATTACCCACTGCTAGTACTGGTTTTGAGACTTGTCTTAAAATCTCGTTAGGTTCAGTTATAATAGTTTTTATTGTCATGATTGGTTGAGGTATTTTAAACTTTTAATGGAAGAATTTCCAACAATAGTTCGTTTCTCAAGCTAATTAATTTTGCTCTATTCATAACTTCAATTATAAAATTTAGCGACTCACTATTTAATTCATTCAATTCTTTTTCACCAATAATTTCAACTAATTTTAATAGTATTAAGCCGGACTCCTTATTCTCTATCATTTTGATAATTTCAGAATTTAATTCAGATTTATACTGAGAGAGTTCATCAATTTGATCTATTTGAATTCCATCTGATCTCAATGATTGTAGCAATATAACATCTTTAAAGTTGAAAGAGTAATTTTTATCTTTTTTCATTTTTGACAACAAATTATCAGTTAATTTTTGTGTTTTAGGTAAGCTTTGCTTATTCAAAAAATAATTTAATACCTTTGATTGATGAAAAACTTCATTATTAAACTTAATCTTATTTTTTCTATTTTCTTCAGTAATTAAATTAGTTTGGTAGAAATCATAAAACTTTGAAGGAATTTCTTTTTTATCCATTTTTTTTAATAACTTAGATAATTCATCATCAAATGATTTTTTAAAATTTGAGTTTTCAAAGGAGTTATTCAATTTTGATAACAATGAAAGTTTATTTTCGAGATTATCTGTTAGTAAAAACCTCTGATACATTAGAGCTCTTCCTTCATAATCTGGTAAATTTTTTAATGCATCGTCATAATTAATAAGGTCATCAATCTCAAATTGAAATTTTTTATACAAATTCAATAGCTCTCTTTCATCAAAAATACCTTCACTGGTTGCTTTTTCTAAAAACTTTATCTGATCAATATCACTGAGATTAAAATCATTCAGATTTTTGAGTAATTCTGAGTTAGATAAATACTTCCAGATAAATTCATCAGATTCTATGGATGGATAGTATAAAAATTTCTTATCTGTTTTGTGAGATAAGTGAAAATAAAGAACATTTTCATCAGACAATATAAAATTATTATCCTCATATCCCATTAATACTTCAAACTTTCTAACAAAAAAGTCATTCAGAGTATCTAGCTCAGAGTTAAGATCAAACAATAGCTGAGCTTCATCTTTTTTATTCTGAGTTATTAAACAATAAATTTTGAAATATGTTAAGTATTCATCAGTTATTAAACTTAAACTATCAATAGCAGTGCATGAATTTTCTATTTTGTTTAAAGATAAGTAATAATTAGCTACGTGTTTTATAAGTCTTTCTTTATCTTTTATTGACGAATTTTTTTGAATAAATTCCTCAACTAAATCAAAATCTTTTTTTTTAATCAGATGGTCAAGTGTGAAATTTTCAAATTCATGTAATGAAAAGTTTTGATTTGGAATATAAGAGTTTGTTAATAATGCTACATCCATTAATCTTTCAGAAAAACTTGATAAATTTTTAGACTGTATTTTTTCTAATAACTTTTTAATTTTTACTCCATCTGTTTTTGACCACATATCAAGGTTTAGATCGTTGTCATCAGGATCAAATAATCCAGCCAACAAAATATTAGAATTATCTAAATTTTGGTCAACTACAATATTCTCATCAGAAAGTTTTATTTTGATACCTTCAAGCTGGTCTGTATTACCAGATGTACCTAAATTATTTGTCGATTGAGTATTGTTAATCTCTTTTTTTTCAATTTCTGACCAAATCTCTTTAACTTCCTGAGCCTGGGCAGATAGAACAAACAAAAAAAAAGAAGCAGAAATTAAAATTTTACTTAATTGTTTTGAAGTTTTCATTTGGTAAAATTTTTTCAATTTGTTTGTCTGGAGCGGGCAAATTAATCTGGTTGATTACAATAACACCAAATACAATTATCAAAATGGCTATTATAATTTTTAAAATTGTCCCTAAGCTAAAAATTTTGTCTTTACTTGTATTTTTTGTAAATTGCATATAATTTAATAATTTCAAAATAAGACATATTTGTGTTTTTTCAATATAGAAACTCATGAAATCAAATAAAAATATTGTATTAATTGGAATGATGGGATCTGGAAAATCATCAATTGGTAAAATTTTGTCAAAAAAATTAAATTTAACATTTATTGATATTGATCAAAAAATTGAAGAAAGTGAGGATTCTAAAATATCAGAAATTTTTACTAAATATGGAGAAGATTATTTTCGTAAAATTGAAGAAAAAATATCCTTAAAATTTCTAAGTTTAGAAAATTCTGTAATATCCTTAGGTGGAGGCGGTTTTATAAATACCTCAATCAGAAAAATGTGTAAAAAAAATTGTTTATCTTTTTGGCTAGATTGGAAAAATGAAACAATAATAAAAAGAATATATAAGAGTAAGAAAAGACCGTTGGCAATTAATCTTACAAAGGGTCAAATTAATAATTTAATAAAAGAAAGGTCAAAATTTTATAGTTTATCTAGTTACAGGATTAATTGTGATAAATTAGACAAAGTTGAAATTATAAATAAGATATTAGAAATTTATGAATACAAATAAAATTTATATTAAAACTAGCAATAAGAACTACTCAATTGTAATTGGAAGAGATTTACTTGGTAAAATTGATAAAATTTTAAAGTCTAACCGTCTAAAATTTGATAAATGTTTAGTCGTTACAGATAAAAATATTCCTCATAAGTTTAAAAGACTCTTATACAAAAAGTTAAAAACAAATAAACTTGTTAAAATAGAAATTACGGCATCAGAAAAAAATAAGAATTATAGAACAATTGAAAAAATTCATAAAGTTTTATTTGAAAATAGGTTTAATAGAGAAGATTGCGTTATTTCTTTTGGTGGAGGAATTATTGGAGATATAGTTGGATTTGCATCCAGTACATTTAAAAGAGGCATGAAATTTGTAAATATTCCCACAACTTTACTTGCTCAAGTAGATTCATCCATAGGAGGCAAAACAGGTGTAAATAATAAATTTGGAAAAAATTTGATTGGAAGTTTTTATCAACCTGATTTAGTTGTTTCTGACATGAATATTTTGGCTTCTTTACCGGAAAGAGAAATTATTTGTGGATATGCTGAAATATTAAAAAGTAGTATTATAGATAATTTTAATAATTTTCTCTATTTGGACAAAAATTTAAAAAAAATTTTAAAATTAAAATCACCTTTCATTGAAAGATCTATAATTAAAAGCTGTAATTTAAAAAAAAGAGTTGTAGAAAAAGATGAGAAAGAGAAGAACTATAGAAAGGTATTAAATTTAGGTCATACCTTTGCTCATGCTTATGAGTCTACTTTAGGTTTTTCTAAAAAATTAAATCATGGAGAAGCTGTAATTTTAGGTATTAAAAATGCAGTTGAATTCAGTTTTAAAAGAAAAATTTTATCAAAACAAAAATTTAATATTATTTTAAATCATATTTATAGGATCGGGATGAAACCAAAAATTGAAAAATTGTTTAAAAAAAGACATGTGTCTAAAATTATGAATTATATGAGAAGTGATAAGAAAAATAATTCAAATAATATTAACTTAGTTTTAGTGAAAGATTTTGGAAAAATAATAATTGACTTTCAGATTAAACCAACAAATTTAAAAGAATATTTATCTAGTAGTTTAAATTAATTTGATTTGCAACGAATGAATATATTTTTTTAATTCATCATCTAAAATTTTGTAAATAAACCTTGTTGAGTATAATTTACTTTTATTCTTTAACTCATCAGACTCAATTGAAAGAGCAATATGAAATTTTCCATCCTCATTAGATTTGTGATTTTTATGTAAGAATGACTTGTCCTCTATATAAACTTTTGAAATACAATCCTGCGACAAAATTTTTTTTTCTATAGTTTCAATTAGTTGATTAATGTTCATTCTATAAAGTATTATATATCATGAAAAATATTTGTGATTGGAATAATTGCTCGGAGGAAGGTCTTTTTAAGGCACCTAAAGAAAGAGATAATAGCAAAGATTATAGATTACTATGTTTAAACCATGTTAAAGAATTTAATAAAAGTTGGAATTATTTTACAGGTATGAGTGATCAACAAATAATAGATTTTTTAAGGTCTGACATGACTTGGCACAAACCGACACAAAGTTTTAGTTCATCTGATAATTTCTTCAAAGTTCTTTGGAGTAATGCTTTAAAAGATGAGATGGATAAATTTAAATTTAATAATGACTTTAATAATATGAATAAATTTAAATTTAATAACAACGATTTAAAAGCCTTTAATATATTAGGGATTAGTGTTGGATTAAAATGGGAAAAAGTTCAAGAAAAATTTAAAAAGCTTGTCAAAAAATTTCACCCTGATATGAATTCTGGAAATAAAAAATTTGAAGACAAGCTTAAAGTAATAACGTTGGCTTACACTCAATTAAAAAATACATATAAGGACAAAATTGACACCAAATATTAACCATACCCCTGACATCAAGTTATCTGTTAAGCAAACTTTTGGTATCGAAAGTGACATGGAAGTTGATGCATTTTCAAAATCAAGTGAGTACGTCCCAGAAATCGACAAAACTTATAAGTTTGATAAAGATACAACGTTAGCTATCTTGTCAGGATTTTCTTTTAACAAAAGAGTTTTAATTCAAGGATACCATGGAACTGGAAAATCAACTCACATCGAACAAATTGCTGCGAGATTAAACTGGCCTTGCATAAGAATTAATCTTGATAGTCATGTAAGTAGGATTGACTTAATAGGTAAAGATTCAATTGTAATCAAAGATGGTAAACAGGTAACTGAATTTAAAGAAGGAATATTGCCTTGGTCAATTCAAAATCCTGTGGCCTTAGTTTTTGACGAATATGACGCTGGAAGACCAGATGTAATGTTCGTTATTCAGAGAGTACTTGAGTCAGAAGGTAGCTTTACTCTATTAGATAAAAATAAAGTAATTAAACAAAATAAATTTTTTAGGCTTTTTGCAACAACAAATACTGTGGGACTAGGTGATACAACCGGATTATATCATGGGACACAACAAATTAATCAGGGACAAATGGATAGATGGAATATTGTATCTACATTAAACTATCTTAGTTTAGATAAAGAAATGGAAATTATATTAGGTAAGAACAAAAATCTAAATAATCCTAAAGGTAAAGAACAAGTTTCAAACATGATAAAAGTTGCTTCACTTACAAGAAAAGGATTTATGGCAGGTGATATATCTACAGTAATGAGTCCTAGAACAGTTTTACATTGGGCAGAAAATTCTGAAATTTTTAAAGATATCGGATATGCATTTAGAGTAACATTTTTAAACAAATGTGATGATGCTGAAAAAAATACTATTGCTGAATATTATCAAAGATGTTTTGGGGATGAACTGCCAGAATCAATGATTAATATTCAAATTTGATGAACAAAGAAGATAGTATTAAAGAAAAATTCAAACAAGCCCTTTTATCAACTTACAAAGTAATTTCAGATGACTATAAAGTTGTTAAAAATAAAAAAGACGACAAAAAAGTTTATGATATTGGGGAAATTGACAATATTAATGATAAGAATCAATTTAAAAAACTTAGGGCTGAAACAGACTCTGAAGCTTTAAAAATAAGATTTTCAAATAGAAAATTATTGGATAAAAACAATCCACAAAATCCCTCTTGCAGAACACTCTATCAACTAGCAGAAAAAGTAAGATATGAATTACTTGGCTCAGAGATGTTAAAAGGAATATCCAAAAATTTTAAAGATAATTATAAAAATAGACTTCAACATTTTAAACAAGAAAAAATAACAAAAAAAGAAGATACAAATATAATTGATGCTTTTGAAATTTATATGACAAATAAATTTTTTGATGTCGAATTATATCAAGAAAATAAAGAAATTCTTAAATTTTGGGAGAAAGATTTTAATAAGTCAATAGAGAAACACTTTGAATTTTTAAAACAAAATCTAGAAAATCAGGAAGTGTATAATGCTAAATTTTCTGAAATTTTAGAAGGTATGGATATATTTGAAAATGATGACACAACTGAAAAAGAAAATGAAGAAAATGATGATACACAAGATAAAAATAATTCTAATAACAATGATGACAAAGATAATAATGACTCTAGCAAAACAAGCGAAGATGAAAATATAAGCCAAGGGATGGATAGCGAGGATGATGTTAATGAGTTTAGACTTGAAGACCAACTTGGTAGTGAGAATAATGAGGATGCCGAGTCAGAAAATGTTATACAAAAAAAAAATTTAAGTATAAGCGATAAAGAATATAAAATATTTACTACTGAATTTGATGAAGTTGCTAAAGCAGAAAGTCTAGATACAGCTGAAGAAATTCAAAAACTTAGAAAAAATTTGGACCAACAACTTACAAGTTTTCAAGATTTAATTACTAAGTTAGCAAACAAATTGCAAAGACAATTGATGGCAAAACAAAATCGATCATGGGAATTCGATCTAGAAGAGGGATTATTAGATAGTTCAAAACTGCCTAGAATAATTATTGATCCATATAATTCTCTCTCATTTAAAAAAGAAAAAGATCTAGACTTTAAAGATACAATCGTGACACTTTTAATTGACAACTCTGGCTCAATGAGAGGTAGGCCAATAACAATAGCTGCAATATGTGCTGATATTTTATCCAGAACCTTAGAAAGATGCTCAGTTAAAGTTGAAATACTTGGTTTTACAACGAAAAATTGGAAAGGTGGTAAAAGTCGCCAGGAGTGGAATAGATTGGGTAAAACAAAAAATCCAGGAAGACTTAATGATTTAAGACATATAATTTATAAAGGTGCTGATTCTCATTGGAGGCAATCAAAAAAGAATTTGGGTTTGATGCTAAAAGAGGGTTTATTAAAAGAAAATATAGATGGTGAAGCTATAACGTGGGCATTTAATAGATTAAAAAAAAGAAAAGAAGAAAGAAAAATCCTTATGGTTATTTCAGATGGAGCACCAGTAGATGACTCAACATTGTCAGTAAATTCAGGAGACTTTTTAGAAAAAAATTTGAAAAAAATTGTTAAATTTATTGAGAATAAAAGTGAAGTAGAAATATTAGCTATAGGAATTGGTCACGATGTATCTCGATATTATAAAAAAGCAATCAAAATTTCTGATGTACAAGAACTGGGGGATGTAATGATAGATCAATTAAGTGGACTATTTGAAAATAAAAAACTTCACTGAAGACTAATTAAATCTTTATTAGACCACTCTATTTTAATTTCTGCACCACCTCTGGTCTCTGAATTCCTAATTAAGAGTTTTGCCTTATTTTTTTCTAACAAAGTTTTACCTATAAATATTCCCAAACCCAATCCTGCTCTTGATTTATTTTTAGATTGCAATGATTTTATATATGGATCTCCAATTTTGGTTAATATGTCTTTAGGAAATCCTGAACCATCATCCTCGACCGATATCGAAGAGTTTTCGCTGTCACTCGTTATTGAAATATAAATATTTTTTTTTGCAAACTTATTTGCATTTCCAATAAAATTTCTTATGCCATAAACAACTTCAATTAATTTTGAAATTTCGAAAGAATTATAATTCTGCTCAGTGTTGATGATAAAATTTTTATCTGATATTTCTTCAAAAGAATTCACAATTTCTTTCACATAATTTTCCAGAGTAATATCCTTATCTATAAAGTCATCTTCAACTACAGGATTTAAAGACAATTTTTTTAATATTATATTGCATCTATCAACTTGGCTTAAAAGTAATTCAACATCTTTTTTTAATTCTTTATTATTTTTAAAATTGTCATACAAATCTTGAGAAATAATTTTAATTGTAGAAAGTGGTGTACCTAAAGAATGAGCAGCCGCTGCAGCTTGTCCACCTAATGAAACTAATTCGTTCTCCTTAGAAATAACTTCCTGAATCTTATCTAATGCATCTTTTCTGACTTTTGACTCATTTCCAAACGTTAAAGCAAAAAAATTTAGAAAAATAAGTGCAATAATTAACGCTAAAGGAACTGAATAGTAATAGTAATTACTAAAAATATATTCATTTAATGGTGAAGGTAATTCTTGATGATAGAAAGTAAGAAGAATAATTGAAGATATTGTCAAAATTATTAATAAAATGTTTGTTCTAATGCTTAAGCTATTTGAGGCAAATATACTTGGTATTATTAGGAATATTGAGAATGGATTTATGGTACCACCAGTTAAATAAAGCAAAAAACTTAATTGTATAATATCAAGGGTAAGAAAGGTTAAAGATATTTTTTCATGAAGCTGATTTTTTTTAAAAAAATAAAATAGGAAAATGTTACTTAAAGCACCTAGGAAAACTATAATATTTGCTAGTAAAAAATTGAATTCAAATTTAAATAAGAAAGCAACAGCATTTATAGTAATAAATTGACCTATTACACCTATCCATCTTAAATTAACGTATGTAATTTTATTTAGGTATGTTGATTTGGAATTGCTACTTACTTCCATTAATTAAATATCTAAATTAATGACATTTATAGCGTTATCAACAATAAAGTCTTTTCTCGAAGCAACATCGTTACCCATTAATGTTTGTATAAGGTTTTGATCTTTTTGAAGATTTTTTGAATATTGAACTTGAAGTAAATTTCTGGTCTCTGGATTTAAAGTAGTATTCCATAATTCTTCAGGGTTCATTTCTCCCAGTCCTTTAAATCGTTGAATATTTAATTTAGATTTCTCTAATTGAATAATTTTATCAAATTCTTTAGAATTTTTTTTAACTTTTTTTATATCCTTACAATTCTTGATAATATAATTTTCAAGATCCTTTTCATCTTTTATGTAAATGCCTTTGGAGCCCTTATTTACTTTAAAAAGAGGTGGTTGGGCTAAATAGACATGACCTTTTTCTATTAATTTATTAAAAGGGATATTATTAAAAAAAGTTAAAAGTAACGCTCTAATATGTGAACCATCTACGTCTGCATCTGTCATGATTATAATTTTTCCATATCTTAAATCCTCGAGGTTTATTTCTTCTGTTTTGGGATCTAATCCGAGAGCATTTATCAATGTAACAATTTCATTAGAAGAAATCATCTTTGATAAAGATTTTGTTCTTATGTCACTTTGATTTCCATTTTTTTTAGACCCATTCATCTCAGTATATGTATTTAAAATTTTTCCCCTCAATGGTAGTACTGCTTGGTACTCTCTATTTCTTCCCTGTTTAGCCGATCCTCCTGCTGAGTCTCCCTCAACAATAAATAATTCTGTTCCTTCTTGTTTTGAATTTTGACAATCTGCTAATTTTCCAGGCAATCCAGTGAGCTCTAAAGCCCCTTTTCTTCTAACGTTTTCTCTTGCTCTTTTAGCAACATCTCTTGCAACTGCAGCCTGAATTATTTTTGTTAAAATTATTTTAGAAACAGATGGGTTTTGATCAAACCAAATTGACAGTTTTTCATTAACTATGCCTTCAACAATGTTTCTTACTTCCGAGGAAACTAATTTGTCTTTTGTCTGAGAAGAAAATTTAGGATCGGGGATTTTTACAGAAAGAACGCATGTCAAACCTTCTTTAACGTCATCTCCAGACAGTAAAACTTTACTTTTTTTCAATAAATTTTGCTCTGATGCATATTTGTTTACAACTCTAGTTAATGCACTTCTAAATCCTAAAAGATGAGTTCCTCCATCTTTTTGATAAATATTATTAGTATAGGGGTACACATCCTCATTATATCCTGCATTCCATTTTAATGAACATTGAACATCAATATTACTTTTTATTCCCTCGATATAAATAGGCTTTCTAAACAAGTCGTTATCATTCTTATTTTTTAATTTTTCTCTTTTTTCATCTAAAAATTCGACAAACTCATTTATGCCACCCTCAAATTTAAATTCATTAGTTTTTATTTTTTTTTGAGTTAGATCATTGATTATAATTTTTATTCCTTTATTTAAAAAGGCTAATTCACGCATTCTTTTTTGAATAATTGAAAAACTAAATTTTGTAGATGAGAAAATATCTTTGGAAGGTAAAAAATTGATTTTTGTTCCAGTATTTTTTGACTTACCTGTTACTTTTAGTGGTATTTTAGTTTCACCATTTATAAACTCGACAAAATGTTTTTTTCCATCTCTTTCAACATATAATTCTAATTTTTGTGAAAGAGCATTAACAACTGAAACTCCAACACCATGCAGGCCTCCTGAAACTTTATAGGAATCGTGATCGAATTTACCACCAGCATGTAATTGTGTCATTATAACTTCAGCTGCTGATTTTTTTTCTTCTTTGTGAAAATCGACTGGTATACCTCTACCGTCATCCTCAACTGTAATCGACCCATCAGAATTGATACTTACCTCAATTTTTTTACAATGACCTGCTAATGCCTCATCAATGGAATTATCTACAACTTCATAGACCATATGATGCAAACCGGTTCCGTCATCTGTGTCACCGATATACATACCGGGTCTTTTTCTTACCGCTTCTAGACCTTTTAAAACTTTAATGGAGTCTGCTTGATAAGTATTTGTATTATTTTTTGTCATTAATTTTTTATAAGGAAGTATGTTTTATACCATTTTTGAAATTTTAAATAAAATGTCTTATGACTTTAAGCTTAAATAAGTGAGCATTATCAACGATAATGTTAGATATTTTAAAAAAAGTTTCTATTTTTATTTTTTTTTGAATAAATGCCATTTTTAGATCAGAAATTAATGGCGGAGAGAATGGGATTCGAACCCATGATAGAGTTTCCCCTATACACGCTTTCCAAGCGTGCGCCTTCAACCCCTCGGCCACCTCTCCTTGAAAAAGTTAATAATAAATTTTTTATTAACGTAATTTCTTCTAATTGAAATCAATTTTTGCAATGTGGTAGGATTATATTTTTTGTTTTTCATTACTATTGATTTCATCTTTTCAATACTACTATTTTTTATATTTGTTCTTTTTGATAAGACAAGATGAATATGTTTTTCAAAATTTGTTTGTTTTGATTTGAGTACTTTCCAATATTTATCATATGGATATTTATAGAAATAATTTTGCTCACCTGAATGATAAGAAAAATACCTATTAATATTCAAAAATAAACATGAAGAATTTGCATTTCTTTGCATAAAATTAAAATATTTTAAAATATCTTTTTTTTTCATTTCCATCATCGACCTTGCATTAATGAAAAAATCAAATTTTATATTTAGTATATCAATTTTATCAGGTGTAAGTATAAAAATATCATTTTTTTTTATAATTTCATTTGTGATTCCCCTCTCAAGATCTTGGCTAAATATAAATTTTTTCTTTGGAAAAAAATTTTTTAAATAGAAAGCTGATAAAATATTTGTTTCTGGTAAATCAATTAAAAAATATTTACATTTAAAGTTATTTAATAAAACTCTTGCAAGTCCGCCATATCCACCTCCAATCTCGCAGATATGTTTAAAAGTTTTTTTTTTTATAAACTTTTGAAGTTCTAAAAACCAATCGATATAGAATAAATCATTATTGTTACAATATTTTTTATTAAAAATGAGTGGATTTTTGAAATTTCCAATATTTTTTTGAGGTAAATTTTTTTTTAAAAAATTTTTGGATATTTTTGAATTTAAAATAAAGTTTAATAATTTTTTTTTATCTATTTTGGCGTTTGATCTTGAAAGCCCATATCCTAAATCGTTTTTAAGAAAGTTATTTAGTCTAGAATTGGTAAAAAGGTTTTTTCTTGTATTTACATAATCCCAATGAAAACCTTGCACTCCTTTATACATCTCTTTGTCTCTAATATAGTTTTCATTAATTTTCTTAATAAAATTTTTACCAATGTTTTTCATTTTTCTTTAGATATTTTAAGAACTCCTATAAACGCCTCTTGAGGAATCTCAACTTTTCCAAATTGTTTAGCCCTTGCTTTTCCTTTTTTCTGTTTTTCAAGTAACTTTCTTTTTCTATCTGTTGCTCCACCACCATGAATTTTTGTTAAAACATCTTTTTTAAAACCTTTAATTGTTTCCCTTGCGATAATCTTTCCACCTATTGCTGCTTGAACTGGTATCATAAAATTATGTCTAGGTATTAAGTCTTTTAATTTTTCACACACCTCTCTTCCGGTTTTTTGAGCAAAATCTTTATGTATCATCATAGCTAAAGCGTCAACTGGTTCTGTATTTACAAGAATGCCCATTTTAACAAGATCTCCCTCTCTATGGCCAATTATTTCATAATCAAAACTTGCATATCCACTTGTCATTGATTTTAATCTATCATTAAAATCAAAAACAACTTCATTCAAAGGTAATTCATAATTTACAACAGCTCTATTTCCAGAATAACTCAAGTTTGTTTGTATCCCTCTCTTATCCTGGCATATTTTTATTATAGGTCCTAAGTACTGATCTGGTGTAATAATTGTTGCTTTGATCCATGGTTCTTCAATAAATTTTATAAAAGTAGGATCTGGTAAACTTGATGGATTTTGAAGATCTTTTATCTCTCCATTGTTCATATGGATCTTATATACAACTCCTGGAGTTGTAGTTAATAGATTAATATCAAATTCCCTTTCTAGTCTTTCAGTAACAATTTCTAAATGTAACAATCCTAAAAAACCACATCTAAAACCCAACCCTAAAGCTGAAGAAGACTCGGGCTCAAAAGAAAAACTAGAATCATTTAATTTTAATTTGGCTAATCCATCTTTTAATTTCTGATACTCAGAGCTATCAACCGGAAATAATCCACAAAAAACCACTGGCTTACTTGGCTTAAAACCAGGTAATGATTCTGATAATGGCTTAGCTGCATCACAAATAGTATCTCCAACTTTTGTTTCTGATAAAACTTTTATTCCAGTTGTTATAAATCCAATTTCCCCTGAATTAAGCTCGTCTATATCTTTTGGTTTAGGTGTAAATACTCCAACTTTTTCAACTAAATACTCCTGATTAGTAGACATCATTTTGATTTTCATATTATTTTTTATTTTCCCATCAATAACTCTTACTAAAATAACTACTCCTAAATAAGTGTCATACCAACTATCTACTAATAAACACTTAAGTTTTTGATCTTTTTCACCTTTTGGTCCTGGTAAAGTTTGAATAATTTGTTCCAAAATTTCATCAATACCTTCGCCTGTTTTTCCAGAACAAGGTACAGCATTGGCGGTATCGATACCTATCACATCTTCTATTTGTTTATTTGTTCTATCTATATCAGAAGCTGGTAAATCAATTTTATTTAAAACTGGAATTATTTCATGATTTATGTCGAGGGCTTGATAAACATTTGCTAAAGTTTGAGCCTCTACACCTTGAGTACTATCTACAATTAATATCGAACCCTCACAAGCATATAAAGATCTACTAACTTCATAACTAAAATCAACGTGGCCTGGGGTATCTATAATGTTAAGGATATAATTTTTTCCATCTTTTGATTTATAATTTAATTTTACTGTTTGAGCTTTTATTGTTATTCCTCTCTCTCTTTCAATATCCATGGAGTCTAAAACCTGTGACTTCATTTCTCTATCTGTCAACCCACCACATCTATGTATAATTCTATCAGCAATAGTTGACTTACCGTGATCAATGTGAGCAATGATTGCAAAATTTCTTATATTATCGATTTCTGTAGACATTTAGGATCTAATTTTTGCCCCAGACTTAGTTTCTACAGTTGAAATAATTAATTTATTAATTTTTTCAAGATCGCTGTCTTCTAGTGTTTTTTCAGATGATTGAATTATAACGTTTATAGCTATTGACTTTTTATCATCCGGAATATTTTCACCTTCATAAATATCAAAGATTTTAATTGACCTTATTAAATTTTGGTCAACTGATGATATAATTTCAATCAAATCTTGTGCTTTAAAATTTTTATCAACTATAAAGGCAAAGTCTCTTTCTGATTTTTGATAGTCAGAGTACTCAAAATTAGGTTTTTGATCTTTGAGTTTAATTTTATTTTCTTTTAAATGATCAAGATAAATTTCAAAACCTACTAGACCTTCAGTTTTTATGTCAAGTTTTTTAACAATATTTGGATGTATATCTCCAAAATAAGCAACAGGTTCAATATCATCCTTATCAAGATAGACCGAGCCAGCTTTGCCTGGATGATAGTATGAGGGAGATTTATCTCTTATAAATAAACTTTTCCTCTCATATCCAGCTTCGACTAATGTCTGAATTACATCCTTTTTTACATCAAAGACATCAACCGGTCGTTCTTTTTCGTTCCAATTTAACCTTGATACTTTTCCTGATTTAATTGCCCCTATAACTGTCAGTTGCTCACCTGGCTTGCTATTCTTAAAAATTGGCCCAATTTCGAATAGCGAAATATCTTTAAATCCTCTATCTAAATTTTTCTTTAAATAAAAAGTTAAATTTGTGAAAATCGAATTTCTTAAAACATCTAAGTCTGAGCTTATTGGATTTACTATTTTTATTTCTTTAAGATTTTCTTTAAAAAGATTATTTATTTTCGAGTCTGTAAATGACCAAGTTACAGTCTCAAAATAGCCTTTTGATGCTACAGATCGTTGTAGAAAGTGAAAGAGTTTCTGTTGTTTATTTAATGTATCTTTTATTTTAGTTTTTTCAGGCTCTAAGGTTTCTATGTTATTATATCCTTTTATTCTTACTATTTCTTCAACTATATCAATTGGTTGAATAATATCGGGTCTCCAGGTCGGTATTTTTAAATCTAATTCTAATTTCTTCTTAGAGACCTCAAATCCTAGATCAGTTAAAATTTTTATGATCTCATTATCATCTACTTTAAAACCAGTTATTTTTTCAAATAAAGAGACATTGAATTTAATTTTATTTTTTTCATGCTTATCAGTTTTTTGAATATCAAAATTACTTATTTTGCCACCACAAATCTCAGATATTAATTCTGCAGCTTTTGACAATCCTAATTCGATCGATCCAGGATCAATTCCTCTTTCAAATCTGAATTTTGCATCAGTGTCAATATTTAATAATTTTGACGTTTTTCTAATTGATCTAGGAATAAAATAGGCAGATTCTAATAAAATATTTTTAGTGTTAATTTCAGTTCCAGTACGTGTGCCTCCAATCACTCCACCCAAGCCTAAAACTCCAGATTTATCAGAAATAACACACATATCATCACCTAATTTATACTCTTTGTTATCAAGGGCTTGAAAAGTTTCACCCTTTTTTGAATTTCTTACTATAATTTCTTGATCAATTTTATCTGCATCATATGCATGAAGAGGTCTATTTAAGTCTAACATAACATAATTTGTAATATCAACAATTGCTGAAATTGGTTTTTGACCAAGTGAAATAATTTTTTCTTTCAGCCATTTTGGACTTTCTTTATTTGTAACATCTGTGATTAAGCAACTACCAAATACGGTACAACCTTGATTTTTCTCTTTTGTAATTGAAACTTTGATTGTTTGAGATCCATTTTTTTTAATATTTTTGTTAGAAATTTTTTTTAATTTACCAGCTCCAGCAGCTGCAAGATCTCTAGCAATACCTCTTACCCCCAAACAATCAGGACGATTAGGAGTGATTGATAAATCTACAACTTTTTCGCTTTTATTTTTAAAAAAATTTTCGCCTATTTTATCAGAGTAATTAGTTGTTTTTAGTTCTGTTATTCCTTCGCTTTCATCTGATAAATTCAATTCAGACTCTGAGCATAACATTCCATAAGAAGTTACTCCTCTGATCTTACTAACTGTAAGTTTAATATTATTTTTTGGAATTATTGATCCTGGACCTGCGTAAACAGTTAAAAGATCTTTTTTAGCATTTGGTGCTCCACATACTACTTTAACAGTATTTTCCTGGCCAATATCAACATCGCAGATTCTAAGTCTATCAGCATTTGGGTGCTGTTCAGCAGTAATTATTTTTGCTACTTTAAAATTGTCTAAATTAGAATTTAAGTTTTCATAACTTTCAACTTCAAGCCCAATATCTGTTAACTTTTCAACTAAACCATTATCTTGTATTTTTGTATCTAGATGTTCTTTTAGCCAATCAATTGTAAATTTCATCTACTAAGGCCTCTATAATTTGATGGAACATCCAATGGGTCAAAGCCAAAATGGTTAAGCCACCTATAGTCAGTCTCAAAAAAAGCTCTTAAATCATTTATTCCATACTTGAGCATTCCAAGCCTATCTATTCCGATACCAAAAGCATAACCCTGGTATTTATCTGGATTTACTTTTACATTTTTAAGCACATTTGGATGTACCATGCCACAACCTAGAATTTCTAACCACTTATCTCCTTCACCAATAACTATTTTTCCATCTTTTATTTCATAACCAATATCTACCTCTGCAGATGGCTCGGTAAAAGGAAAGTGGCTTGGTCTAAATCTCATTTTGATTTTGTCCACTTCAAAAAATGATTTTATAAAATAGTTTAGACATCCTTTTAGATGGCCCATATTAATATTCTTATCAATATGAAGTCCTTCAACTTGATGAAACATTGGGGAATGAGTTTGGTCACTGTCAGATCTATATGTTCTACCTGGAGCAATAATTTTAAATGGGGGTTTGCCATTTAACATTGTTCTTACTTGTACTGGTGATGTATGAGTTCTTAATAATAATTCCTTATTGTTATCTAAATAAAAAGTATCATGCATATCTCTCGCTGGATGATTATCAGGTGTATTTAATGCAGTAAAATTATAATGTTCGTTCTCTATATCTGGACCCTCCTCAACACTGAAACCAATTTCAGAAAATATTGAGGATATCTCGTCTATTACTTGTGAAACAGGATGTATTTTTCCTTGATTAATTTCTCTTTCAGGCAAAGTTACGTCTACTTTCTCATTGACAAGTTTAGAATTAATTTCTTTTGTTTCGATTTCTCTAAGTTTAGAATTTATTTTTTCTTGTAGTTCATCTTTTATAGAATTTAATTCTGATGCAAATGTTTTTCTGTCATCAGTTGGCAAAGATCCTAAAGTTTTAAAAAAATTAGAAATTTGCCCATTTTTACCAAATAACTGTGTTTTAATCTGATTTACACTTTCTATATTTAAATCATTGTCTAATTTGTTTAAATATTCATCTTTAATTTTTTTTATATCGGACATATTCGTAGAATATTTGTTAACTCTAGAAAAACAACAATGAAAATTAATTTAATGCTGACTGAGCTTTTTTAACTATAGTTTTAAATGCTTCTGGATTATCGTAAGCAATTTCAGCTAGAATTTTTCTATCAATTTTAATGCCTGTTTTGTTAAGGCCATTTATAAATTTAGAATAAGTTAATCCCTCAGATCTAACACCAGCATTTATTCTCTGTATCCAAAGTGATTTAAAATCTCTTTTTTTATTTCTTCTATCTCTGTAGGCATACTGCATGGCTTTTTCCATAGCCTGTCTTGCAACTCTAATAGTGTTTTTTCTTCTTCCCCATTGACCTTTAACAGCTTTTAAAACTTTCTTATGTTTTGCTCTACTTGTAACACCTCTTTTAACTCTAGCCATATTATCCTCTTAGGTTATACGGCATATAAGATTTTACAATCTTACCATCTTGTTTTGACATTACCGTTGTACCTCTTTGCTTTCTAATCTGTGAATTGGTTCGTTTGATCATACCATGTCTTTTTCCAGCTTGAGCAGTTATAACTTTTCCTTTGGCTGAAATTTTAAATCTTTTTTTAGCTGAACTTTTTGTTTTTAATTTAGGCATAATTTTTGAGGGGTTATACAAATATTGTAATTAATTTACAACTACAAATATAGCTTATAAAGGCTGAATAACCATGATCATTTGCTTGCCATCGAACTTTGGTTGTAGTTCGACACGACCTACAGACTCCATATCTTGTTTGATCTTATCCATTAACTCATTGCCCAAACTAGAGTGTTGTAGCTCTCTTCCTTTAAATCTAATTGTAAATTTAACCTTATCTCCTTTTGCAATAAATTTTTGTGCATTTTTTATTTTAAAGGTATAATCGTGAACTTCCGTAACAGGTCTTAATTTAATTTCTTTTAATTCTATCTTCTTTTGTTTTTTTTTTGCCTTATTAGCTTTTTTTTGTGCATCATATTTATATTTTCCCATATCCATAATTTTACATACGGGAGGTTTTGCGTTTGGTGCTATCTCAATTAAATCTAAACCTTCTTCTTTGGCTCTATTAATTGCATCTTGTAAATTTAGAATACCTAAATTATCACCATCACTCGCAATAACTTGAACATCTTGCGAAGTTATTCTTTGATTTGTTCTTGGGCCCCTAGGTTTAGTTCTTTTCTGAAAGTAGTTTTGTTTAAAATCTGCCACTAAATTGAAGGTGCTTTGTTAAGAGCAGAGTATTTTTTTAAGAATTCTTTTAAATCCATAGTTTCTTGTTTTTTAGAATCCAATCTTCTAATAGTTACTGTGTTGCTGTCAACTTCTTTTTTTCCACATATAAGTAGCATAGGGACTTTGGTTAATGAATGTTCTCTAATTTTATAATTTAAATTGTGATTTTTTAAATCTACTTCAGAAGAAAGTCCTACTTTTTTTAATTGACTGTTTACTTTTTTTGCATAATCATCAAAATCACTTGAGATGGGAATAACTATTGTTTGTATAGGACAAAGCCAAAAAGGTAATTTTCCAGAATAATTTTCAATTAAAATTCCAATAAACCTTTCTAAAGATCCAAACAATGCTCTGTGAAGCATTACAGGAACTTTTTTGTTTCCATCACTATCTACAAATGAAGCGCCTAATCTACCTGGCAAATTTAAATCTACTTGCAGTGTTCCACATTGCCAATCTCTACCAATAGCATCTCTCAAAACAAATTCTATTTTTGGACCATAAAAAGCGCCTTCACCCTTATTAATAGAATATTCTAATTTTGTTGCTTTAATTGCTTCTAATAAAGCAGCCTCTGATTTATCCCAAACCTGATCGTCACCAACTCTTAATTCTGGTCTATCAGAATATTTTAAAATTACTTCTTCAAAGCCTAAATCTTTATAAATTTCCAAAATTAAATTAGTTACAGTTAAACATTCTTCGGTAATTTGTTCTTCTGTACAAAAAATATGTGCATCATCTTGGGTGAAAGCTCTAACTCTTAACAATCCATGAAGCGCGCCTGAAGGTTCATATCTATGAACCTTTCCAAATTCTGACATTTTAAGTGGTAAATCTCGATAACTTTTTAAACCTTGATTAAAAACTTGTACGCAACCTGGACAATTCATCGGTTTTATTGCAAATACTTTTTCATCAGGTGTAGTAGAAGTATACATATTGGCGCCAAATTTTTCCCAATGACCAGATTTCTCCCAGAGTGAGCGATCTAATATTTCTGGAGTATTTATTTCTTGATACCCTGCTGTTTCTTGCTTCATTCTCATATATGAAATAAGTTTTTGGAATAGGCTCCACCCTTTTTGATGCCAAAATACAGATCCGGGACTTTCTTCTCTGAAATGAAATAAATCCATTTCTTTTCCAATTTTTCTGTGATCTCTTTTTTCAGCCTCTTCAATTCTATTTAAATAATCATCTAATTCTTTTTGAGTAGACCAACTTGTTCCATATACTCTTTGTAACATTTCGTTATTAGAGTCGCCTCTCCAGTAGGCACCTGAGACCTTTGTTAATTTAAAATATTTTCCAATTTTACCAGTTGAACTTAAATGTGGGCCTCTGCATAAATCATGCCAATCTCCATGAAAATATAAAGACACATCTTCTCCCTCTGGAATACTTTCTATTATCTCAGCTTTATATATTTCTCCCTTTTTTTTAAAATGTTCAATTGCATCACTTCTTTTCCAAACCTCTCTGTAAGTTTTTTCATCTCGATCTACTATTTCTCTCATTTTATTTTCAATTTTTTCTAAATCTTCTGTTGTAAAAGGTTCTTTTCTCGCAAAATCGTAATAAAATCCATCTTCGATAACTGGCCCTATTGTAACCTGTGTCCCTGGAAATAATTCTTGAACTGCCATAGCTAGTATATGAGCAGTATCATGTCTTATGGTCTCTAAACCTTCTTTATCTTTTGATGTAAATATCTTAATTGAAGAATCTTTTGAAATACTATGATTTAAATCTTTTAATTCTCCATCAACACTTATAAGCAAGGCTTGTTTTGACAGAGATTTGCTAATTTTTTCTGCAACTTCAAATCCCGAAATACTTTTTTCAAAATTAATTTTTTTTCCGTCTGGTAATGTAATATTAGGCATTAATTAAATAGTTTTTTGTATTCTGAATAAGTAGAAAAACACATTTTTTCAACATTAAATTTTTTTAATGCATTTTCTCTTCCATTATTACCAATTTTACTGATTTCATTAGGATCCATATTCATTACTTTAATTATTTTTTCAGATAATTCATCAGAGTTTCCTGCTTCAAATAAAATACCAGTTTTTCCATCTATTACAGTTTCATTAGATCCACCTAAGTTACTAGCTATAATCATTTTCTGCATAGATTGTGCTTCAACTGATACCCTACCAAATGCTTCTGGTTCTATTGATGCTGAAATCACTATATCTGAAATTTTGTATGCCAAAGGCATATTTTTACAATGGTCTATAAATCTAATTTGTTTTGTAAGTCTATATTGCTCAACAAGTCTTATAAGTTTTTTTTTGTAAAGGTCACGCCCCTGATCATTACCGAGAATAACTGCAATAAATGCATCATTGCCTAATTGAATATTTACTTTATTTAAAGCTTCTAAAAACATTTCTTGGCCCTTCCAGGCAGTAAGCCTTCCAGGTAATAAAATTATTTTTTTACCAACAATCAATTCCCAAGATTTAAACAGATTATCTTCATCAGCTTCTAGAGTCGTAGAAGCATCATAATAATCGGTGTTAATACCACGAAAAATTGAAAGTAATTTTTTTCTATGAGATAAATATTCTGAATAGTTTTCTTTAATATGTGAAAATATAAAATTAGATCCTGCAATAATTAAATCTGATCTAACCATAACTGAGTTATAAAATTTTTTTATATTGCTATTGAAATTGTATGTTCCATGGAAAGTAGTAACAAATTTTCTTCTAGTAATCTTTGTTGCTATTAAACATGACCAGGCTGGAGCTCTGCTTCTAGCATGAACAATATTAATACCATTTAATAAAACAATTATTGAAATAATTATAGAGTTTAGAAGAATAAGTATTGGATTTTTAGATTGAACTGGGAGTCTTATTACTTTAACTTTTTTTTTATCAATAAATTTTAATAATTCACCACCACTTGTTATTAAATAAGATCCAACATTATTTTCTGGTAAATAATGGGCAATATCATAACAACCGGTTTCAGCTCCTCCGTAACCTAGTTTAGGAATTACTTGAAGGACTTTTAATTTAGACTGCATGTGGTAATAATATTATAAACTTAGTCAACTTTATTACTTTATATGAAAAAATATAAATTTCTAAGAATTTCTAAATATAAAAAACTAAGATATATTGCAAATAATTATAAAAAAAAACTTTACGTAGTTTTTTTACCTGGTTTTGCATCTGATATTGACGGTGATAAACCAAAGAAATTTTTAAAGTTTTCTATTCAAAATAAACTTGGATTTTTAGCTCTGGAATACTTTGGTCATGGAAGATCGTCGGGAGAATTCACAAGAGGTAACATCACTAAATGGTCAAATGATGCGAGAATTACAATAAGTAAAATAGTTAAAAAGAATGACTTTATACTGATTGGATCTAGTATGGGCGGCTGGATTTCTTTATTAATGCATAGATATTATAGTTCACAAATTAAAGGTTTTTTAGGAATTGGATCTGCTCCTGAGTTTCTTACAAGAATTATGTGGAAAAAATTTCCAAAAAAAACGAAAAGTGAAATTTTAACAAAAGGTATTTCAAAAATTAAAAATGGTGATTATGAGTATTTAATAACAAAACAGCTGATTTTAGATGGTAAAAAAACCAGCAATAAAGTTCTTAACAGAAAATTATATAATACAAATCCTGTAACTATGGTTCATGGGCAGAAGGATGAGGTGGTTCCAGTAATGTATTCAAGAAAAGTTTTAAAAATTTTTCCTAAAGCAGAAAAAAAACTACTATTGATAAAAAATGGAGATCATAGCCTTTCTTCAAAAAAAAATTTAAATATTATTTGCAAAGAGTTAAAATCTATAATCAAAAAAGTTAACTAGCTTTTCCAACTAAACTTTTATTTGTAATAGGGTTTTCTAATTTATTTAACATTTCTTTAGGGCAAACTTGTAAGAAATTTTTAATTTCATCGTCAAAATTTTCAATAATCTGTGCTGATAAATTAGAATTAGTTTCCTCATTGTGTTTTAGAACTAAATCTTTTAGATAGTTTTTCCAGTATTCTGTCTCGGGTGTTTGCCAAACTATTGTTTCGGGATTAGCTTTTTTTGCAAACTGGCTTTTTGGGTCATATATAAATGCCATACCACCAGTCATACCAGCTCCAAAATTATCGCCTACATCTCCCAATATTACTATTGACCCACCTGTCATGTACTCACAACCATTTGAATCACATCCTTCTATGACTGCAGTAGCACCCGAATTTCTAACAGCAAATCTTTCACCTGCCTGTCCAGCAGCAAAAAGATATCCTGATGTTGCTCCATATAAGACTGTATTTCCTATAATAGTATTTTCATTTGAAATTAAATTACTTTCATCTCGAAGTTTAATCACGATAGATGCACCTGATAGACCTTTTGCAACGTAATCATTTGCATCTCCCTTTAACATTAGTTTAAGTCCTTTAACACCGAAGGCACCAAAAGATTGACCAGCAGAACCTTTAAAGTTAATAGCAAAGGTATTTTCCCCTAATTTATTATTTCCAAATTTTTTATAGAGATTATATGAAATTCTTGTTCCAACAGCTCTATCTGTATTTTCAATTGAATAAACATTTTCTAACGGCAATTTTCTGTTAATTAAACTTTCTATCTCAGGCCAAATTTTTTGGTCTAAAGTATCTGGTACTTCATTTATTATAGGAGTTTCACAATATCTTTTGTTTGTGCCTGGATCAGCTTGAACAAATAAAGGATTTAAATCTAGGTCATCTAAATTCGGTGATCCTTTACTGACTTGTCTTAGTAAATCTGTTCTTCCGATTACTTCATTTAAATTTTTAAATCCTAAACTTGATAAAATTTCTCTAACTTCTTGAGCTATAAAAGAAAATAGATTTACTATTTTATCTGGAGTGCCAGTAAATTTTTTTCTTAATTCATCATCTTGAGTACAAACTCCAACTGGACATGTATTAGAATGACATTGTCTCACCATAATACAACCCATTGCAACTAGCGCTGTTGTTGCTACACCAAATTCTTCGGCTCCCATCATTGCAGCTATTACAACGTCTCTTCCTGTTTTAATTCCTCCATCTGTTCTTAATGTAACTAGGTGTCTTAATTTGTTTAAAGTTAATACTTGGTTTGCCTCTGTTAGTCCCATTTCCCATGGAATACCAACATATTTAACACTTGTTTGTGGAGTGGCACCAGTTCCACCATTATGTCCTGAAATTAAAATTATATCTGCTTTTGCTTTAGCAACACCTGCAGCAATAGTTCCTATACCTGAAGAGGCAACTAATTTTACACCAACTCTTGCCTTTGGATTAATTTGCTTTAAGTCGTAAATAAGTTGAGCTAAGTCTTCAATTGAGTAAATATCGTGATGTGGTGGTGGCGATATTAAGGTTACGCCAGGCGTAGAATGTCTTAGTCTTGCAATTTCCTCTGTTACTTTAAATCCAGGTAATTGACCACCTTCTCCAGGTTTTGCTCCTTGAGCAATTTTGATTTCAATCTCATTACAATTATTTAAGTAGTTAATAGTTACTCCAAATCTTGCAGAAGCAATTTGTTTTACTCTAGAATTTGCGCTATCTCCATTATCTAATACTTTAAATCTCTCTTCATCTTCTCCACCTTCTCCACTACATGAAGCTCCTTTAATTCTGTTCATTCCCATGGCAAGTGTTTCGTGTGCTTCTTTTGATAAGGCTCCATGAGACATACTTCCGCTTCCAAATCTTTTCATGATTTCAGTTATTGGCTCAACTTGATCAATATCAATTGCCTGTTGATTTTTAAAATCAATTAAATCTCTTAAACTAATTGGTTTTAAACCATAAATACCCTTAGTATATTTTTTATAAGTTTCATATGAATTTGAACCTACAGCTGCTTGTAAAAGATGAATTAATTTTCCTTGATATTGATGTGTTTCACCATTTTTTCTATATCTGTAAATTCCACCAATTGGTAAAATGTTTGAGTGAATATCAAACGCATCTTTATGTATAGATCTTATTTTTTTTTCAATACCAGTTAATCCTATTCCAGAAATTTTAGATAACACTCCTGGAAAATAATCTTTTACAATTGTTCTACTCAATCCAACTGTTTCAAAATTACATCCGCCTCTATATGAACTTAAAACTGATATACCCATCTTTGACATTATTTTTAATAGTCCAAGATTTACTGATTTAATATATCTGGTTACACACTCATCAAATGAGAAATTGCCAAAAAGTTTTTTTGAATATCTTTGATGCAAACTATCAAATGCTAGGTAAGGATTAACCGTTGTAGCTCCAACACCTATTAATGTTGCAAATGAATGGGTGTCTAAGGCATCCCCTGTTTGTACATTAATTGATGCATAGCCTCTCAAGCCTAATTTTATTAAATGAGTATTTATTGCACCAATACATAAAAGCATTGGCATTGGTAATTTTGTTTCAGATATATTTTTGTCAGATAAAATAAGTTGAGTATTACCCTCTCTAACTGCTTTTTCAGCGTTATTTTTTAATAATTCTATAGCTTCTTCTAAACTTTCCTCAGTGTTGAATGTACAATCTAAAATTTTATAGTTATCTCCGAAATACTTTATAAATTTTTCAAACTGAGTGTTCGATAAAATTGGACTATCTAAAACATAAATATTTTCCTCGGTAAGATTAGAAAAATCTAGAATATTTCCTAAATTTCCAAATCTTGTTTTCAAGCTCATCACTTTATTTTCCCTAAGAGAGTCGATCGGGGGATTGGTCACCTGACTAAAATTCTGTCTAAAATAATGATAAAGAGGCCTGTATTTATCTGATAAAACTGCAAGGGGAGTGTCATCTCCCATTGACCCGATTGCTTCTTTAGCATCCTCTGCCATTGGATGCAAAATTAACTCCAAGTCCTCAAGACTATAACCGAAACAATGTTGAATCTTTTTTAAATCAGCACCTGAAAACTCACTTTTTTCATTTTCTATAGTTAATGATTTATCTAATTCAATTATTTGATTATTGAAGTGTTTGTATTCTTTAGACAAATAATTCTTTATTTGATTGTTTGTATAAACTTTTCCTTTTTCAATTCTTACTCCCAATATTTCACCCGGTCCCAATCTTCCTTTTGAAACAATTTTCTTCTCATTTAGGTCAATCATTCCTGTCTCAGATCCTGCAAATAGAAGTTTATCTCTTGTAATTGTATATCTAAGAGGCCTAAGTCCATTTCTGTCACTACCTACAATAACCCACTCATTGTCAGTTGCAGCTATGGCAGCAGGTCCATCCCAAGGTTCCATTGTACTATTTAAAAAGTTAAAAAGTTGTTGATGATCTTTTGGAAGAACTTTACTTTTTTTTGACCAAGCATCTGGTATTAGCATAAGTTTTGCTAAAGGTGCTGAATGTCCAGAAATATTTAATAATTCAAAAACATTATCTAATGATGCAGAATCAGAATTACCAGCAGGGATAACTGGTTTTAAATTTTCCATATCATCAAACAAAGGACTAAACATTTCCTCTTCGTGAATTCTCATCCAATTAATATTTCCTTTTAAAGTGTTTATCTCCCCATTGTGAGCAATTGATCTAAAAGGTTGGGCTAAATCCCAACTTGGAGCGGTGTTAGTAGAAAATCTTTGATGGAAAATTGCATAACGTGAAATGAAACGCTCATCTTTTAAATCTGGATAAAAGTCAGATAAAGACTCCGCTAAAAACATTCCTTTATAAATTATTGATTTCGAGCTGAATGAACAAATATAAAAATTGTTTAATTGATTTCTTAAAGCTTCTTTTTCAATTTTTCTTCGAGTTTCATAAAGAGCTCTTTCTAAATCTTTGCCATGAATTGACTTATCATTATGAGTAAAAAGAACCTGTGTAATCTCAGGTCTAGTTTGTTCTGCCTTTTCTCCTAAAACTGAAGGATCCACAGGTACTTGTCTCCATCCATATATATTAAAATTCTTTTTTGTTAATTCACTTTCTACAATTGATCTGCATTGCTCCTGTCCCCCAAAGTCATTTCTTGGCAAGAAAATCATTCCCACACATAAATCTGAGTTATCGTGCTCATGACCTGTTATTTCAATTTTTTCAGCAAAGAAATCATTTGGTATTTCAATATGAATACCTGCTCCGTCTCCAGTTTTACCGTCTGCATCAATTGCACCTCTATGCCATACAGCTTTTAGAGCCTCAATACCGTATTCGACTACTTTTCTTGATTTTAGACCCTCAGTTGATGCAACAAGACCTACTCCGCATGCATCATGTTCCATAGTTTCATCATAAACATGATTATTTTTTAAAAGTTTACGATTTTTGTTTTGAATATCCATTATGCAACCTTCATTTTTTGTTTTGATTGAAGATAGCTTTCGATTGAAGTCGCAGCATCTCTACCGTCTTTAATAGCCCATACAACTAATGAGGCTCCTCTTACTATGTCTCCAGCCGCAAATATACCTGGTATACTAGTCTCCAAGGTATCAAAATCAGCTTTTATTGTTCCCCACTGTGAAACTTGTAATCTAGGTTCCTGAAATAGAACTGGTAAATCTTCTGGGTCAAAACCTAAGGATTTAATTACCAAATCAGCATTAATTTCAAATTCTGAGTTTTCTTCTGCAACAGGTCTTCTTCTGCCACTTTCATCTGGATCTGTTAATTTCATTTTATCTACAATAATACTATTTACTTTATTAGTTCCTCTAAACTCTTTTGGATTACTTAACCAAATAAATTCTACACCTTCCTCCTCAGCATTTCCTACTTCTCTCGCTGATCCAGGCATATTTTCTCTATCTCTTCTGTAAAGGCATTTTACAGATTTGGCTTTTTGTCTTACTGATGTTCTTACACAATCCATTGCCGTGTCTCCACCGCCAATTACTACTACATCTTTACCTTCAGCATTTAATGTTCCGTTATCAAACATTTCGACTTTATCACCTAAGCCTTTTTTGTTTGAAGCTGTTAAGAATTCCATTGCAGGAAAAATATTACTTAGATCATTTCCAGGTAAGTTAACCTCTCTTGCTTTGTAAACACCTGTTGAAATTAATAAGGCATCATGTTTTGATTGTAATTCTTTTAATGTAGAATCTTTACCAACCTCAAAATTATGAACAAATTTTATTCCACCTTCTTTTAAAAGTTTAATTCTTCTCTCAACCACATGTTTTTCTAATTTAAAATTTGGTATTCCATATATTAACAATCCACCTGCTCTGTCATACCGATCATATATTGTTATTTGATATCCCTTTTTACGTAATTCTTCACCACAAGCTAATCCTGCGGGGCCTGCTCCAATAATTCCAACACTTTGTTCATTTTCAATTTTTACATTTATTGGTTTTACCCAGCCATTTTCCCACGCTTTATCTGTTAAATATTTTTCAACTGAACCAATTGTTACTGTTCCATGTCCCGATTGCTCAATTACACAGTTTCCTTCACATAACCTATCTTGTGGGCATATTCTTCCACAAACTTCCGGCATATTATTGGTACTTTGGGATAGATGGTAAGCTTCTTCATACCTTCCCTCTGCAGTTAACTTTAACCAATCAGGTATATTGTTACTTAATGGACAGTGAACCTGACAAAAAGGAACACCACATTGTGAGCATCTGCTCGATTGTTCTTTAGCTTTTTCATGAATAAACTCTTGATAAATCTCTCCAAAATCCTCTTTTCTTTGGGATTTATCTCTTTTAGGTGGATTTTGTTGACCTATATCCACAAACTTAAGCATTTTATTTGTCATTTGAATCGGCTTATACAACAGAAGCATAAATCCTTAAAGTATTACTAGGTAATATATACTGACATATATTTTCGAAAAACATTGATTTTGCTGTATTTTCTATTTTATGCATAGTTGATATGCATTTAAATGATTGCCTTATTTCGGGAATCTTTTAACTATCTATTGAGAGTCCTTAATGATTTCAAAATATATAGAAGCATCAATTTTAGCGTTTGTACAAGGTTTTTCGGAATTTATACCAGTAAGTTCCTCTGCCCACCTTATAATAATATCAAAAATATCGAACTTTAGTATTAGTTCGCTTCAACTTGATATCAGTCTTCACTTAGGTTCCCTTTTGGCAATTATTTTTTATTTTAGAAAGGATTTAGTAAATATTTTAAGAAATAAGTCTTTATTATTACTTATAATTTTAGGGTCTTTTCCATTAGTTGTTGTAGGTTATTTTATTTATACCTCAGGACTGATTGAAAATTTAAGAAGTTTAAAAGTTATCGCATGGACAACTTTAATATTTGGTATTTTATTGTTTATTGCAGACCGATTTAGTATTAAAAATAAAATTGATACCAATTTAAGTTTAAAAAATATTTTAATCATTGGTATTTTTCAAATTTTAGCTGTTATACCTGGTGTAAGCAGATCAGGTATAATAATTACAGCTTCAAGGTTTTTAAATTTCGATAGAGTAGATTCCTCAAAAATATCTTTTTATTTGTCAATACCTGCATTAGCGGGAGCAAGTATACTTAGTTTGAAAGATGTGATGAATGCGAATATAGATTTGAACATATTATTTTTATATTCAATAATATTTTCATTTATCGTTTCTTATTTAACAATCAAATATTTTTTAATTTATGTTAAAAATTTTAATTTAAATATTTTTGTTTATTACAGAACTTTTCTTGCTTTAATTCTTTTTGTAATTGCTTATAGCTAATTTTTAGAACTAGGTGAAATTTGAGAAGAAATTACTGCAATCAAAATTAATAAACATCCAATCATGTTATTGGTACTTAAAAATTGATTGAGAATAATCCATCCTGCTACTGCTGCAAATACTCCCTCGAGAGAATAAATAATTGCTGCTGGTGCCTCTTCTATATTTTTTTGAGCATACATTTGTAATGTAAAGGCTATACCACCTGATAATGCTCCTGCGTAGAGAATAGAACTACTTTCCATTAATATTTTTGAAATATTTATTTCTTCAAAAATAAAAGAAAAAATAAACGAAAGTGTTGCAACAAATAATGCTTGAAGTGCAGCATAAAACATTGGAATATCAAATTCTTCCACGAACTTACCTGCAAAAATTATATGCAAAGCCCAAAATACTGAGCACAATATAACTAGACCATCACCTAACATAATTTCTGAGTTAGAAAAATCACTTAGAAGGTATACACCAAGGATACAAAGACCAATTGCTGGCCATATACTCCAATGAACTTTTTTGGAGTAGATAAAAAATAACAAAATCGGAACTATCGGTACGTAAAATACTGTAAAAAAAGCTGCATTTGCAATATTTGTATATTGGAGAGCAGTTTGTTGTAAAAAAGTTCCCAAAAACAGGGATACTCCCATGAAAACTAAATATTTTATAAAAAGTTTTGATTTTGAAAGTATTTCTAGTTTAATTTTCTTCCTCTCAAATAATAAGGCAAGTGGTAATATTGTAAAAAAGCCAACAATAAATCTTGCTGAATTAAAAGTTAATGGACCAATATTATCCATACCAGTGTCTTGAGCGATGAAAGCTGTTCCCCAAATAAAAGTTGTGACTAGTGCGCAGACCATTGAAAGGGATTTTGTCATTATATTTAATTAGATAATTTTATTAATTAATTTATTCCGTTTAACTTACAAGAGCTGTCAAAATCCTCTTTGTTAATATAACATCCAGACATTTTTCTAACTCCATTAAACGATCCTCTACCATGAAGTATTCGCCAATTATTAAATATTAGAAGTTCTCCAGGTTTAAGGATATGTCGCCACTGATAATCTTTATTATTAGCAATAAGATCAAATTTTTTTATCGCTTCATAAAACTTTAATGTTAAATCTTTTTCAAATCTAAATGGTGCTCGATCATAATTATTAAAACTAACTTGAACTATTTCATTATTTTCATTTAACTTAAATATTGGTCTTTCAGCCTCAAGATAAACACCATCACCGATATAATTTCCCTTAACATTTATTTTTGTCATTAATTCATACATCGGCTGGTTTTCTTTTTTTATTGTTTCTGCTATTTTTAATCCATCAACCATAATCGATTCACCACCTCTAGCATTATATTCACAACATAGTAATAATTGTAATCCTGGAGCGTCATTACTATACGTTGAGTCTGTATGAGGTCTTAGTTCTTCTTGAGTGTATGCGCTATCTGCTTTATTTTCATCTGACTCAAAACTCCATAGCCCTCCAAATATAGAGTTTCTTACATAACCAATTCTATTTGCAATTGTTTCAACAGACTTTAAATTGGTTTCACAATTTTTAATTACTGAAAATCCATAGTCATGAATATTTTTTAAAAAATTTTTAAATCCTTCATTTGATAAAATTGAATTATAATCTAAAAAAATTTCTTCTTTTATTTCATTAGCTTTCCAGATTTTTAAATTAGATTTTACTTCTTTTTTCTTTTTTATTTTATTATTAGTTAGAAATTCAGATGAATATTTAACTGGTTTTTCTAGATCAGGCCATGAGACACACAAATATTTTCCATTTTCAATTATTTCTGCCTTTTTAACTTTTAAATTTATATCTAAAGCTGCCGTAAATGTTTTTCTTTGGCTTGACCTTTTATCCCAATTTTGCTCATCTTTTGCATGATCTCTTAGCCAAATATTAGGAAAAATTTCAGAATTTTCTCCATTAAAGTGAACGTGCACATCATCTGCTAGTATTTCAATTTTAGTAATCATTTACTCAAGTTATATGCAAAATTTGACCCAAGATTATCTTTTAATTCGTTATTAAACTTCGCAGCCTCAGCACCATCTATAATTCTGTGATCATATGAGAGAGATAGTGGAAGCATGGTTCTTGGAACAAATTTACCATCAATAAATACCTGTTTTTTATAACTTCTACCAACACCAAGTATAGCAACTTCTGGAAAATTAATTATTGGTGTAAAAAATGAACCACCTATGCCACCTAAGCTTGTGATAGTCATTGATCCTCCAAAGAACTCTTTTTTATCAATTTTTAAATTTCTACAATCATCACTTACTTTTTTTAATTCCTCACTTAACTGATTGATATCTTTTTGATGAGCATCTCTAATTTTAGGAACCATAAGTCCATGTTGAGTATCAACTGCGATACCAACATGAAAATACTTTTTAAAAGTAATCTTTCCATTTTCAATATCATCAATTGATGAATTAAATGATGGAAATTTTTTTAGTGAAAGTACCAATGCTTTTATAATAAATGCAAGAGGAGTAATTTTTATTCTTTCTCCTGTATAATTATCTTTTATTGAGCCTCTAAATTCTTCCATTTCTGTAATATCAGCCTCATCATGGTTAGTTACATGTGGAATGTTTGTCCACGAATTTACAAGATGTGGAGCTGCTATTTTTTTTACTCTAGGGATATCTTTAATTTCAACTTCCCCAAAATCTGAATGTTGATATTCGCTTTTAATAATTTTTTCTTTTTGTCTTTCACTATTATTCTGAGGATGATTGATTCTAGATGAGACAAAGTCTTTTAAATCTGTTTCAACAACCCTACCTGATCTCTCTGTTCCCTTAACATTATTTATATCTACTCCAAGTTCTCTTGCAAATTTTCTAACTTTTGGACTTGCAGATATTTTATTTGATTGATCAGACATTTACATTTTTGTTGGCATGGGTTTGTTTTTGTCAATTTTATACTTTTTGAATGCATCTTCAGCATACTTTGATGCAACAAGCTGTTCATTGGCTAAGACGCTAAGGCTATAAGCTACAATGTGTTCTTTATCAACTTCAAAAAAATTTCTTAAGTTTTTTCTTGTATCACTTCTTCCGTATCCATCCGTACCTAATGAATAAAAGCTCTTTTTTGTAAAAGGTCTTATTTGATCAGCATTTATTCTCATATAGTCAGTGGCTGTAAGGATAGGACCTTGTTGTTTTCCTAAACATTCCTCTACATATGATTTTTTATTTGTTTCTGCAGGATTTAGAAGGTTAAATCTTTCAACTTCCATTCCATTTTTTCTTAACTCATTAAAACTAGTAACACTCCAAACTTCACTATCGACCTGATATTCTTTTTTAAGAATTTCTGATGCTGCCATCATTTCTCTTAGTATTGTTCCAGAGCCTAATAACTGAATTTTTGCTTCTTTAGAACCTGATGTTTCTTTAATTTTATACATTCCCTTGAGAATTCCATCCTCACAATCATCTGGCATTGCAGGGTGAGAGTAATTTTCGTTCATTGTTGTAATATAATAAAAAATATTTTCATTTTTTTCATGCATCCTTCTTAAACCTTCTCTAAAAATCACAGCTAACTCATAATGGAATGTTGGATCATAAGAAATGCAGTTTGGAATTGTTGATGCTAACAAATGACTATGACCATCTTGGTGTTGAAGACCTTCTCCTGCAAGTGTTGTTCTTCCTGCAGTCGCACCAATTAAAAACCCTCTCGCTTGACTATCTCCTGCAGCCCAAGCAAAATCTCCAATTCTTTGAAAGCCAAACATAGAATAGAAAAGATAAATTGGTATCATTTCAATATCATGATTTGTATATGCTGTTCCAGCTGCTATCCAAGAAGACATTGAACCAGCTTCAGTAATTCCTTCTTCTAATACTTGACCGCTTTTCTCTTCTCTATAAGATGAAAGTTGTGCTGAGTCCTCTGGCTCATATTTTTGACCTTCATGAGCATAAATACCTATTTTTTGAAAGAAACCCTCCATTCCAAATGTTCTAGCTTCATCGGGAATAATTGGAACCAATTTTGGTGCAACATTTTTATCTCTCAAAAGATTAGTTAACATTCTTACTAATGCCATTGTTGTAGACATTTCTTTTTCGCCAGTAGACTTTTTCATAAAATCAAAAATATCTTTAACTGGGGCTTTAATCGGTTTTGAATATGATGTTCTCTCTGGTATAAATCCACCAAGTTCTAGTCTTCTTTTTTTTAAGTATTTAATTTCTTCAGAGTTTTCGTCTGGTTTGAAATATTCAATATTTTTAACTTGAGAATCTGTTAAAGGAACATCAAACCTATCCCTGTAATACATTAAATCATCAACATCCAATTTCTTTTGTTGGTGAGTAGTGTTTACACTTTCACCACTTTTACCCATACCATAACCTTTTATAGTTTTAGCTATTATGACTGTGGGGCTTCCTTTATGATTGACCGCTTTATCATATGCAGCATAAACTTTATGAGGATCGTGGCCTCCTCTATTAAGCCGCCAAATATCAGTATCTGACATTGATGAAACTAATTCTGATGTTTCAGGATATTTGCCAAAAAACTTTTCTCTCACATAAAGCCCATTTCTTGCTTTAAATGCTTGATATTCACCATCTACGGTCTCATTCATAATTTTTACTAAATGTCCCGTCTTATCATTTGCTAAAAGTGGGTCCCAATAAGATCCCCAAATAACTTTTAAAACATTCCAGCCACCACCTCGAAAAATACCCTCTAATTCTTGAATTATTTTTCCATTTCCTCTTACTGGACCGTCTAATCTTTGTAAGTTACAATTTACAACAAATATTAAATTATCTAAATTTTCACGCGCCGCTAAACCAATTGCCCCAAGTGACTCGGGTTCATCCATTTCTCCATCTCCAAGAAAAGCCCAAACTTTTCTTCCCTCATCTTTAATTAATCCTCTATTGATTAGGTATTTCATAAATCTTGCTTGATATATTGCTAACATTGGACCAATACCCATTGAAACTGTTGGAAACTGCCAAAAGTTTGGCATTAGCCAAGGATGAGGATAAGATGAAAGTCCTCCAGTTTGTACTTCTTGTCTAAATCTATCTAACTGTTTTTCATTCAATCTTCCCTCAAGAAAAGCTCTTGCATACATTCCTGGTGCACTATGACCTTGAAAATATACTAGATCACCTCCGAATTTATTATTCTTTGCTCGCCAAAAATGATTCATCCCAACATCGTACAAGGTTGCAGCTGATGCAAATGTTCCTATGTGACCGCCAAGTTCAGGATGTTTTTTATTTGCTCTTACTACCATCGCAGCAGCATTCCATCTAATTAAAGATCTTAACTTACGTTCTATGTTTTGATCTCCAGGTGATCTTTTTTCCTCTTCAGGAGGTATCGTATTCACGTAAGGAGTAGTTTGAGTATGAGGAATTTTTGATCCAGCTTTATAAGATTGATCAATTAATTGTTTAATTAAAAAATGAGCTCTTTCAGAGCCATCATTTTGCAGAACTGCACTTAACGAATCTAACCACTCTTTAGTTTCAACAGGATCAATATCATCGTTACTACTGGCCATTTTAACTTCATTAACTAATCTTGTTTGCTTAATTTGCGTTGGCTCTATAACTTTTGTTTCAACTTTTATATCAGGTTTTATAGCAGTTTCTGCTTCCTCTATTAATTTCTCGGTTGAAGGTGGAATTTTTTCATCTAAATTTTTATTAATTTTGTCATGTTCATCTTTATTTCCTGAAGATAGAGTTAATATCAAATCACCTTTTGAAACTTTATCACCAATTTTTACATTTATATTTTCAATTGTGCCTTCATAATTAGATGGTACCTCAACACTTGATTTATCACTTTCTAAAGTGACAACAGGGTCATTTTTATTGATTTTGTCACCTTTTTTTACAAGTACTTCGATAATTTCAACGTTTTCAAAGTCTCCTATATCAGGAACTAATAAATCTAGATTCATTTTTGTAATATATATATATCAATATTTGCTAAAAAAATAATTTACATTATTAATTATGTATAAAAACTGTACAAATTGCGCCTGTAGCTCAATTGGATAGAGCGCTTGGCTACGGACCAGGAGGTTCTGGGTTCAACTCCTAGCAGGCGCACCAAAATGAAAGGATAAATGAAAGTATCACTTGAAAAATCTGTAATATATTTCTTTTGTTTAGTTTTATTATTTATACTAATTATGACAATAATCCTTTAATGAAAAAAAAATTTGAGCAATTAAGCAATAAACCAAGCTACATGAAACATAATGGTGGTTTATTATTTAGATCTATTACCAAGAAAAAGTTTGAGTTTAAAACTAAGATTAAAAAAACACATTTAAATAAAGCTGGGATAACTCATGGTGGTTTTATTTGTACAATCATTGATGCAGGTGCAGGTACAGCTTCACACAGAGCAAGTGGAAATAAACCATGTGTAACTATTTCATTGGATATAAAATTTATAGCTCCGTCAAACCTAGGAGATGAATTATTGGGAACAGTAGAAATTCAAAAAGTTACAAAGTCAATGGTATTTATAAATTGCAAACTCAAGTGTAAAAATAAATTAATTGCAAGTGCGGTTGGGATCTGGAAAATTTTAAGAAGACCTCTTCCAAATGCTGGACTAGGCGGATAAGTTTTATTTTTTTAGTTGAAGAACAAAAATTGGCAACACTAAAACTAAACCAATTATTGATGAACTTAAACCAGGTGCAATAAATAATAATGAAATAATTCCCAAATACCATCTTTGAAACGTAGAAACTCTTTTAAATAGATAGCCTGTAAATCCAATTCCAATTAAACCAATTCCAATCATCGCAGATATTAAAGTTACGAAAAAATCATAAAAATTAAATCCTTGGGCAACCAGTAATAGAGATGGTGAATAAACAAATACAAAAGGCACAAGGGCCTTTGCAATTCCTAATCTAAATGCAGTATTACCCGTGGTAAATGGATTTGATCCTGCGATTCCAGCAGCAGCGTATGCTGCAAGAGCAACAGGCGGTGTTATGTCAGCTAAGACACCATAATAAAATACAAAAAAGTGAGAAACAATGGGCTCAATTTGTAATTGAGCAAGAGCAGGCGCAGCAACAGCAACCAGTATTATGTATGTTGCAGTAGTTGGTACTCCTGTACCCATAAATATGCATGATATTGCAATTAATATTAGTGAGAAAAATAATGTTAGATCGGCTAAAGAAAAATAATTAAAAGGTAAAAAGTTTAAGAAGAAACCTCCAATATCACCAGCAGTTTGGATTACTACATAGCCTAATCTAAAACCAACACCCGTTAGCGTAACTACACCAACTATAATCCCTATTGATGTTGCAGCGGCTCCAACTGCTAAAGTATTCTTTGCACCTCTTGCAAGACACTCAAATAAGTCGTTAAAAGTAAGTCTATTTTTTTTTCTAATAAATCCAATAACTACGCACGCAATTATTCCATTTACTGCAGCATAATCTGGAGTCCGACCAACTAAAATTAAATATACCAAGATAAACAATGGAACTATTGCAAGCCAATTATCTTGTATAATTTTTATAAATTTAGGAACCTCACTTTCGTTTAAACCTCTAAGTCCTAATTTCTTTGCTTCTAAATGAACCATTACAAAAATTCCAAAATAATGGAGCAGAGCTGGAATTAATGCAGCTGCTAAAATATCCCTAAGAGGCAATTCTAAATATTCGACCATAATAAAGGCAGCAGCTCCTAAAATAGGTGGAGTTATTTGTCCACCAGTAGATGCTGTAGCTTCTACAGCACCAGAAAAATGTGGAGGATATCCAACTTTTTTCATTGCAGGTATTGTTAAAGATCCGGTTGTTACTGTATTTGCAATTGAGGAACCAGATATGGTTCCTAAAAATGCTGAAGAAAAAATTGCAACTTTTGCTGGTCCACCTGAATATCTTCCAGCTATTACCATTGCCAAATCAATAAATAATTGTCCTAGTCCAATTCGTGTTGCAAGTACACCAAATAAAATAAATAAAAAAACATATTGAGCCATTACACCAACAGCGATTCCATAAATTCCTTGGTTAGTTATATAAATATGATTTACAAATCCTGCCCAACTACTACCACCGTGTTTTAAAGCTCCAGGGAAAATAGGACCATAAAGTGCAAAAATCATAAATATTATACATATTAATGGGAGTGTATATCCAATAGATCTCCTTGCAGCTTCAAGGGTCAAAATTATAAGTATTGATCCCATGATAACTTCAGTACTTGAAGGGTTTCCTACTCTGCTAGCTAATATTTCAGGAGGTAACAAAGGTAGATAAAGTGCAGTTATTACTACAAGAATTGAAAAAATAATATCAATTATAGGAACTTTGCTTTTTGATTTATCATCAGGAAAACTTTTCCAATTATAAAATAGAAACACTAGGCCAACTACAAAAGAGATGTGTATACCTCTATGAAGTATGTCTCTAATTGTTCCAAATCCTGAAGCATAAAAATGGTAAATTGACATCGTAACTAGTGCGATAAACGTCAATAATTTTAAAAAATTTTTTAATTTTCTTTCGTTACTTTTTATTTCAAACTTTTCCTCAAGTTTTGAAACTTCCTCAGGAGAAATATTAAATTGAGACATAATAATGCCCTAGGTCATTAGACCTAGGGCACAATCTATTTTAGAATACTTATAAATTTAATTTATAAGTCCTGCTTCTTTATAGAACTTTTCTGCGCCAGGATGTAATGGTACTCCTACTCCAGAAAGAGCTGTATCAGGCGTTATTGTTTTACCTTTAGCATGACCAACATCCATTAGCTTTCTAGATTCTTTATTCCATAAAGCTTTAGTGATTTGATAGATTAGCTCATTATCTTCTTTTGCAGATGTAAACCATTGGGCACCTACTGCAACAGTATTTACCTCATCAACTCCTTCATAAGTTCCTGAAGGAATTGGGCTTTGTGAAAAAAATCCATATTTTGAAGTTAATGCTTTAGCTCCTGCACCATCTATAGGAACTAATTTTACATCAACTGCAGATGCTAACTCAACAATAGCTCCTGTTGGAAAACCTGCTACAACAAAAATTGCATCAACTTTACCATTTCTTAATGCGTCTGTAGCTGCTTTACCTTTTAAAGCTTCAGCTTTTACATCACTAGTACTTAAACCATTTGACTCTAAAATTAATTTAGCGTCAACATACGTACCAGATCCAGGTTCGTCGAGTGAAACTCTTTTACCTTTTAGGTCTTTAACAGAATTAATATTGCTTTTTTTAAGCGCAACTAAATGAATGTGTTCTTGAAAAAGTGCTGCAATAGTTCTTAAATCTTTTGCTGGTTCTTTTCCTTCCATAGTTCCAGTACCAGTGTAAGCCCAATAAGCTACATCAGACTGTGCAAATCCTGAATTTCTTAAACCTGAAATAATAGCATTTACATTATCTACTGATCCTCGTGATGAAACAGCAGATGCAATTAAGTTAGGAACTCCACAACTTCCACCTTTACCACATTCTCTTGATCCTGGCGGTTTAGAAATTGCATTTGCAATCATTCCACCAACTGGATAATAAGTGTAAGCCGTTCCTCCTGTACCAATTGTAAAAAATTTTAGTTCTTGAGCAAACGATTTACCTGACAAACCAAGTGTCAGAAGTAATATCATTAGAGAACTTTTGAATAAGTTTTTTATCATTTTTACTCCAATCTATTAATTATTATTACTATTTAATATTAATCAATTATTATTGTCTATATAAATTTAGGAGTATTTATGGTGTCTTAAGTTCATCCAAATTTTTAAATTCATTTAAAATATTAGGATTTATAAGAGCTTGAATATTTTTTATTTTTATTCCTTCAACAGTATTTCTAACTGCGATCTCTACTATTTTTCCATTTTTTGTTCTTGGTATATCTGAGACCTCAATGATTTTTTTGGGTACATGCCGTGGGGATGCATCTTTACGTATAGCCTTCTTTAAATTAAAAGATAAATCTTCATTTAACGACTTAGGTTTCTTTAAAACAACAAATAATATAATTCTTACATCATTATCCCATTTCTGACCTATCACAATTGACTCTTTAACTTCTTTAAATTTATCAACTACGGAATATATCTCAGCAGTGCCCAACCTTGCTCCACCAGGATTTAGTGTAGCATCTGATCTTCCATAAATTACATAACCTCCGTTAGATTTTCTTTCAGCAAAATCTCCATGATGCCAAACATTTTTAAATTTTTTGAAATATGCACCCTTATATTTTTTATTATTCTTATCATTCCAAAATAATTTTGGCATTGAAGGAAAAGGAGATTTGCAAACTAATTCTCCTTTTTGATTTATTAAAGATTTTCCTTTTTCAGAAAAAACATCAGTATTCATCCCTAATCCATTATTTTGGATCTGTCCCCTGTAAACTGGTGAATATATATTTCCTAATACAAAGCACGATACTAAGTCTGTTCCACCTGCAATTGACGCTAAATGAACATTTTTTTTTATATTTTTATAAACATAATCAAAACCTTCAGATGATAGGGGTGATCCAGTAGAACAAATAATTTTGAGATAATTTAGTTTATATTTATTTTTAATCTTTAAATTAAGCTTTTTTAATTGATCAATGTACTTAGCACTTATACCAAAGAGAGAAATTTTTTCTTTCTCAGCTATCTTAAATAGTAAATCATTTCTTTTATACATTGGAAAACCATCAAATAGCACAATAGAAGCTTTTGATGCCAAAAAAGTCATTAACCAATTCCACATCATCCACCCACAAGTAGTAAAATAAAATACGTTATCTCCTTCATTAACATCACAATGAAGTTTATGTTCTTTAAGATGCTGTAACAAAACTCCGCCAGCTCTATGACATATGCATTTTGGTTTCCCTGTTGTTCCGCTTGAATATAAAATTGCTAGCTCTTTATCAAAATCAAACTTTTTAAATATATATGCTCTCTCTTTTTTATATTTAATTTTATTATAATAAGAAATTTTAATTCCTTTGATCTTCTTTTGTTTTAAGCTTTTTTTACCAGGATAATTAGTAATTATAACACATTTAATAGATTTAATTTTTTTTAGAATAGCTGGTAATCTTTCAAGTACATTAATCTCTTTACCATTATAATAATACCTATCTGTAATTATTAATAGTTTCGGTTTAATTTGAGAAAATCTCTCTATAACGCCTTGTACACCAAAGTCGGGAGAACATGATGACCAAATGGCTCCAATAGCACTAGTTGCTAAAAAACTTTCAACTGTCTCAATTTGATTTACTGTATACGCTGCAATTCTATCTTTTTCTTTAATTTTATTATTTTTAAAAAATTTAATTAATTTTAAAGTGTTATTATTTAATTCATTCCAAGATTTTTCTTCTCGGTATCCATTTTCACTAATAAATGTAACGGCTTTTGTATAATCATTTTTTGATAATAAATTTTCTGCGTAATTTAATTTAGACTTTACTAAAAATTTACTTTTAATAATTTCTTTAGGAAAATGAAACTTATCAATTTTGACACCTTTAATATTTGAAAATTCCCAAATCGAGCTCCAAAAAAGCTTAGGGTTTTTGATTGTCCAATCAAACAATTTTTTATAATTTTTTTTTGGTTTGTAATTAAATTTTTTTGATAAAAATTTTTCAAATTCAAATAAATTTGATTTTGATTTTATTTGAGGAGTAGCTTCCCACAGTTTCTGAGGCATAAAAAAATATATTTAATTTTTAGAAATTATGATAACCTTAAAACATTAAATAATAAAAATGAGAACTTTTTCCTCAATGATTCGGACTAGTTTTAACCCATTTTTGTTCTTTAGAGGTAACAATATATAGTATTGGTAAAAAAAATCACACCAAAGCTAGAAATGACAAAAAATAAAATCACAGCAGTTCTTGGACCTACAAATACCGGAAAAACCTTCTTGGCCATAGAAACTATGCTCTCATTTGATTCGGGAATGATTGGTTTTCCTTTAAGACTTTTAGCAAGAGAAGTTTATGACAAAATTATCAAAAAAGTTGATCCATCAAAAGTTGCTTTGATTACAGGTGAAGAAAAAATAATTCCAATAAACGCAAAATATTTTCTTTGCACGGTTGAGTCTATGCCATTGGATAAAAGTTTAGAATTTGTTGGTATAGATGAAATACAAATGTGTAATGACCATGAGCGAGGTCATATTTTTACAGATAGATTGTTAAATATGAGAGGTGAAAAGCTTACCATGCTTATGGGCTCAAACTCTATTAAAAAAATTATTCAAAAACTTGATGATGATATTGAATTTAAAAATCGAGAAAGACTTTCTAAATTATCTTTTGGTGGTCACAAAAAAATTTCAAGAATAGAGAGAAAAAGTGCTGTAATTGCTTTTTCTACTGAAGAAGTTTATGCAATAGCTGAATTGATTAGACGACAAAAAGGTGGTGCTGCTATTGTTATGGGCTCACTTAGCCCCAAAACAAGAAACTCACAGGTGAGTTTATATCAATCTGGAGATGTTGATTATTTGGTCGCGACTGATGCAATTGGAATGGGGATAAATATGGATCTAAATAATGTTTATTTTTCAAATTTAAAAAAATTTGACGGTAAAAAATTAAGAAATTTAAATATTTCAGAAATTGGACAGATAGCAGGAAGAGCAGGAAGATATTTAAATGATGGAATATTTGGAACAACTGGCGAATGTAAAGAAGTCGGACCTGAGGAAGTTGAAGCGCTAGAAACTCATAGCTTTCCAGATATACAAACTATTTTTTGGAGAAACTCAAAACTGAATTTTAGAAATAAAGTTTCATTATTGAAATCTTTAGAAGAGAGACCCCATAGGGACTGGTTAAGGCGAATAAATGAATGCCAAGACGAAAAGGTATTAAAATATTTTTTAAAAGAAGCAACTAATATTGAAATTCAAGATAATAGTGAATTTTTACAAATATTATGGGAATGTTGCCAAATACCTGATTTTGTAAAAAAAACTTATGGACATCACTTTGAAGTTGTTAATAAAATTTTTAAATTTTTGACTAGTGGAGATAATAAAGTTCCAAATCACTACATGAAAGAACAGCTATCTTTACTGGATAAATTAGATGGAAACGTTGACTCTTTATCTAACAGAATTGCTAATGTCAGAACCTGGGCTTATGTTTCAAATAAATCAAATTGGGTTGAAAATCAGGACTATTGGATTGAAAGAGCTAAAAACCTTGAAGATAAGCTATCAGATAGACTTCATGAAGAGTTAACTAAAACATTTATAGATAAAAGAGCAAGTGTTTTGGCCAGAGGTTTAAAACAAGACATTACATTCGAAACAGAGATTATTAATAATGAAGAGGTAATGATAAATGAACAATTTATTGGTCGATTAAAAGGTTTAAAATTAGAATTAGATCTTAAAGTTGATACATTGGATGCTGATGTAAAATCACTAAAAAAGGCTGCAAGACAAAACGTAGTTCCTGAAATAATAAAAAGAATAACTCAAATAATTGATACTGGCTTAATCGAACTGAAAGATGATTTTAAAATTTATTGGAATGACAACCAAATAGCTAAAATAATTCCAGGTTCAGACTATTTAAATCCACAAATTCAATTAACTATTGATGAAATGATTGAAAATAGTGAAAAATCTAGACTTATCGATTATTTACAGAACTGGATAAATGATAAAATTGAAACAGAGTTAAAAAGTCTTATAGATTTAAAAAATGTTAAAGATAATAATTCAGAATTAAGAGCATTAGCATATCATCTTTATGAAAATAATGGAGTTGTTAAAAGAGATGGAGTATTAAATTATTTAAATAAACTTAGTCAAGATGAAAGAAAAAAATTAAGAAACTTAGGTGTAAAATTTGGAAGGTATCATATTTTTTTATTTAAACTATTTAAACCTAGTTCTGTATCATTGAGAATTCTATTATGGAAAAACTTTAATGAGAAAAATTTAGATTTCTCGCCACCAACTTTTGGATTGAACTTTTTAGAAGAAAAGAAAATATTAAATAAAAATCTAATGCTTTTATGTGGTTTTGAAAAATTTGAAAATTTGTATGTTAGAATAGATATTTTAGAAAGGTTATTTTTAATGATTTTTAACACTAAGTCAGAAGATAAAATTAAAGAGATTAAGTTAATTCCTGAGATGCTGAATTTGTTAGGTTGTAATAAAGAAAATTTTGTGAAATTAATAAAAAAAATGAATTATAAAACTTATGAAAAAGATAAAAATCTTTACTTTAAATATACTCCATCTAAAAAAGTAATAAAAAAAAATATAAGTAAGAATATTAATGACAACCCGTTTAATGTACTTTCACAACTTAATTTAAAATAATGTTTAATATTTTTAAAAAAGAAGAAACAGAAAAAGAACATAACCATCCATCCATAATAGCAGTGGCTTGCTTATTAATTCATTCGGCAAGAATTGACGAGAATTATACAAATAAAGAAAAAAAAATTATTAAGGATGCAATTATTGAAATGGGAGCTGAAACTGAAAATATTGATAAAGTAATACAAGATGCTGAGGAAAAGGAAAGAGACTCTAATCAAATTCTCGATTTTACAAGAGAAATTAAAAATATTAATGAAGAAGATAAAAAAATTATTATAGAGGCGTTGTGGGATATCATATATTCGGATGAAGATGCTGATATGTATGAAACGAATCTAATGAGAAGATTATCTGGATTACTTTATTTAAATCCAAAAGTTGTAGGTGATATTAAAGAAAAAGTTCGACAAAAAAAAATATGACATATTTAGTAAACGATAAATGCATCAAATGTAAATTGATGGATTGTGTTGAAGTATGTCCAGTGGATTGCTTTTATGAAGGTAAAAATATGCTTGTAATTAAACCTGATGAGTGTATAGATTGTGGCGTTTGTGAGCCAGAATGTCCAGTAGATGCCATAATATCAGATAATGACGATAATGATGGAAAGTGGTTAGAAGTAAATAAAAAATATGCAGACTTGTGGCCAAACATTAGTGAAAAAAAAGATCCGCCTGTGGATCATGATAAATTTAAAGATGTAAAAAATAAGTATGAAAAATATTTTAAAGAAAATCTTGAATAACAAAAAGACTAAAAAAATTGTTAAAAAAAAACCTAAATCATTAAAAAAAGTTATCAAGACAAAAAAAATTTCTAAAGTAGTAAAGGTTAAAAAGGAGACTAAAGAATTAAAAAAAAAGAAAACAATTAAAGAGTCAAAAAAAAAAAATAATAAAATTGAAGAAAAATCAGATCCACTAAGAATACCTAAAAACAATGAGCAGAAACCAGAAATCAAAAAAGTTAAAAAACAAGAAACAGAAAAAAGACTTTTTAAAATAAAGGATTATGTAGTTTATCCAAAACATGGTGTAGGACAAATCACAGAAACCAAAAAGATTAATATAGGTGGAATTGATGTTGAAACTTACATTCTTAAGTTTGAAAAAGATAAAGCAAATGGAATGGTACCAGTGAATAAACAGTCGCATCTTAGACCATTAGCAACAATAAATCAGATAAATAAATGTGTGAGTATCTTAAAAAGTAAACCGAAGATTAAAAGATCGATGTGGAGTAGAAGAGCACAGGAATATGAATCTAAGATATCATCAGGTAAAATTTATGATTTAGCGGAGGTAGTAAGGGATTTAAATAAAGGTGACGACATAATGATTGATCAGTCTTATAGTGAAAGACAATTATTTGAAAAAGCTTACGACAGACTATTAACTGAATTCCAGATTGTGATGGGATCAACTTTAGAAGATGCTCAGAAAAAACTTGATAAAGCTTTAAAGAGGAACTTAGAGAAACAATTAAAAAATGTTGAAGAAAAACCAGTTGTCGAAGAACCAATAAATCAAGAACTAGCAGAATAAAAAAAAACGCTTCCCACGCAAGCGCCATGAGAAGCGTTATCAGTTAAAAAGAATACTAAACTATCTTCTTTTTTTCTTCTTAGCTTTTTTCTTAGCTTTTTTCTTAGTTTTCTTTTTAGCAGCTTTCTTTTTTCTTTTAGCCATCTTTAGCTCCCTTTTTTTATTAACGAATCTTTATGATTCGTTATTTATTAATTTTTATTTTTTTTGAATAGTTATGTCAAACATATAATTTTTTTTAAATTTAAAAAAAAATAATTTTTTTATATTTTTTTTATTAATTAAAAAAAAGTTAATTAAATCGCTATTTATAAAGTGTTTTTTTAAAAATTTTTAATAAAGTTTTTCAAATTCGTTTTTATATTTTTTAATTATTTTATATCTTTTAAGTTTTAAGGTTGGAGTTAACATTCCATTCTCAATTGAAAATTTTTCATTAATTATAAAAAATTTTTTTATATTTTCTACTCTAGAAAGATTTTTATTTATAATATCTAATTCTTTTTTGATTTGATCTTGTGTTACATTTATATTGTCATCAGATAGAACTAATAAAGCGACTAAATATGGTTTATTATCTCCATAAACGATTGATTGATCAATAAATTTTGAATTTGATAATTCATTTTCTATTTTGACAGGAGAAATGTTGTCTCCACCTGGAGTAATCAAAATATCTTTTTTTCTGTCAGTAATTTTTAAGTAACCATTCTCAAAAATTCCAATATCTCCTGTATGTAACCAACCATTTTTTAAAACTTTGTTAGTTTCTTCTTCATTATTCCAATAACCCAACATTACATTTTCGCCTTTTACTAAAATTTCACCATCTGAGGCTATTTTTACCTCATTGCCTTTAAATGGCGGCCCTACAGTCTCAACCCTAATATCATCAATTGGATTACAACTTACAACTGGAGAAGTTTCAGTTAAGCCATAACCTTGCAGAGTAGGAAGTCCTATGGCATTTAAGAAAATACCAACTTCTTTATCAAGGGCTCCACCGCCAGAAACGAAAGTTTTAAGCTCACCTCCAAATTGTCTTTTAATTTTTTTTCTTACTATTTTTTCCAAAATATTGTCAATTAATTTTTCTAAAATTGTTAAAGATTGTTTATTTATTTTCTTGGTCCCTAGTTCTAACATCTTTACTATTAGTTTTTTCTTTAAACCTGTTACTTTGTTAAAACTTGCATTAATCTTTTGAAATAAATTTTGGTAAAACCTAGGTACTGCAGTCATTAGTTGAGGTTTACAATCGTTCATATTTTTAATTAATTTCTCAATACTCTCAGCATAAAATATTTTTGCACCAACACTTATTTGAACAAATTGGACAGTGTGTTCATAAGAATGTGAGAGAGGCAACCAGGTTAAAAATCTAGTCTGGTCTGTTAGCAAAGGTTTCAATATATCAAGTGCACCATCACAATTATTTAAAATTCCACCATGACTTAAGATTACACCTTTTGGGTTGCCTTGTGTTCCTGAAGTATAAATAATACAAGCTGGATCATTTCTTTTAATTGATAAGTCTGGCACGCTTAAATCTTGATAATCTAAATTAGAAAATAATTTATTCACATTAATATAAGTGTCAGTATCTATATCTAATTCTTCAAAAGAAAATATTTTAACAACAAAACTCTTTTTTTTTATAATTTCTTTAACTTTATTAAATTGTTCTTGATTAGAAACAAAGATTAATTTTGGATTACAATTTTCAATTATATATTCATAATCTTTCTCTGCATAAGTTGTATAAGCTGGAACAGTAATAGCTTCTGATAACATTACAGAAAGATCTGCTATAAACCACTCAGGTCTATTTTCAGAAATTAATAAGCATCTATCACCTTTATTTGCATATTTTTTTATTTCTGAGGAAAGTTTTTTAATTGAATGGAATGTTTTTTCCCATGTAAAATTATTATCGGTATCTTTTAAGGATGTTAAAAGAATATTATCTTTATTTTGTTCTTTATATTTAATAAAAAACAATTCGACTAAATTATTTATATTTTGTGTACTCATAAATTTTTGGTGGGCAAAGAGAGAATCGAACTCTCACAGTATTGCTACCATTGGATTTTGAGTCCAACGCGTCTACCAGTTCCGCCATTCGCCCAAAACTTAACATATTTTAACTCATAGTATTAAATCACTTATTATAATAAAAGAAAATATGTTTAAAGAGCTTTACAATAAAACAATTAAACTTGCAGGTAACAAAAGATCTAAGTCTATTTTAGGATTTATATCTTTTATTGAAAGTTTTATATTCCCAATACCACCAGATGTTTTGATAATTCCTATGACAATAGCTCGAAAACATGAATGGATTAAAATTGCATTAATTGCAACTATTGGGTCTATTTTGGGAGCTTGTCTTGGTTATTTTATTGGATATGTTTTCTTCAATGAAATTGGACTAAGAATTTTTGATATTTATGGTGTTGATGACACTTCATTTTTAAAAGATAAAGTCTCCTCAGAAGGTGGTGTTATTGCTTGGATAACTTTACTAGCAATTGCTGGGTTTTCTCCAGTGCCTTTCAAGCTACTTACAATCACAAGTGGTTTTATAAACTTCAATATTTTGTATTTTATTATCATTTCTATCGTAACAAGAGGATTGCGTTTTTTTTTAATAGCATTTTTAGTTGGAAATTTTGGACCTACAATGAAAAAAATTATTGAAAAAAAACTTCTTAAGTTCTCAATCATTTTATCGATTATTCTTATTATTTTTGCTTATTTTATATATAAATTTTTAAATAATTTTATTAATTAAATATGATCCTATTTCCTAATAGAAAAAATTTTTATTTAATTATTTTATCTATCTCATTAATTTCAATAATTTCAGCTTTATACATTGAGTATATATTGCAGTATCAACCATGTAAGTTATGTATTTATCAAAGGTTACCTTACCTAGCTGCAATATTTGTAAGCTTTATCGGGTTTAATTATTCGAATAATGATCAAATATTAATAGTTACAATTATGATATTTGCTTTGAGCGCTATACTATCTGGATATCATTTTGGAATTGAGAATAGTATATTTGATGGGCTATCAGCTTGTACAAATGGATCATTAGATATTTTAAATAAATCGAAATTACTAGAGTCTCTTAACAAAAGTATGCCTGTCAACTGTAAAGATGCTACTTTTAATATTCTTGGAATTTCACTAGCGGCAATTAATACAATTTTATCAATTTTAATTATTATTTTTTCTATTAGAACATTGGCCTATGAAAAAAACTAATAAAAAAAAATTAGAAGAATTTATAAGAGTAGATCACGCTGGAGAAAGAGGTGCAATTAAAATTTATGAGGGTCAACTGCTTGCTTTAAATACCATTGTAAAAAATGATGATTTGAAACAAATTATTGGAGAAATGAAGAAGCATGAGGAGGAACACTCAAATTTTTTTGAGGATGAAATAGAAAAAAGAAACATAAAACCAACAAAATTACTACCATTATGGGATTTGCTTGGGTTGGGTCTTGGATTTGGTTCAACGATACTTGGAAAAAAAGCAGCGATGTTATGTACGGCCTCTGTCGAGGAGGTAATAGACGAACATTATAAAAGCCAAATTGACCAAATAGAGGGAGATGAAAAGCTTCTAAAAGAAAAAATAATAAAATTTAGACAAGACGAATTAGATCATAAAGATATAGCCTACGAGAAGGGTGCTACAAAAAAAGGTCTTTATTCAATTATGGATAAAGTAATTAAAACTGGTTCTAAGGTTGCTATAAAAATCTCTGAAAAAATTTAGTTACGGTTCAAGTTCGACATCCCAATACAAATAGTCCATCCAACTTTTATGTAAAAAGTTAGGTGGAAAATTCTTTCCATTTTTATGAAGATCTTCTGTGGTAGGTTGAAAAGGCCATTGATTTAATGTCATACCTGAGTTCTTTATTAGTCTTCCTCCCTTTTTAACATTACAGGAAGAACAAGCTGTTACAACATTATCCCAATTAGTTTTTCCACCTTTTGATCTTGGCAATAGGTGATCGAAAGTTAATTCATCTTTGCTTCCACAATATTGGCAGCTAAACTTATCTCTTAAAAATACGTTAAACCTTGTAAAGTTTGGATTTGATTGAGGTCTAATGTATGATTTAAGAGCAATTACACTTGGAAGTTTCATACTAAACGAAGGACTTCTGATTTGTCTGTCATAATAACTAACAATAGAAACTCTATCTAAGAAAACAGATTTAATTGAATCTTGCCAACTCCACAATGAAAGCGGATAATAACTTAAAGGTCTATAATCTGCATTTAAAACTAACGCTGGACATTTTTCTAGCGAAATACTTTGATCTGAAAGCTCAATCATAATTAAAATATATATTAAATATATTTTTAATCAACTTTACTAATTGTATATTAAGGATTTATTAATTAATTATATTTTTTTTAATAAAGTTTAATGCCGCACTTGATGCTTCCATAGGTATATGGTGATCACAGTTTTTAATCATTAAAGTTTCAATTTTTATTTTATTTCTGATAAAAAAATCTTCAGCTTCAAGTAAATTGCTTGGGGGAACGATTGGATCATTTTCACCATGTATCATTAAAATATTAGTTTTATTTTTTATTCTTGGAGAAAGGTCTTTCATATTTATGATTCTGCCAGAAAACCCTACAATACAACTAAATTTTTTTTCTGATGTTAGACCAACATTTAATGACATCATGCATCCTTGACTGAAACCAGAAACACAAATTTTTGAATACTCTAAATTAAAGTAATCACTTACTTCTAAAATATAATTCTTTAAAACATTTTCTGCCTTTTTCGATTCTTGAAGAGTATATTCTGTATCCTCATTATTTAAATCAAACCATTGAAATCCTGTTGGATTTATACTGCACACTTCATGTGCATCAGGACATAAAAAAACTGTATTTTTTAAAAATCTTTTCCAGTTTAAAGTTAACATACTGATGTCTTTACCATCACCTCCATATCCATGAAGTAAGATTACAGCACTTTTAACTTCCTCATTATTTTCTGGTTTTATTATTGTTGTATTTAGTGAAAATTTCATAAATTTTTTGATAACCAATCAAGTAAAGACTTATCATTAAAGTCAATGTAACCAACAATTCTTCCAATCTCAAAACCATTTCGGTCTATTAGAATAGTTGTGGGTAATCCTCGAAGTTTAAATATCTGGGAAAACTCAGGTCCAGATCCTGTGAATATATCTAAATTCTTAATTTTGATTTTGTCAAAAAACTCTTTAGATTTTTTATAACTTTCGCCACCGATATTAATTGGAATTATATTTATATTTTTAAATTCATTTAAAGTTTTCAGTTTATCCAAAGATGGCATTTCTTTTTTGCAAGGAGCGCACCAAGTAGCCCAGAAATTTATTATTAATGGGTTTGATTTAAAATTATTTAAACTTACTTTTTGACCTTCAGATTTAATAAATTCTATATTTTCAATTTTTTTCTTGTCTTTATGTACTATAAGATTCTTTATTTCTGGACGTTCTATTGAATATGAGACGTTAGATGATATTAAGTAAAATATTATTATAAGATAATTAAAAAAAATGATTTTCATACAATTTAGATTAATTAAATATCATGGGTAAAAATAAAAACAATCAGCCAATTTGGAATACTAGAATTAAAAAGGAAAATACAAACCTTTTTAAAAAGGTTGGTGGATCAATTTCAATCGATAAAAGATTATTTAGAGAAGACATTGAAGCTTCAATTGTACATGTTGAGATGCTGTTTAGACAAAAAATTATAAATTTTAAAATTAAGAATAAAATAGTATGGGGTTTGAATAGAATTAAGAACGAAATTATAAAAAAAAAATTTATTTTTGATGACAAGCTTGAGGATATTCATATGAATATAGAACACAGACTCTTTGAACTAATTGGAGAAGACGCAGGGTATATTCACACTGCAAGATCAAGAAATGATCAGGTTGTCACAGATTTTAAAATTTGGTTAAGAAATGCTAATAAAGAAATTGTTAAAAACATTGACGCAACAATTAAAAATATTTTAAAAAAAGCAGAAAAAAATGTTGAGACAGTTATGCCTGGTTTCACACACCTTAAAAATGCACAACCTGTTTCTTTTGCTCATTACTTAATGGCTTACTTAGAGATGTTTAACAGGGATAAAAAAAGATTCAAAAATAATTTAGAGAGTCTTAATGAAAATCCACTCGGTGTAGGTGCTTTAACAGGTACTTCTTTTAAAATTGATAGATTTTATACTTCAAAAAAATTAGGTTTCGATAGACCAACTAAAAACTCAATTGATACTGTTTCTGATAGAGATTTTGTGATTGATTTTCTATATTCTTGCTCTGCATGTGCTGTTCATATCTCTAGGATTGCAGAGGAGTTTATAATCTGGAATTCAGATGCTTTTAAACTTATTAATTTGAATGATAAAATTGTAACTGGATCATCCATTATGCCTCAAAAAAAAAATCCTGATCCACTAGAGTACTTGAGAGGCAAAACAGGTTTCATATTTGGAAATCTATTTTCTATGCTTACAATATTAAAAGGATTACCCCTTTCTTATTTTAAAGATTTACAAGATGATAAAGAAATTGTTTTTAAATCGTTTGATCAATTAATAAATTCCTTGATTATATTAAATGATGTTCTTAAAAATTTTTCGCCAAATAAGAAAAGAATGATCGAACTTGCAGAAAGTGGCTACATTACAGCAACTGATTTAGCAGATTATATGGTTAGAGAATTAAATTATCCATTTAGAAAAGCCTATTTACAAACAGCTAAAATCATAAATTTTGCCGAAAAAAATAAAAAAAAATTGTCAGAACTCACTATAAAAGAGATAAATAAAATTGAAAAAGGTTTAACCGCTGATGTTCTGAAAGTATTTGAACTAAAAAAATCTGTTAATTCTAAATTTTCTTATGGTGGAACTTCTTTCGACAACATTAAGAAAATGATATTAAGTTACAAAAAGAAATAACTATGATTAAAAAAATAACTTTAATTACCATGTGCCTAATTTTATTAACTTCATGTGGAAGAAAAAATGAGCCAAAATATGAGGCATCATTAAATAATAATGTTATGAAATTTAATAATTTTAATAACATATTTAAAATGCCAAAAAAAGATGAAATATATCAATAATATTTTTACAGTTGAAAAATCCAGCCTCACTAAAGTAATTAAAAAATTTGAAACACCAATTTTTTGCTATTCGAAGAAAAAAATTAATGAAAATATAAATAACTTTAAAAGAAGTTTTAAATCGTTTTCTCCAATCATATGTTTTTCAACAAAGTCAAACTGTAATCTAGAAATACTTAAACTAATTAAACGAAGTGGATTAGGAGCTGATGTTGTGTCAAAAGGTGAATTAATGATAGCTCTTAAAGCAGGAATAAATTCCAAAAAGATTGTTTTTTCTGGAGTGGGTAAAACTAGGTCAGAATTGATTTATGCGATAGATAAAAATATTTTATTGATTAATTGTGAGTCAAAAAGTGAAATATTAGAAATAGAAAGTATAGCAAAATCTAAGAATAAAAAGGTAAATATTGGAATTAGATTAAATCCAAATACAGATGCAAAAACAATTAAACAAATTTCAACTGGTAAAAAAGAAAATAAATTTGGTGTTAGTGAAAAGACATTTATTGAAGTTTCACAATATATAAATAATTCAAAATTTTTAAATCTAAAATGTTTAAGTGTGCATATTGGAAGTCAAATTCTAGATCATAAGCCATACCAAAAAATGCTTAACGTTATAGATAAATTAATAAAAAAAATTAACTTTAATTTCGAGTATATAGATCTTGGTGGTGGTATGGGTATTGATTATAACAAAGACAATAAAAAATTTAATTATAAAAAATATAATCAAATTATAAAAAAATTTTTAAAAAAGCACAAATCAAAAATTGTTTTTGAGCCTGGTAGATCAATTATTGGTGATACTGCAATATTAATTTCAAAAATAATTTATATAAAAGAAAATTCTAAAAAAAATTTTATTATTATGGACGCAGCTATGAATGATTTTATGAGACCTGCGTTGTATGGGGCTAGGCATAAAATAATTCCATTAAAAAAAACTAATAAAATGACTAAGAAAAGTTATGATTTTGTCGGTCCGATTTGTGAAACTACAGATAAATTCTTAACGACAAATAAATTTCAAAAATTAAATGAGAAAGATTATATTATTATTTGTGACGTAGGAGCATATGGATCGTCGTTATCTTCAAATTATAATATTAGACCTAAACCAGCTGAAATATTAATTAATGGTTCAAAAATAAATTTAATTAAAAAAAGACAAAAACTAAAAGATATAATTTAGTTTTTGACAAAAATGATAAGAAAACTTCTATTTTTATTTTTTTTCTTCTTAGGTATATCTTTAATTTCAATAATATTTTTGCCATCATTAATGATGCCAACTAAAATAGTTTTATTCGGTGGAAAAATGATGGGAAGGTGGGCAGCCGTTTGTCTTCGGATTTTTTTGCAAACAAAAATTATTGTTAAGGGTAAGGAAAATATTATTAAAAATGAAAAGTTTTTTATTGCTTGCTCTCATCAATCAATGTTTGAGACTTTTTACCTACAAACAATTTTTAATTCACCAATATTTATTTTAAAATATGAATTAATCAAAATGCCAATATTTGGCTGGTATTTAAAAAAGATAGGATCAATTTCAATTAATAGAAATAAAATTAGTAAAGATAATTTAGGCTTAATAGATAAAATAAAAAATTCTATAAGAAACTCAGAAAGACCATTAATTATTTTTCCTCAAGGAACAAGAGTTTTACCAAATGAAATAATTCCTTTTAAAAAAGGTGTTGGTAGAATTTATGAAGAATTAAAAATAAATTGCCAACCTGTGGCGATTAATTCTGGAAATGTTTGGCCAAAAGATGGAAAATTATCTTCAAAAAAAATAATAACAATATCAATTCTTCCAACAGTCAAACCTGGAATGGAGCCAGCAGACTTTACAAGTTATATTGAGGATAAAATATATACTGAGTTAAAATTAATGAATTAGCCCTTCATTGGCATTACAACATATATGCTATCATAATCAGCAGGGTCCCTAATTAACGCAGGTGAACCTGTATCTTTTAAATAAATCTCAATGTTATCTCCATCAAGTTGCGAAGCAACATCAATTAAATACCTAGAATTAAAGCTTATATCTAACTCGTGATCAAACTTAACGCTTAAACTTTCTTTGCCATCACCGCTATTTGTATTGTTAACCGAAAGATCTAAATTATCTTTAGAAAGATTGAATTTAACACCATCTTTTTTATCTAATGAGACTGACGCAACCCTATCTACTGAATTTAAAAATGATTTTAGATCAACTTCTAATTTTTTTTGGTTTTCCTTTGGAATTACCTGTACGTAGTTTGGAAATTTTCCATCAATAAGCTTCGATATCAATATACTATTGTTAATTTCAAATTTAATTTTTGATTTAATATTTGATATTTTTACTTCACCTTCATAGTCCTCTAATAATGAACAAAGTTGAAAAATAGTCTTCTTTGGTAATATTATCTGATCAAATTGGACTTTATTTTGGAGTCTTATCTTTGATATAGACATCCTATGACTATCAGTAGCTGCAGCTGTTAAAAAAACTTTATCTTCAACTTCTGTCTGATGTAAAAAAATTCCACTTAAATAATGTCTTGTTTCATCGTTAGACACTGAAAATTTACATTTATTTAACAATTTTAGTAGCTCTTTTGATTTAATAGAAAACTCATTTTCATTAAAATTTTCATCTGTTAACGGAAATTCAGAAGCACTAATACAATTTAAGTTGAAAACAGATTTATCAGTCTCTAAATGCAATTTATTTTCACTAGGATTAGAAAAGTTAATTTTACTTCCAGATGAAAATTTTCTGACTATATCATACATTATTGATGAAGATGAAGTAGTTTTACCCTCTTCTATTATTTCAACATTTGAGATTTGATGAATAAAAATTAAATCAAGATCGGTCGCTGTTATTGTTAATTTTCCGTTACTTACATCTAATAATACATTAGAAAGTATTGGTAAGGTGCTTCTTTTTTCAATTACTCCTTGGCAATAATTTAAAGATTTTTGAAGGTCTTGTTGATTTAAACTAAACTTCATTTTCCTTATTATACAAAATCTTATTTTTTAAACTATCAATATTCATATTTAGTTCACTATCCTCTTTCCTTAATCTCTCTATAGTTTTAACTGAGTGAATTACAGTTGTGTGATCTCTATTGGAAAAAGATCTACCTATCTCAGGCAAGGATTTGGATGTTAACATTTTAGCTAGATAAATTGCAGTCTGTCTAGGTCTTACGAGATATCTTGATCTTCTTGGAGAAAGCATTTCATTTTTGCTAATTTTATAAAATTTGCAGACTATTGTCTGTATTGTATCAATGTCCACTTTATTTTCAGTAAGATTTAGCAAATCTTTTAAAACTATTTTTACCTCCGACAAGTTCGGAACTTTATTATAAACCCTTGTGAATGAAACAATTCTATTTAATGCTCCAACTAATTCTCTAATACTAGTTTTAATTTCTGCACTTAAAAATTTTTGAATTTCCTCAGAAATAACTACTTGATTTGAATAAGATAATTTTAATTCGTCAGTTTTAGATTTAATAATTTTATATCTAAGTTCATAATCAGGGTTTTGAATATCCACAACTAAACCACCTGAAAATCTCGATTTTATTCTTTCTTGAATCCTAGATAGTTTGTTTGGTGGTCTATCTGCTGAAATTATTATTTGAGAATTTTTATCTAATAAAGCGTTGAAGGTATGAAAAAATTCTTCTTGCATAGCTTCTTTACCATTCATGAACTGAATATCATCGATTAATAAAATATCAGTATTTCTAAAATACTCTTTAAACTTTACCATTTCATTTGATTTAATGGACTTTACAAATTGGTACATAAATCTTTCTGCTGATATGAACATAACTTTATTCTTTTCTTTCAATTCAAGACCGATAGCGTTTAGCAAGTGTGTTTTACCCATTCCCACACCACCATATAAATATAAAGGATTATAATGAGCTATATCTTTGGAAACTTTTTTTGATGCTTCAAATGCTAATTTGTTACTTCCTCCAGTTATGAAATTTTCAAAGTTTTTGTTTGGATCTATCCTATTATATTGAAGATAAGAGTCTTTTATAAACGACACATTATCATTATTAGTTTCAAAAGAATTTTGAGATGAAGTATTTGTCTCACTAATTTCAATTTCTTTGCTATTTTTTATTGTGAATTCAATCCTGACCAAGTCTTTTTTATATTCTTTAATTGTCTGCAATATTTGGTCTAGATATCTTGATACTATCCAATCTCTTATAAATCTTGTTGAGACTGAAAATAATATATAATTATGAAATTCTTCAACTAATTCAATTTTTTTTATCCAACTATCAAAAATATCTTTTCCAAGTTTTTCTCGTAATTCTTTTTTAATACTTTGCCAATCAATTTTCTTTTCGAGTGCTTTTTTGTTTTGTAAAATATTTTTCATGAAGGAATTCCACTTAAGACTTATAAAAAATTATTGCAATAAGTTTATTTGTAAAAACAAAAATAAATAAAATTTATGATTGAATAAATTTTAGATTGAATTTTTTTAAAAATTTTTTTGCAACCTAGTCGAGTACAAAATTTAAAATTTAAAATTTTACTAAATCTATATCTAGTAATTTTTTAAATTAAACTTTTAGATGTGGTAATTTTTATGCTAATTGTACGCTTAAGTTGTATACAAAGAGATTTTTTACTTATTGGAAGTTGTTATAAAGAATTAATTTTTTTTGTAATTCTCGATACATTCCTTGAGGCATTTTGCCTTTTAATAATACCTGTTTTTGCAATTGACATTAATTCAGAATTTAGCTTTGGGAGGAATGCTAAAGCTTCTTTTTTATCTTTTTTTTCGATTATAGAATTCATTTTTTTCAATGCATTTCTATAACGGCTCTTTCTAGATCTGTTAACAGCGGTTTGTCTTTTAATTTTTCTAGTACGTTTAATTGCTGATTTTGTATTCGCCATAAGCGTGAGTGTATATCTTCAGATAATGATTGGGTCAATACAATAATTGTTTATTTTTGACATAAATTACAAAAAAAACTAGACCTATTTGAAATAAATTTTTTATGTATTGTTCCCTTGCAACTATATTTTAAACATTTTTTATTTTCTCTTTGATAAACATTAAAATTTTTTTGAAAAGAACCTTGGTCTCCACTTGTATTCATAAAATCTCTGATACTCGATCCCCCTTTTTTAATTGCTTTTCTTAAAACTACTTTTGAAAAATGAGAAATTTTTTGGCAATCATTTAAACTAAGTGAACTTACCTCTTTAGATGGTAAAATCTTACATAAAAATAATATTTCACTCGCATAAATATTACCAATTCCTGAAACAAAATTTTGATCAATTAAAAAATTTTTAATATTTTTTTTTTTATTTTTAAAATAATTAAAAATATAATTTCTATCAAACAATGGATCAAAAGGTTCTGGCCCATATTTTCTAAAGTTATTATTTATCTCTTTATCATTTTTAAAATAAGAAAAATAACCAAATCTTCTTGGATCATTATAAATTAATTTTAAGTTATCAATTTTCATTTCCACATGATTATGCTTTTTAGGTAACAATGGAGAGTGATAAAAACTGGTATTTGTTATGGAATTTTTTTTTCTGGATTTGCTAATTAAATGAATAGTTCCTGACATCCCAAGATGTATCATTAAATAAGAACTATCCTCAAATTTGAGTATTAAATGTTTTGAAAACCTATCTACTTTAATAATTTTTTTTTTTACTATATTTTTTTCAAAATTTTTTGAGATCTTAAACCTTAAATTTCTGTTTTTTATTAATATTTCATTAATAACCTTTCCTTTAATACTTTTATTTAAAGATTGTTTGACAATTTCTACTTCTGGTAATTCAGGCATTTCATACTATATTAGTTTCTTAATATAATTTATATGCAACAAAATCTTCAAAATAAAGCAGGACTCGTCGAAGGAGTTTTTAATAAAGTCTACGATAAATATGACTTGATGAACGATTTTATGTCATTTGGAATTCATAGACTTTGGAAAAAAAACCTAATGAATTGGATGAATCCAACTAAAAATAAAAATTATTTAGATGTTGCTTGTGGTACTGGTGATTTAGGAAAATTATTTTTAGACTATACAGATAAGTATGGAGAAATTACCTCTTCAGATTCGAACAACAAAATGATTGAAAAAGGAAAAAAAAGATTAAGCAAGTATAAAAATATAAATTGGGTTACTGCAGAAGCTGAAAAGTTGCCATTCGAAGATAATACTTTTGATTTCTATACAATTAGTTTCGGTTTACGAAATACCAAAAATTTAGATAAATCTTTATCAGAAGCCTATAGAGTTCTTAGACCAGGTGGAAGATATATGTGTTTAGAATTTTCAAAAATTCAAAATTCAAATTTAGACTTTTTATACAAAAATTACTCGAAATTAATTCCTTACATAGGAAAAGCAGTTGTTGGTGATAAAGACCCTTATGAATATTTGACCAAAAGTATAGAAGAATTTGTTAATCAGGAAGAATTGATAGATATAATGAAGCAAAATAAATTTAAAAATTGTTCATATAGAAATTTAACTGGTGGAATAGTTGCTATTCATTCTGGTTGGAAAATATAATGTTCAAAAGATTAATTACATTATTTAAACTCGGTAGAAAACTCGCTAAATCTGATGTTTTAAGTATTTTATCAAAATTTAATAAACCACCTTTACTAATAAGTGTAATATTTAAATTACTTTCCCTTTCCTTTACTAAAAAAGATGTGTCAATTAATAATTTAAGTGAAGGCGAAAAATTATCTAATTCATTAGCATCTATGGGTACAACATTTATTAAACTTGGCCAGTTTTTAGCCACAAGGCCTGACATAATAGGAGATAAATTATCAAAGGAATTAGAAAATTTACAAGATAAACTTCCTCCTTTTTCACAATCAAAAGCTAAAGAAATGATTAAAAAAGATTTGGGTGATGAACTATATAATTCAATAATTAATATAAGTGAGCCAGTTGCAGCTGCCTCAATTGCTCAAGTACATAAAGCTCAAATTAACGATAATGGAGTTATTAAAAACGTAGCAATAAAAATATTAAGACCAGATATTAAAAAAATTTTTAACGAAGAAGTGGATGCTCTGATGCTTTTTGCTTATATCATTGAGTCATTAATCAAAAAAACTAAACGATTAAAGCTTGTTGAAGTAGTTTTTTTATTGAAAGAAATTACCAGTCTTGAGATGGATTTAAGATTTGAAGCCGCTGCAGCTAACGAATATGCAGAAAATACCAAAAATGACGTGGGTTTTGAAGTTCCTAAAATATATTGGGATTATACAAGCGAAAATATAATGACACTTGATTGGATTGATGGTGTATCAATTAGAGAGACAGAAGAGCTAGAAAAAAGATCAATTGATACAAAAAAAATTGCCACTGATATAATTCAACATTTCTTAAGACATGCTGTAAGAGATGGTTTTTTTCACGCGGATATGCATCAAGGAAACATTTTTGTAAATGATAGTGGTCAAATTGTTCCCATAGATTTTGGTATAATGGGAAGACTAGATAATGTAAGTAAAAGGTTTTTAGCTGAAATTTTATTTGGATTTATACAAAGGGATTATAAAAAAGTTGCGGAGGTACATCTTGCAGCAGGACTAGTCCCAAATAATGTACCTGTCAATGATCTTGCTCAAGCATTAAGATCAATTGGTGAACCAATTTTTGGACATTCTATAAAAAATATTTCAGGTGGAAAACTTTTAAAACAACTTTTTGATGTTACCGAAAAATTTAATATGCAAACCCAACCTCAGTTACTTATGTTACAAAAAACGATGGTAGTAGTTGAAGGAGTTGCAAGAAGATTAAACCCTGAGACAAACATATGGGAAACATCCAAACCTGTTCTGGAAAAATGGCTAAAAGAAACTAAAGATCCTATAAATTCAATTAATGAAACATTAAAAGATTCTGTGGAGGTATTAAAACGTCTTCCAAATTTACCTGAAGTAATGGATAAAGCAAACCAAGCTCTTAATTACCTTGCAAGTGGTCAAATACCCCAAAATTCGAACTCTTATAATGAATTAAATACTAAAAAAGAAGAAATGAAGTCATTTAGAAACCAGTCTATTATTGGCTTATTATCTCTTGTAATTTTAACCCTATTGGTATTTTAATTCTCCTCATGAAAAATAAAAAAATACTTCTAATCATATGTGGTGGAATATCTGCTTACAAAAGTTTAGAAGTTATAAGAGGTTTAAAAAAAAGAGATGTAAGTATTAAAACAATACTTACAAAGAGTGGTAAAAACTTTGTTACACCTCTGTCTATTTCATCACTTTCGCATGAAAAAGTATATGAAGATATATTCAGTGCAGAAAATGAAGCTGAAATGGATCATATTTCACTCTCTAGATGGGCAGATTTAATTTTAATTGTGCCTGCAACTGCAAATACAATATCAAAATTAAGTTATGGTTTAACTGACGACCTAGCTAGCACTGTCGTTTTAGCATCTGATAAACAAGTGTTTTTGGTCCCAGCTATGAATGTCAGAATGTGGGAACACAAATCAACTAAAGATAATTTATTAAAATTAAAAAGTTACGGTTATAAGATAATTGGACCTGAAATTGGGGATATGGCTTGTGGAGAGTATGGAAAAGGCAAAATGTCAGAACCTTCATATATATTAGGGACTTTAGAAAATTATTTTAAGAATATTGAAAAAAATAAAAAATATAAGGCATTAGTTACAGCTGGACCTACTAAAGAGTTTATAGATCCGGTAAGATTTATAACTAATAAATCAAGTGGTAAACAAGGTTATGAAATAGCTAAATCATTAAGAGATAATGGTTTTGAAACAACACTTATTTCTGGAGAAACAAATTTAGATCCAGTTGAAGGAGTAAAATTTATTTCAGTTAAAACTGCAAAAGAAATGTTCAGGGAAACTCTTAACAATCTACCAACTGATGTTGCTATTTTTAATGCAGCGGTAGCTGATTTTAAAGTTAAAGAGATTAGTAGTGAAAAAATTAAAAAAAGTGAAAATTTAGATCTAAAGTTAGAAAAAAATATTGATATTTTATCAAATATATCAAATCATAATTCACTAAGACCAAAAATTACAATTGGGTTTGCAGCGGAATCACAAAATCTTGAGATAAATTCAAAAAAAAAATTAGACCAAAAAAATTGTGATTGGATTATTGCAAATGATATTTCTGATAAAACAATAGGTTTTGACTCTGATGATAATGAAGTTTCTATATTTTATAAAAGTAAAAAAAGTGAAAAGTTATTAAAGAAAAATAAATCTTTAATAGCATCTGAGATAGTGGATAGAGTTATCTCTGAGCTTAATTAAGTAATGGTGAAGGTTTTATTTAAGAAACTTAACCAAAAAGCAAAACTTCCAAGTTATAAAACTAGTGGATCTTCGGGTATGGATTTGATGGCATGTGTAGATGAACCTATTACAATTAAACCAAATGAGTCGATGTTGATACCAACAGGCATTGCAATTGCAATTCCTGAAGATACAGAGGTTCAAATTAGACCAAGATCTGGCCTTGCCGCAAAATCAAGCATTAGTGTGCTAAATACACCAGGCACAATTGATAGTGATTATAGAGGAGAGCTAAAAATTATTTTATTTAACCATGGTAAAAACGAATTTACTGTCAATGATGAAGATAGAGTTGCTCAAATGGTTTTATTGCCTATTTTAAAAGTAGAAATTGAAGAAACAAATGAATTACCAGAGACAGTCAGAGGGTCTGGAGGATTTGGATCTACTGGTAAATAGTAAATGTTTAGTAACAAGGACCTAGAGCGATATTCAAGACAGATTGTTTTAAAAAAAGTTGGAGTTTTAGGTCAAAAGAAAATTCAAAATGCTAAAGTTTTAGTTGTTGGGTGTGGAGGCTTAGGGACACCAGTCATTGATTTACTTTCACGAGGAGGTATTGGTGAAATTGGTATGATGGACCATGATAAAGTGAGTATTTCAAATTTACATCGACAAGTTATGTTCAATTCTGATGATGTTGGAAAATATAAAGTTAATATTTTAAAAAAAAAAATTAATAAAATTAATAAAAAGACAAAAGTAAAAACATATAGAGTTAAAGCAAAGGATAAAAATTTAGGAAAAATTCTGAAACAGTATGATGTTATTGTTGATGGCACTGATAATTTCACAGCAAAATTTCTTTTAAATAAATTTTCGTTAAAGTATAAAAAAAAACTTATTATTGGAGCTATAAGTAAATTTGAGGGACATATTTTTACATTCGATTTTAATTTAAAGAATAGTCCATGTTTGAAATGTTTCTACCAAGGGGAACCAGCAGAAGGAGTTTTGGATTGTGAAACAGATGGTATATTGGGAACAACAGCAGTAATTACAGGAAGCCTACAAGCTAATGAGGTTTTGAAGACAATTTTAAATGTTGGAAAGAATTTAAATTCTAATATTTTAATAATAGATTTATTAAATCTTAAATTTAGGAAAGTATTATTTAGAAAAAGAATAGGATGTATATGCGAAAATATTTAATACTTTCATTTCTTTTTCTATTACCATTTTCATCTATTGCTAAAGAAAATAATTATTTTCTTATGTTAAAAAATAAAAAAGTAAATGTTAGATATGGTCCAAGCTTTGATTATCCAATTAAATATGTATATAAAATGATTGAATTACCTCTAAAAGTAATTGATAAAAAAGAAAATTTCAGAAGAGTTATTGATCATAAAAAAAATAGTGGTTGGATCCATATTTCTCAATTAAAGAATTCACGCTCAATAATTACCAAATCTGAGAAAATTTTATTTAAAAACCCAACAAAATACTCCAAACCATTAGCTAAATTGGATGAGGGTCGTCTTTTAAAAGTTATTAAATGCGAAGAAAAATGGTGTAATATTAAAACGGGCGATTACTCAGGTTGGATTTTGAAAGATGATAACATTTGGGGTATCGTTAATTAAAGTCTGCAGATAGTGCTTTAATGTTTTCCTCAGAAAATTTAGTTGTGTGCGAATACTCCCTATGATCAATTCCTACTTCAATTGAATTGTTTTGGTCTTTGAAATTATTTACTTGCTCATCTGAAAATTTAAAATGAATAAATTGAACTGAAGATGCTTTACCATCCTCTGAAGTTCTATCTACATCCATTTCTGGAATTGCATATATTTTTTCGTCTCCAACTTTAATATATATATTATTTTCGACTCCACCTAATTTTCCAAGAAACTCTGCTCTTATAACCGGATTGTCTATCTCAAACATTAAAGTGGCAACTAATTCTTTTCCATTAGGGATTAAAGGATTATATGCAGCAAGTTCATCTGCAATTTGTTCATCTCCACCCTTTTCAATATAAAGCATTTCTTGAACCTGGGCTATCATTGTTTCATAACATTCAAAATAAAATGTTGCATAAGGCCCTAAAAGAATTCTTCTGTTCTTTTTAAACTCGACTAATTCTTTTCTCATCTGTCTTCTAACCTTTGTATACGCATCTAAAGGTAGAAGATCTTCTTTTGTAATAATTTTTTGTTCTTTTGACATTCTATAATCCATAACTTTTTGAAACTATCTCAATTGGGTGCACAGCTTCATCATTAACAATATTTGTATCATCAGCTAACTGTTTAATATGTTTGCCAGCCAACGGACAGTCAGAAGCCATATACTTATTATTTTTTCTTTTAACAGTGCTTGCGGTAGTTTTGCCCACCTTGTTTGCTATATCATGAGTTTCTTTCATAATACCAAAGGTTCCACCATGACCTGCGCATCTTTCAACAACATCTAATTTAATATTTGGAATTAATTTAAGCATATCTCTTGCCTTATTACCCATATTTTGTGCTCTAGCATGACAAGCATTATGGACTGTTACTCCTCCATCAATTTCTTTCAAACCATCAACTAAACCCTCTTTATTTGCAATATCCATAACATACTCATCAATATCGAGGGTATTTTGAGAAAGTTTTTTAATTATTCCATCATTTGGCATTAATAGAGGCCATTCAAACTTTAACATCAATCCACAACTTGCTGTTAAGGTAACTACTTTATAATCTTTTTCGACATATTTGATTAATTCTCTAGAGACTAGCTCTGCTTGCTTTGTAACTTGATCTAAATCCGCTTGTTCCAGATAAGGCATACCACAACAACCTGCATAAGAGTGCTCTACTTCTACATTATTATGATGAAGTACTTTTAAAGCTGCTTCTCCAGTTTTTTTCTTATTAAAATTAACAAAACATGTGGAATAAATTACAACTTTTCTTTCTTTATGTTTTGGTAAAATATTTTTTTTAAATTTTTGAAAATAATTTGCAAATGTTTCTTTATTATATTTTGGTAAAATAACTCTTTTGTCTATTCCAGTAAAAAATTCTAGAACTTTTCTAGCAAACACATTTTTTACGTTGGTGATCCAATTTATAAAAAAGCTAAAAAATATTCCTATTTTAGAATTTCTATCAATTTGGGTTAATTGGTTAGCAGTTTTTGATATATCACCATTTTTTCTTTGGGCTGTTCTATATCTCAACATTAAATGTGGAAAATCTAAATCAAATTCATGTGGTGGTACATAAGGACACTTAGTCATAAAACACATGTCACATAAAGTGCAAGCATCTACAACAGGTTTAAACTTATCACTTGAAAGATCTGATACCTCGCCACCTTCAGTTTCATCTATAAAGTCAAATAATTTTGGAAAACTGTCACACAAATTAAAGCATCTTCTACATCCGTGACAGATATCAAATACTCTTCTCATTTCCTGATCAATTTTTTCAGGATTTATAAAATCTGGATCTCTAAATTTTAATGGGTGTCTTTTAGGTGCTTGTGTGCTGCCTTCTTTACTCATAGATTTTTTTAAATATGGTTTTTGTGGACGAGAGGGGCTTCGTCCACAAATTTTGTTTAAGCGATGCTTTCTAAAGTCTTTTGAAATTTACCTGCGTGTGATTTTTCAGCTTTTGCTAAAGTCTCAAACCAGTCCGCTATTTCATCAAAACCTTCGTCTCTTGCTGTTTTAGCCATTCCAGGATACATATCTGTGTACTCGTGTGTTTCACCTTGAATTGCAGACTCAAGATTGGCTTTTGTTTCACCAATTGGCTTACCAGTTGCTGGATCACCTACTTCTTCTAAATATTCTAAGTGGCCATGAGCATGTCCAGTTTCACCTTCTGCAGTTGATCTAAATACCGCTGCAACATCGTTAAAGCCTTCAACATCCGCTTTTTGAGCAAAATAAAGATATCTTCTATTTGCTTGACTTTCTCCAGCAAATGCTTCTTTTAAATTTTCCTCTGTTTTACTACCTTTTAATGACATATATACTCCTACTATTAATAATGATTCTAAAGTGGTGTATATATAGAGGAATTATAATTTGTCAACAGTTTAGAATAAATATAATATATTATTTAAACTATTGATATTATTGAATTATTTTTGAGATTGATTATCACTCACAATTTTAGCGATAACTTCTACTGATCTTATTTTTTTTCCTGGGATTGTTCTTTTAATATTAACTTCATCAACGTCATCTTGATGAATATCAATCAACCTATTTTCTTCTTCGTCAAAGAAATGGTGGTGATGGGTTACATTTGTATCGTAATAACTTTGTGAAGCATTTAATGGAATTTCTTTTAAATAACCCTTCTTCATAAATGCGTGAACAGTATTGTAAACGGTTGCTAAAGAAACCTTAATATTTGCCTGATTTTCAATGATTTTAACCAGTTCTTTAATTGTAAAGTGAAAAGTCTTTTCAGCATCAAACAAAACTTCACAAATTTTAATTCTTTGTTTTGTTGGTCTTAGACCTGATTTTCGTAATTTATCTATATATTGCTCTGCGTAAGCCATTACTAATTATAATTATTCTAAAGAATATCTATATTATAATGTTTGTAAATCAAGTAATAAGATTAAAAAATTATGAAAAAAAGTTCCTTTAATTATGATGAATTAATAAGCTGCGCAAATGGGGAACTTTTTGGCCCTGGAAATGCAAAATTACCTTCTCCACCAATGCTAATGTTTGATAGAATTACTGAAATTAGCGAGAAAAATGGAGCTTTTGACAAAGGTTTGATGAAGGCTGAACTTGATATAAAAGATGATCTGTGGTTTTTTGATTGTCACTTTAAAGAAGATCCAGTGATGCCAGGATGCTTAGGTTTAGATGCGATGTGGCAACTAGTTGGCTTCTACTTGGGTTGGCTTGGAAATCCTGGGAGAGGAAGAGCTTTAGGAGTAAGCACAGTAAAGTTTACAGGAGAAGTTTTAAAAGATGTCAAAATGGCGACATATATTATTGATATGAAAAGAATATTGATTAAAGGTGAAACAACAGTTGGACTAGCAAATGGTATTCTTCTTGCTGATGGCAAAAAAATATACTCTGCAGACAGTCTTAAAGTAGGATTATTTAAATAATGCGAAGAGTAGTAATTACAGGTTTGGGAATTGTTTCATGTCTTGGGAATAATCAGGAAGAAGTTCATCAATCTTTATTAAATACTAAATCAGGAATTTCTTTTTCTGAAGAATACAAAGAACACAATCTTAAAAGTCATATTCATGGAAAACCTAATATAAAACTTGAGGATCATATAGATAGAAAAACAATTAGATTTATGGGTTCAGGATCTGCTTACAATTATATTGCAATGAAAGAGGCGATTGAAGACTCTGGTTTGGAAGAAAGTGAAGTCAGTAATTTCAAAACAGGAATCGTTATGGGTTCAGGTGGACCTTCAATTGAAAATGTCATTTTAGCAGCTGATAAAACTAGAGCCAAAACTCCAAAATTGATGGGACCATTTATAGTTCCAAGAACAATGGCAAGTACTGCCTCAGCAACACTTGCTGTTCCATTTAAAATTAAAGGTACAAACTATACAATGAGTTCAGCCTGTGCAACTAGCGGACACTGTATTGGAAATTCTATGGAACTTATCCAAATGGGAAAACAAGATATTGTTTTTGCAGGTGGTAGTGAAGAGATACACTGGGCAATGACTGCAATGTTTGATGCAATGACAGCATTATCCTCAAAATATAATGATACACCTGAAAAAGCATCAAGAGCTTATGACAAAACTAGAGATGGTTTTGTAATTGCTGGAGGTGCAGGAGTTTTAGTTCTTGAGGAATATGAACATGCTAAAGCTAGGGGAGCAAAAATATACGCAGAACTAACAGGTTATGGAGCAACTTCAGATGGATATGATATGGTGGCGCCATCTGGTGAAGGTGCAGTAAGATGTATGCAAATGGCTATGGCAACTTCAAAAAATAAAGTAGATTATATAAATACTCATGGAACTTCTACTCCAGTTGGAGATATTACTGAATTGAATGCTGTTAAAGAAGCTTTTGGAAATGAAATTCCAAAGATTAGCTCAACTAAATCTTTATCAGGTCATCCATTAGGAGCTGCATCAGTGCATGAAGCAATATATTGTTTAATTATGATGAAAAATAACTTCATTACCGGTTCAGCTAACATAAGTGAAATGGATGAAGAGGCTAAAAAATTTCCAATAGTCTCTAAAACCGAAACCGAAGCAACATTAAATACTGTCATGTCTAATAGTTTTGGATTTGGTGGAACAAATGCAACTCTAGTATTTGAGAAAGTCTAACTTATGTCTTTAATGAAAGGTAAAAAAGGACTGATAATGGGTGTTGCTAATGAAAGATCCATTGCATGGGGTATTTCTCAAAAACTTTCAGAAGCAGGTGCTGAATTAGCTTTTACATATTTAGGTGATGCTCTTAAAAAAAGAGTAGTTCCTCTTGCAGAAAAATTAAATTCTAATGTTACTTTTAGCTGTGATGTTGAAAAAAAAGAAGATGTAATAAAATTATTTGAGGATGTTAAATCTCAATGGGGTGAGATAGACTTTGTAGTTCACGCAATAGCTTTTTCTGACAAATCTGAACTTTCAGGAGAATATCTAAATACAACAAGAGAAAATTTTTTAAGAAGTATGTTGATTTCATGCTTTTCATTTACTGAAGTTGCAAAAGAAGCTTCAAAAGTTATGAAAGAAGGTGGTAGCATGATTACACTGAGCTATGAGGCTAATAAGGCAATTCCTAATTACAATGTAATGGGTGTCTGCAAAGCAGCATTGGAGTCAAGTGTTAAATACTTAGCAAGAGATTTGGGAGCTAAAGGTATAAGAGTTAACGCAATAAGTGCAGGTCCAATAAAAACTTTAGCCGCATCAGCTATTGGAGATGCAAAATTTTTATATAAATGGAATGCTGATCACTCATTTTTAAAGAGAAACGTTGATAATATTGATGTTGGAAACTCAGCATTGTATCTTCTAAGTGACATGGCAGGTGGTGTTACAGGTGAAATTCACTATGTAGATGCTGGCTATAATAAAGTAGGTATGCCAGATCCAAAAAATATATCTTAAAGGTTTATCATTATGCTAATTTTAGTTTGGTTTGTAGTTTGTATTATATTTTTTATAGTACAATTAATCCTTGAAGGTTCTGGTCATGCACTGGAAGTTTTTGCCCTATTGACCGCAATAGCTTTATTCTTGATAAATAGATTAGGTAAAAAGAAAAATTAAATAATAATCTATTATGAGAAGAAATTTTTTAAAAATCGCTGGGGCTTCAATATTGGGTTTTTTATTTTATCCATTACACACATTAGCTAGTAATTTAGTTGGATTTAAAAAAAAATTAAAAAAAGATGAGAGTGAGTATAATATAATTAATCCTGATCTTACAAATGAACAAAAAATAATAATGTTTGAGGAGGGTACTGAACGTGCTGGAACTAGTGAATTAAACTATGAGAAAAGAAAAGGATCTTATCATTGTGCTAATTGTGGTGTGAAATTATTTGAGTCCACTGCAAAATTTGATAGTGGAACTGGGTGGCCATCATTCACTGAGGCAATACCAGGCGCGTTTGTAACAAAAACTGATTATTCTTTTGGCATGAAGAGGACTGAATATAGCTGTGCAAATTGTGGCGCTCATCACGGCCATGTATTCAATGATGGTCCAGATGGTGGAAAAAGATATTGTAGCAATGGTCTTTGCTTGCTTTTCGTCCCAGAGAGTTAGTAATTATATTTTTCTGATATAACCAACATTAGTAGTTTTAAAATGCTTGAAAGGGATATTTGTATCTTTTATTGCCTTGATAGTCTCTTCAGTAATATTTCCATAGACCTCTATTTCGAATCTATCCGCAATTTTGTTGTGCTTTTCAACATAAGCTTGGACTGGGGCATTATTAAGATGATGCAGCATAGCTTCACTATTTCGGTAAACTTCACTCCAAGTAAATTCTAAAGGATCAGTTGGATCTTGATCGAAAGTATGAATAAGCATGTCTGGCTCTGATGCGTTAACAGCCTCATCAGCTTCTTTTGCTATCCTGAGATACTCTTCAACCTTACCCTCTTTAACGCGTATTCTTGCAATTAAAATAAATGGGTTGGACATTTATCTATATAGCAGCCTGCTTTATAGATAATTTAACTTTTCCTCTATCAAATCCAATAACTTTCACTTTAACTTCGTCACCTTCTTTGACAATATCTGTTACTTTAGCAACTCTTTTTTCTGCAAGCTCAGAAATATGTACAAGTCCATCTTGCTTTCCAAGGAAATTAACAAAAGCACCAAATTCCATAATTTTCATAACTTTTCCATTATAAATTTTATTTAATTCAGCTTTAGCAGTTATATCTTTGATCATTTGCATGGCAATATTTCTAGACTCTTCATCTGGAGCAGCAACTGTTACTACACCTTCATCATTTACATCAACTTTAGCACCAGATTTCTCGACAATTTCTCTAATTGTTGCACCACCTTTTCCAATTACAGCAGCTATATCTTTTTTATCGACCGTAATTTTTTCCATTTTTGGAGTATGTTTTCCAACATCATCTCTAGATTTATCTAATGCTTTATTCATTTCACCCAAAATATGAATTCTTCCGTCTTTTGCTTGATTTAATGCCTGCTCCATAATTTCAAATGTAATTCCTGTGATTTTAATGTCCATTTGTAAAGATGTTATCCCGTCTTTAGTACCTGCAACTTTAAAATCCATATCACCTAGGTGATCTTCATCCCCTAAAATATCTGAAAGCACTGAAAAATCATCTCCCTCTTTAATCAAACCCATTGCAATTCCAGCAACTGGCTCTTTTATTGGTACACCTGCATCCATAAGAGCTAACGAAGTTCCACAAACAGTGGCCATTGATGACGAGCCATTAGACTCAGTTATCTCTGAAACAATTCTAAAAGTATAGGGAAAGTTTTCTTTTGATGGTAAAGAAGAATTTATTGCTCTCCAAGCTAACTTACCATGGCCTATCTCTCTTCTACCAGTTCCAATTCTACCAGTTTCACCAACTGAAAATGGAGGGAAGTTATAGTGAAGCATAAATCTTTCTTTTTGAAGACCGTCTAAACTTTCAATTCTTTGCTCATCATCAGATGTACCTAGGGTAGTTGTAACAATTGCTTGAGTTTCTCCTCTTGTAAATAGTGCTGAGCCATGAACTCTTGGCAATATACCTACTTCACACAAAATTGGCCTTACATCTGCTAGACCTCTTCCATCAATACGATTTTTATTTCTAAGAATATCAGTTCTTACAATGGATTTTTCCAAATTTTTAAGCTGAGAATTTACATCTAAATCAGTGTAAGCTTCATTTTCCTCATATAATTTTTTAGCTTTTTCAGTAATTTCAGAAATTTGGTTTGATCTATCTTGCTTATCTCTCGTAGAGAAAGCTTTCTTCAAATCTTCAGTAAATTCTTCCTCTAATTTCTTTTTTACTTCAGATAAATCTTTCTTCTCAACTGTCCATTCAGGCTTTCTACATTCTTTCGCAAGATCTTCAATCATTTCTATTATTGGAACGAAACCTTCGTGTCCAAATTTAACAGCATTCAACATTTCTTCCTCTGTTAAACCATTTGCCTCTGACTCAACCATTAAAACCGCATCTTTAGTTCCTGCTACAACTAAATCTAGTTTAGATTCTTCTAATTCTTTTTTTGAAGGATTAAGAACGTACTTTCCTTTAATGAAGCCAACTCTAGATGCTCCAACTGGGCCCATAAAAGGCATTCCTGAGATTGCTAAAGCCGCTGAGGATGCAATGATAGATAAAATATCTGCTTCATTCTCTTTATCATAAGATATAACTGTTGGTAAAAGCTGTACCTCGTTTTTAAATTCATCTGGAAACAGCGGTCTGATAGGTCTGTCAATTAATCTTGAGACAAGTGTTTCACTTTCAGTTGGTCTAGCTTCTCTTTTAAAATATCCACCTGGGATTTTACCAGCTGCATAATATTTTTCTTGGTAATTTACAGATAATGGAAAGTAGTCCATATCTGGATTTACCTTTTTTGCACCAACGACTGTTGCTAAAACAACCGTCTCGCCACATTGAGCTATGATTGCACCATCTGCTTGTCTTGCTATTTTTCCTGTTTCTAAACTTATTCTTTTTCCACTTACCTCTATTTCTTTTTTTACTATTTTGAACATTTACTTCCTTAAATTTAATTTTGTTAATACTGATTTATAAGACTCCATATTATTTTTCTTTAAATAGTCTAATAATTTTTTTCTTCTATTTACTGCTCTCAAAAGACCTACTGAAGAATGTTTGTCTTTTTTGAATTGTTTTATATGTTTCGATAGACTCTCAATTTTTCCAGTCAATTGAGCAATCTGAACCTCTGAGGATCCAGTATCTTTATCATGGATTTGAAGTTCTTTTATTTTTTCTTTCATTTTTTCCTTTATTTATTTGTTTGTTTAATTAAATTTTCTATTTTTTCCGCATAATCAAAAGAATCATCCTTCACAAAGAAAAGTTTTGGTAAAAACTTCATTATAATTTTTTTTGATAAAACTTTTCTAATCAAAAATGATGATATTTTTAATTTTTCTATAATTTCCTCAGTATTTTTTCCCCCTAGTGGCATCACAAATATTTTAGCTGTTTTCAGATCTGGTGACATTCTAACTTCTGTAACAGTAATTTCCCTTGTTGATAAATTTGGTATTTTTGCCTCGTCTCTTATAAAAAGAATTCCCAAGGCTTGCTTTATCATTTCACCAACTCTTAATTGTCTCTGAGATATGGGCTTGCCTAAGTGTTTCATTTAAATTGTTCTTTCAGTAATTGTTGAATTATAAACTTCTATGATATCTTTTTTTTGATAGTCAGCGAAGTCTTTTAAAGTAATTCCGCATTCTAGACCTGCTGAAACTTGCTTCGCTTGATCTTTTTCCCTGAATATAGAACCAATTTTTCCATTAAATATTATAGCTCCATCTCTAATAACTCTTGCACTAGAGTTCTGGGTTATTTCTCCCTCGACTACTTTTGATCCAGCTACTTTTCCAACTTTTGAAACTTTAAAAATTTCAAGAATTTCAGCGGTTCCTAGAATTTTTTCCTCAACATCTGGTGATAAGAGACCACCCATTTTTCTTTTTATAAAATCTAACACTTCATAAATTATGTTGTAAGTGGAAATTGAAATTTTTTCTTGCTCGGCTCTTTTCTTTGCCTCTTTACTTGGTTTAACATTAAATGCAATTACCACTGCATTTGATGCCTTTGCTAGAGCGATATCTGTTTCTGTTACCATTCCTATGTCTGATAAGAGTATTTTTGGTTTTACTTCATCATGTTTAATTTGATCTATTGCATTTTTGATTGCCTCAGATGAACCATGAACATCAGATTTAATAATTATATTTAATTCCTCTGACACTGAGTTTTGAAAAGCAGAGTCTTGAGTGACAAAATTGAGAGGTATTTTTTCATCCTTTGACTCCTCAACTCGTGCTTCACATAAAGATTTAGCTTCTTTTTCATTTGGTAATACGATGAAATCGTCACCCGATTTAGCAGCACCATTAATACCAATAATCTCAATTGGGGTAGCTGGTTCAGCAACATCAATATTTTTACCTTGGTCGTTTATTATTGCCCTTACTTTTCCCCATTTTAACCCACTAACAAAATAATCACCCTGTTTAAGAGTTCCTGTGGTTACAACTATATTTGCAACTGGACCTCTTCCAATATCTATTTTTGACTCTAGAACTATACCTTTTGCATTTGTTTCAAAATCAGTTTTTAAATCAAGTAGTTCAGCTTGTAATAAAACAGATTCTACTAACTTATCTAAATTATTTTTTGTTTTTGTTGATATTTCCACCATTAAAGTATCACCTGATAAATCCTCAGCAATTAATTCATATTCTAGAAGTTGATTTTTTATTTTTTGTGGATCAGCCTCAGGTAAGTCACATTTATTTATTGCAACAACTATTGGTACTTTTGCTGCTTTTGCATGTTTAATGGACTCTATTGTTTGTGGTTTAACACCATCATCTGCTGCTACAACTAATATTACAATATCTGTTAGCTTAGAGCCTCTAGCTCTCATCTCTGTGAACGCTGCATGACCAGGTGTGTCTATAAATGTAATTTTATTACTATTATGCATAATTTGATAAGCACCAATATGTTGAGTAATACCTCCAAATTCTCCTGAAACTACATTAGCTTTCCTCAACACATCTAATACCGAAGTTTTACCATGATCTACGTGTCCCATAACTGTTACTATTGGCGGTCGATTTTGTAAATTTTCAGATTTTACTTCTTTTATTTTTTCAATTATGTCCTCAGCCTTTGTCTCTCTTAAAGAACTATGACCAAATTCTTTAACTAAATATTCTGCTGTGTCAGCATCTATTGTATTATTAATCGTTACTGTTACTCCCATACTAAGTAAATGTTTAATAATATTACTAGACTGTTCTGCCATTCTGTTTGCAAGCTCTTTAATAGTTATTACCTCTGGAAGATTTACCACTCTTTTAATCTGATGAAAGTTCTCTTTACTTTCTGTTTGATTTAGGTTTCGATTCTCTTTTTGTTTTGCTCTTTTTAGAGAAGCTAAACTTCTAGATTTAGTCTCAGAATGGTCATCACTTAAAGCTCTAGAGATTGTTAACTTTAATTCTCTTCTTTTCCCACTAGTTTTATTTGACTTATTTTCTTTTTGGAGAGTTTCTCCCTTTAACCTCCTTGTTGCTCTTTGCTCTGCTAATTTTCTTTTTTCAAAGTCTGAAGAGGGTGGAGAAGATGGTCTAGTGAAGTTATTTGGCTTTACTGAGGTATTTTTATTTGACCTAGAATTATCACTGTTTGGTCTTATAAACTGAGATTTACCTTGAAATTTTGAACTTTTTTTCTCTATTACAACAGTGTTTTTTGATTTTGATTTAGCCTGTTCTATACTACTAAAAGTTTTTCGAGAACTTCCTGTTATTGATAACTTTAATTTTTTTTTTTCCATTTTCCATCTTTCAATCTTTATAAACTTTATCTCTAGCAGACATAATCAAACTATCTGCCTCTATTTTTGATAGAGCAAAATCCTCCAGATAACCTTTAATTTTTATTCTTTCACCTTTAACTACATCGTAGGTACCAGTTAACTCGTCAGATGCTAGATCAGCTAAATCAGTTAAAGTCAAAATTTTTTGTTCACCCAAGGTGACTAGCATACCTGCAGTAAGACCCTCATGATTAATTAAATCATTATCTAAGCCTAAATCTTTTATTCTTTTTGAAATTTCTTCTTGATCTTTTTCATAAAATTCTTTTGCTCTTTCAATAAGCTCTTTTGCAGTTTCCTCTTCAATACCCTCTATCTTTGTAAGTGCATCTGATGCACTATCTTTTATGTCATCAATTGATGAAAAGCCCTCAGCTACTAAAAGTTGACCTAATGTCTCGTCCAACTCTAAATTCTTAACAATATTATCTGTTTTTTCTTTGAATTCTAATTGTCTTCTCTCTGAATCCTCTTGCTCTGTCATTATATTTATTTCATAGTTTAATAATTTAGTAGCAAGTCTTACATTTTGACCCCTTCTACCTATTGCCTTACTTAAATTTTCTTCTGTTAATATAACATCAAGTTTTTTTGCTTCAGCATCAACATTAACTCTTTGTACTTCAGCGGGTGATAATGCGTTAGATACAACGATAGCTGGATCCTCTGACCAATTTACAATATCAATTTTCTCTCCTTGAAGTTCATTTACTACTGCCTGGACTCTACTACCTCTCATACCTACACATGCACCAACAGGGTCTAGTGATGTATCTATAGCCCTAACACAAATTTTTGCTCTACTTCCAGGATCTCTAGATGAAGACTTTATCTCTATTAAACCATCATAAATTTCGGGAACTTCTTGAACGAATAATTTATCCATAAATTTTGGATGAGCTCTGGATAAAAATATTTGCTGACCTCTTGGTTCTCTTCTAACATCTAAACAATATGCTTTTATTCTATCTCCTGCTTTAATATTTTCTCTAGGTATCATTTCATTTTTTTGAATAATTGCTTCAGTTCTTCCAAGATCAACAATTACATTTCCAAATTCTAATCTTTTTACTATTCCACTTAAAATTGTATCTTTCTTATCAATAAAATCGTTATATTGCCTCTCTCTTTCTGCCTCTCTTACATTAAAACTTATAACTTGTTTCGCTGTTTGGGCAGCAATTCTTCCAAAATCGAATGAGGGTAAGGGTTGAAGAACTTCATCTCCAATATTTTTATTTTTATTTATTTCATTAAGCTTAATTGCATCATCTAAAGTAATTTCAATATTTGAATTTTCAGGTTTTTCTACAACTAATAATTTTCTGAATATCCCTATATCACCGTTATCTCTATTAATCTCTACTTTAATTTCATTATCAGATCCGAATTTTGATTTGGCTGCTTTAGCAATACCAGTTTCCATTGAACTAATAATAAGCTCTTTATCAATTGATTTTTCTAAAGCAACAGCTTCTGCAATCCTTAACAATTCTAGTTTGTCGGCTCTTCTATTTAACATAATTTTTCACCAAAAAAAAATGGGCCAAAGCCCATTTTAAATTTCAACAATGTGCTTGAAATATAGTTATTTTTATTAAGTTTACAACAATATTTACTTGCTAAAAACCTCAGATTTGTCAGTTTTTTCCCATGAAAATGATCCGTCGCTCTCAGGAATTCTACCAAAGTGACCGTAGGCTGCTGTTTTTTCATATATTGGTTTATTTAAACCAAGCATTTCTCTAATTCCTCTTGGGCTTAAATCAAAGTTTTCTTTTATCAATTTTTCAACATGAAGATTTTTCTCTTCATCATTATCAAACAAGTCTACGTAAATTGATAGAGGTTTAGATACTCCGATTGCATAAGCTAATTGGATTAAACATTTATCAGCAATTTTTGATGCAACAACATTTTTAGCTAAATACCTTGATGCGTATGCGGCTGACCTATCTACTTTTGTTGGGTCTTTTCCTGAAAATGCACCACCTCCATGTGGTGCGGCTCCACCATAAGTATCAACAATAATTTTTCTACCAGTCAAACCACTATCTCCATCTGGACCACCTATAACAAAGTTTCCAGTTGGATTAATATAAATCTCTTTTTCATCAAGATTTCCTAATAAGTTTTTTGGTATAGATTTTTCTATGTATGGCATACAAAGTTCTTTAACTTTAGCTAAATTAACATCTTTGGAATGTTGTGTAGAAATAACTACTGATGTAACACCAGCGGGCATACCATCTTTGTACTCAATTGTAATTTGACTTTTTGAGTCTGGCTCTATTCCATTTAGCTTACCTGATTTTCTATCTTCAGCCATCAGTCTTAATATTTTATGTGAATAATGGATTGGAGCTGGCATCAATACATCTGTTTCGTTACAAGCATAACCAAACATTATTCCCTGGTCCCCAGCACCCTCATCTTTATTTCCTGCAGAGTCTACTCCCATAGCAATATCAGCTGATTGTGAGTGTAAATGTGTTTCAATTTTAGTTTGCTCTTTCCAAGAAAAGCCATCTTGATCATAGCCAATATCTTTAATACAGTCTCTTACTTTTGAGATTAACTCATCTTCTTTAAGGTCTGGTCCTCTCACTTCTCCAGCTAATACAACTTTATTTGTTGTTGTTAAGGTTTCACAAGCAACCCTTGCTTGGGGTTCGGAAGCTAAAAAACTATCCACAACCATATCTGAAATTCTGTCACAAACTTTGTCTGGGTGTCCCTCTGACACTGACTCACTAGTAAATAAAAAATTTTTCTTCATTAGTTCCCCCGTAATTTAAAAAAAAAAATTAAACTAATATAAATAGATAGAAAATAAAAGAAGATCTTATTACCATGAGATGCAAAAATTGTTTTATCAGACTTTTTGAAAGACTGTATCTCAATAAATCCCTTGTCGGTTGTTAAAATTTTGTCAGTTACCTGTCCTTTTGGATTAATAAAGGCTGAAATCCCATTGTTCGACGATCGGATGACTGGTTTACCTTCCTCAATGGATCTGAAAATTGAGTGAGAGAAATGCTGGTATGGACCAATAGAATTTCCAAACCAACCATCCTCGGAGATGTTTAATATAAAATCATAACTTTTTTCACTACTATTTATTTGACCAGAATAAATAATTTCATAACAAATAAGTGGGACAAAACTAAAATTATTAAAACTAATTAGATCTCTTCGATTATCTGCAGAGAAAGATTGATAACCTTGGGTGATTTTTTTAAATCCTAAATTACTAAATATATTTTCAAATGGTAAGAACTCTCCAAATGGTACCAATTTATTTTTGTAGTATTTTTGTAAAATATTGAGATCATTATCTACTAGTAAAAGAGAATTATAAATCTTTTGTTTTTCATTTATATTCATACCAAAAATAATTTTATGTTTTTTTGAAAAATTTTTTGAAAAAAGAGCTTTAAATTTTTTAAGATCCTCAAAATAAATACTTGAGAGAATACCTTCAGGTAAAATAAATAGTGTTTCGCTTAATGGATTTGGTTTAGAAACATTAATCAACTCAATAATAAATTTACTGACATCTTCATTTTGAAAATATCTATTAATATTAATTGTAGGAGAAATTATCTTAATATTAAAACCTAAATCTTTATTTTCAGTCAATTCAAACTGTCTCAAATTTGATTTTCCCCAGAAATAATTAGTAAAAATAGTAAATAGAGAAAAAATAAATACACTTATTTTTATTTTTTTTTTGTAATTAAAAAATAAAATGATTGGAGATAGAAATAATAGAATAACCAATGAATTAAAAGCATATGTACCTGTTATGGAAAGTATTTGAATAAATTCTAAATAATTTACAAAGCTAAAAGCTATTAAATTCCATGGAAAACCGCCAAATAAGAAACTTCTAATATATTCAAATATTGACAAAGTAGTTGCCAAAGTCAAAATTGATAAAAAATTTTTTTGGGGATTTAAAAATGAAAAAACTAAAGTTGAAAAACCGTAGAATAATCCTAAAAATAATGGAATTAAAATTAGAGCAAACGGTATCAAAGGTTTAAACATATCTTCAAAAGTTAACGAATTTGTTATCCAATATAAATTTGAAATAAAGTAACCAAATCCAAATATCCATCCAATGGTAAATGAAACAATTTTATCTTTTGGATAAAGTAATAATATCCACAAAAGAGACGGGTATGAAATGAAATTTATGTAGAATAAATTGTAGGGTGGAAGACTAAAAGAAGATATTAGACCAAATGAAAATACTAATAAGTATAATAGAATTTTATTTTTGTTTAATAAAGTCAATTTAGTTTATGAAAATATTTCAATATTAATTTTTCTTTTTTAAACATTTTTTTAAAATCATTTAATTTCTTATGGTCATAGCCAATTAAATGAAGATATCCGTGTATCCACATTTTATCAAACTCTAAAAAGAAATTTGTTTTTTTTGATCGTTTTTTAATAATTTCATAGCTGATTGCTATATCACCTACATATAGTTTTTTTTTCTCTTTAATTTTAATTGGAAAGGATAAAACATCAGTAGGTTTATTTTTTTTTCTAAATTTAAGATTTAAATATTTCATTTTCTTATCATTGGTCAATAGTACCGAGAATTCATGATTTTTTTTTAAAAATAAGGGCTTCTTTGACAATATTTTAAGCCTTTTCTCTAAATAATCGTTTGGTTTTTTTATAATTTTTTTCCAATTTGAATAGCCGGATATTACATTGGCTTTTATCATCCGTCTGAGCTTTGATCTGAATATGCCTTAACAATTTTAGATACGAGTGGATGTCTAACTACATCTTTATGATCAAAATCAACTACAGAAATTTCTTTTAGATTTCCAAGTAATTTTTTCGATCTGTGTAAACCTGAAAGTGATTTATTAGGTAAATCTATTTGTGAGGGATCACCATTTATTACTATCTTCGAATTTTCTCCAATTCTAGTCAAAAACATTTTAATCTGCGTATCAGTTGCGTTTTGCGCCTCATCAAGGATTGCAAAAGAATTTTTTAAAGTTCTACCTCTCATAAATGCTAGAGGGGCTATTTCTATATCACCAACTTCAATTTTTTTTTGTATCTTTTCAAAATCTAACAAATCATACAAAGAGTCGTATAATGGTCTTAGATATGGATCTACTTTTTCCCTCATATCACCAGGTAAAAATCCAAGCCTTTCACCAGCTTCCACAGCAGGCCTTGATAAAATAATTCTGTCTATTTTTTTGTCTAATAACATCGTTAGTGCTACAGCAACTGCTAAAAAAGTTTTACCAGTCCCAGCAGGTCCAGCTGAAATAATTATGTCAGATTCCCTTAAAGCTCTCACATAATCCTTCTGCCTTTCAGACCTTGGTATTACAGATTTTTTTGGAGTTTTGATTATAAATTCTACTTTTTTTTCGGTATTATTTTTTTCGTCAATCATAAATTCGTTTATGGAAGAAATTATATCTTTTTTTTCAATTGTTCCATTATTTATAAACTGTTCAGTCAAAAATTGTATAGCATTTTTGATCAAATTATTCTTTTCTGGATCACTTTTTACTAGTATAGAATTACCTCTAGAATATAAGCTAGTGTTTGTAATTTTCTCTAATTCCTTTAGATTATTATTAAACTCTCCTGCTACACCAAGCAACAAATCATTATTTTGAAATATTATACTTAAAGTATTATTTTCAGAATATACATATTTTAATTCAGAAATAATATTTTTTTTGATTAAGTTACTCAATTTAAGCAGCTTCCATTTTTTTATCTAATAAACCAAATAAGGTATTCTGATTACTGGTTTGAACTTTTACTTTTACAACTTTGCCAATAAGATTTTCATTTCCATCAAAAATTACAGGTGAAATATATTTATTTCTGCCAAATAATTTATTTTGTTTTTCCATCTTATTTTCAACAAGTACATTAATTGTAATATTTTCCAATGATTTATTTATTTCTATTTGATTATTAAATAATTCCTCTTGAATTAATGTCAGTCTCTCTTTGGCTATATTTTTTTCAATCATTTCTAATTTTGCAGCTTTTGTTCCAGGCCTAGGACTAAAAATAAAAGAAAAAGAATTTATAAATTTAATTTTTTTTATCAGTTCAAGTGTGTCTTCAAAATCCTTTTGAGTTTCACCAGGATAACCAATAATAAAATCGCTAGAAAATTCTATCTCTGCATTGATTTTCTTCAATCTTTCATAAACTTTTAAATAATCATCAACAGTATGTTTTCTGTTCATTAACTCTAACATCTTATTTGAACCACTTTGAATGGGTAAATGAACAAATGGCATTAATTTATTACTATAAGAATAACAATCAATTAAATCATCTGTCATATCTCTTGGATGCGAAGTCGTATATCTTATTCTTTCCAATTCTGAAAATTGATCTAAATGTTTTATTAGATTAGATATTCTAAACTCTTTAAAATTTTCTTTATATGAGTAAGCATTAACATTTTGACCAAGCAATGTAATTTCTTTTGCACCGTTTTCTATTAATTGTTCTGCTTCTGATATGATTGTATTAAATGGTCTAGAATACTCAGGTCCTCTTGTATAAGGTACTACACAAAAATGACAAAACTTATCACATCCCTCTTGAATAGTTAAGAAAGCAGATATTTTGTTATCATTGTTTTTTATTTGATCAAAATATCCAAACTTTGAAATAGTATCGAATTCTGTTTCCTCTTGTTTTAAATTTGCAATATGATTTTTTAACAATTCATTAACTTTGTGATATGATTGAGGGCCTAATATAATATCTATATATGGCTCTCTCTTCACCATTTCTTCATTTTCAGCCTGTGCAACACAACCTGCAACTACCATTATTGGTTTTTTTTTATCTCTATATAATTTTTTAACTCTACCAATTTCATGGTAAACTTTTTCTTTGGCTTTATCACGTATGTGACACGTATTTAAAATATAACAATCCGCATTTGATTGATTTGTGGTCTTTATAAAACCCAACTTACTAACAGAGTCATAGATTCTATTAGAATCATACTCGTTCATTTGACAACCAAAAGTTTTTATGAAGATTTTTCCATTCAGCATATTTTAACTTTTAAAAAATTCAGAAGTCCCTATCATTTGCTTTTTTTAATTCCGTAAAGCTCTAATTTATGATCTACTAATTTATATCCATACTTTTCTGCAACTTTTTTTTGTAGTTTTTCTATTTCTTCATCAACAAACTCAATAATTTCTCCTGATTTAATATCAATAAGATGATCGTGATGACTTTCAACTAAAGTTTCATATCTTGCTTTTCCACCTTTAAAATCGTGCTTAGTCAATATGCCAGATTCCTCAAAAAGCTTAACTGTTCTATAAACTGTAGCAATACTTATCTTTGAGTCTAGCTTAGAAACTCTTTGATATAATTCATCAACATCAGGATGATCAGACTCGCCATAAACTTCTTTTGACTCAGACAAAACTTTAGCAATTATTTTTCTTTGATCAGTAAGTTTGACACCTTTCTTCAGGCAAATTTGTTCTATAGTTTCAGTCATAGTTTATACTAACTTGAATATACAGGTTTTATCAAACTTTTATTTTTATCTAATTTTATTAAATTTTTATAATTTTTATTAATTAAATCATGCGATTTAAATCCAATTAAAAACGCACTATTTGCCAAACAAATAGCTTTGGCTGCAGATAAAGAAATTCTGAGACTGGTAAATTTACCAGGTCCTAAATTGACAAATATTCTATGAATATCACTTATTTTAATTTTTTTTATATTCAAAAATTTCAAAAGTAGTTTCATAAAATTATCAAAGTTTTCTCTACTGTTTATATGTTTGCTGGTATATGATTGTTTATCGACGATGATCACAAAAACAATTTCTTCATTAGCCGCATCAATTATTAAATTTATCATTATTTTCTTATTTTTTTTAAATGCTTACGCAGATCCTGTAAACAAAAAATATGAACCTAAAGAAAAGGGAATTTTAGCCTTGATGTATCATAGATTTGAAGAAAATAAATATCCTTCTACCAATATTAAAATTGACGTATTTCAAGAACATTTAAATATTATAAGAGAAAATAATTTCTCTTTTTTAAATCCGAAAAACTTTGAAATAGAATTTAAAAAAGTAAGTGAAGAAAAAAAAATTTTACTTACTATTGATGATGCATTCTCTTCTTTTTATTTAAATGCATGGCCAATTCTAAAAAAAGACAAGATCCCTTTCATTTTATTTGTTTCAACAGAAGCTGTAGGTAATAAAGGTTATATGAATTGGGATGAAATTATAGAGATATCAAATGAAGATTTTGTATTTATAGGAAATCACTCACATTCACATGAATACTTAGTAAAATATAATTTTGAAAAATTTAAAAAAGATATTCTTAAATCAGTAAAAATATTTGAGAAAAATCTTGGCTATAATTCTAAGTTTTTTTCATATCCATTCGGTGAGTATAGTTTAGAACAAAAAAAATTTATTACTGAAAAATTTGACTATGCTTTTGGTCAACATTCAGGAGTTATAGATTTAAATAAAGATAAATATGAGTTACCTAGATTTCCAATAAATGAGAAATATGGAGACCTTGAAAGATTTAAATTTTTAATTAATCTTTTGCCAATTCAATATAAATTCATAACCCCAGAAGAAAAATTTTTGGAAGATAGTAACAATCCACCTAAACTAGTAATAGAATTTTTTAATGATCAACCTAAAATTAATAAAATAAATTGCTTTTCAAATGAAGGTGGTGATTGGAAAAACTCTAAACTAAATTATAAAAAAAATAAAATTGAAGTAATATTTACTGAAAAATTTTTGCCAAGAAGAGGGAGAATTAATTGTTCAATGCAAGATAAAGATGGATGGAGATGGTTCGGAACTCAATTTACTCTAAATTAGATTCTTCATTTTTAAACTTGTTGGTAAAATATCTACATCATCAAAATCAGTTAAAGAATTTTGATTAATAATTTTTTTAAGAACTTCTGTATATTCTTTACCTGTTTCAGCATATTTTTCTAAAAAATTAACTAGTTTTAAACTATCTAACTTTTCATCATTATCTCTTTGAATTGCTCGTTCAATTCTAAATTCTTTATAGCTAGGATGTGTATTTAAATTTCTTTGATAAGCTCTTACAGAAGCTTTCAAAATTTTAAACTTTGCGACTTTATGTTTTTTATCTTTTTCAATTTCTAAAGGCTTAATACCTTCACCGGACCAAGTCCACTGCCCAAATAATGCATTACCTTCTTGTGCAAATCTCGAACTTCCCCAACCAGTTTCTTTTGCAGCTTGAGCTATTGCTAATGAAACTGGAATTTCATCCATTCTTATTTTAAGTTTTGCTAAATCATTATTTTTAATACCATACTGTTTAAATTTCAGTTCAACCCAAGCTTTATCACGTGATGAGGTATTATTTTTATTTAAAATTTCAAAAAGTTTTTTTCGATCAAATCTTATTTTATGATTTTCCTCAATAATCAATGGTAGTACAATTTTAATAAATAGTTTTTTTCTTTTTTTTGGACTTTCAATATTTTTTAGTTCTTTAGGTAGTTTTGTTAATTGATTACCTACATTGACTAATTTAGTTTTTTTAACAGTATCAAGATCATATCCATTATCTTTAAATAGTTCTTCAATTGTTGAGGCGCTCAATCTTTGAGGATCCTTATCCTCTTCATCTTTTCCAAAAACATCAATGTCTTCAAAAATATTCCATGAAAATCTATCTTTTATTATTTTATTTTTCTTATTCTGCTTATCTAATATTTCGTCAAAACTTTGTTTTGAGGAATTAAGAACAACTTCGTTCGATTTAAAATTATTTTTTATAAAACTCACTGAATTTGGTAAAATTGAGAATACTAAAATTACAGCTAAACTTGTTAACAAAGTTTTAAAAAAATTTAGATTACTATTGTGTTGTTTTTTTCTAAAACTTTTTTTTTTCATGAGTCTCTTTAATTCTTATAATTGATAGAAGTGATATTATACAGCTAAAACTTCTTTAACTTCTGGGATATAATGACAAAGTAAGTTTTGGACACCTTGTTTTAAAGTTAAAGTTGAAGATGGACATCCTGAACAGCTACCTTTTAACATAACTGTAACTTTTCCATCTTTAAATTCTTTAAATGTTATGTCTCCACCATCTCTCGCTACAGCTGGCCTAATTTTAGTTTCTAATATTTTAATAATTTTATTTTCAATTTCGCCATAATCATTACTATCGGTTAATTGTGTCTTTTTATTTATAATAAACTCATTACCTTCATCATAGAATTCATTTAAATGTGAAATAACAATATGCTTTATATTTTCCCATTTTTCATCTTGAATTTTATTAATTGATAGAAAATCTTCACTCAAAAATATTCCTGTAACACCATTAATTGATAAAATATTTTTTAATAAAGGAATTTCTGTTTGGTTCACATTTAAAAATTCATAAGGCCCATCGTTTGATACCCTTTTACCTGGAAGGAATTTAAGAGAATTTGGGTTTGGAGTTTCTTGAGTTTGAATAAACATGCTTCTTATATAGCCATTAATTCTTAAATTTAAAGAATTTAAAATCCTATTATTTTCTTCATTTCTTTTATTTTTTTTCCTGCAATTTCTTCGGCCTTATTTGCTCCTTCTGCAAGAACTTTATCTAAATAATTTTTATCATTGATCAATTTTTTAATCTCATCAGAAATTGGGGAAATTTTACTTGATAAAACTTCAGCTAATTGACTTTTTAGATCTGAAAAATTTTTTCCACCAAATTCTTCTAAAGTTTTATCTAAAGTTTGATTTAAAACACTAGAATATATTCCAAGTAAATTTTCAGCCTCCGGCCTATCTTTTAATTTGTGCTCTTCATTAGGAAGAGAAAAAGAGTCTGTTTTAGCTTTTTTAATTTTATTTATAATTTCGTCTTTTGTATCGGTTAAGTTAATTCTACTAAGATCTGATGGATCTGATTTACTCATTTTTTTTAGACCGTCTTTTAAACTCATTATTCTTGAAAAATCTTTTTTTATTAATGGTTCTGGAACCCTTAAAAAATCTACACAGTCAAAATCTTTATTAAATTTGTGAGCTATGTCTCTTGTTAATTCTAAATGTTGTTTCTGATCTTCTCCAACAGGTACATGCGTAGCATCATAAAGTAATATATCACTAGCCATTAATATAGGATAAATATACAAACCAACTGAAGCCTTTTCCTTATCCTTACCAGCTTTTTCTTTAAATTGTGTCATTCTATTAAGCCAACCCATTGGAGCCATACAACTCAAAATCCATGAGCCCTCTGCATGTGCATGAACTTTTGATTGATTAAAAATAATACTTTTACTTGGATCAATACCGCTTGCTATAAATGTTGCAGTTGTTTCACGAATATTATTCTTTAATTGATCTTTATCTTGCTTAACAGTTATTGCATGTAAATCTACAACACAAAAAATACATTCATTTTGATTATCATTATTTAAATCTACAAAATTTTTAATAGCTCCAAGGTAGTTACCTAAATGTAGATTGCCAGTAGGTTGAACACCAGAAAATATTTTTTTGGACATTTTTTAATACTTTAAATTAATATCTGAAATTTTAAAGGCTTTTATAATAATTGAAATTCCAATGTATGAAACAAAAGTTGATAAAACAATCAAAACAATAAAAATAAATTTATAATTATTTACATAGACTAAAGAGCTTTCTAAAAGATTTATTAAAAAATAAAATATGAAGATTGCAATTATATTTGAGAAAATAATTTTTGATATCTGAATAATAAAATTTGAACTAAATTTAAAGTAATTTTTATTAATTACAAAGACTAATAAGATAATTCCATTAAACCATGATGAGATAGTGGTTGCGATTGGTATTATAATGAATCCAACCTTTGAAAAAAACATTAAACTAATTGTGATATTTAAAATTACAGAAATCAAAGAATATTTAAATGGTGTTTTAGTATCATTTCTTGCAAACAAAAAAGTTGAAAATATTTTGATCAAAGAAAATGCTGGAAGCCCAAAAGAAAAATAGAACAAGGCTTTTGCAGAATTACTAACACTTACCTTGTCGAAAGAACCATATCCAAATAAAGCAGATGTTATTTGCTCTGAACCGACGATTAGAGCAAGTGATGCCGGTAAACTTAAAAATAAACTCAATTCTAAAGCTTTATTTTGTAATTCTCTCGTTTTTAACGAGTTATTACTTTTAATATGTCGACTTAAGTTTGGAAGTATCACAGTACCTATAGCAATACCAGCTATTGCTAGATTTATCTGATAAATTCTATCTGCATAATATAAATATGAAACAGCACTTGCTTGAAATGAAGCAATAATTGTTCCAACTAAGATATTTATTTGAGTTACACCTGATGAGAATATGCTTGGTAAAAGTTTACTAAAAAAGTTTTTAACTTTATTGTTTATTTTAAAATTAAAGTTTATTTTTATTACAAAATATTTTTTTACAAATATTAATAAAAAAATAAATTGTAGGAGCCCAGCAATCGTAACAGTGTAAGATAAGTAATAAACCAAATTATCATTTAAATTTTCAGCATATAGTAAACAAATTATTAACAATATATTCAGAATTATTGGTGCTGCAGCTGCAGCAGCAAATTTATTATGTGAGTTTAAAATTGCTGAAAAAAAAGATGCAAGACTAATAAAAAATAAAAAAGGAAATGTAATTCTAGTTAGGTCAATTGCAATATTTAATTTTTCTGGGTCATTTGAAAATCCTGGTGCAATTATTTTAATAAAAGCTGGCATAAATATTTCAATTATTAAGATCGTAAAGAACAGACCTAATAACAATAAATTAAAAATTGTACTTGCAAAAGAGCTTGCATTTTTTTTTGTTTTAAGAAGTTCTGAGGAATAAGAGGGAACAAATGCAGCATTAAAAGTTCCCTCTGAAAATAATCTTCTAAAAGTATTTGGAATTCTAAAGGCTACAAAAAAAGCATCTGCTAAAGGTCCCGAACCAAGGTATATTGCTATGAAAAAATCTCTTATGTAACCAAGAACCCTACTTAACAGAACAAATAGACTAAATGTGCTTGTTGACTTAATGAGGTTCATAAATCATATTAGTCTAAATTTACCCTAATAGTATATTTAATTTACCTAATGAAAAAAAACAAAATTGAACATTATTCAGATAAAGAGGCTCTTGAATTTCATAATTCAAATAAATCTGGCAAGATTGAGATAAATTCATCAAAACCAATGACATCAAAAAGAGACTTGGCTTTAGCTTACTCTCCAGGTGTGGCAGCTCCAGTTAAAGAGATTTTTAAAAATCCAGAGCGAGCATATGATTATACTACTAAAGGAAATTTGGTTGCAGTGATAAGTAATGGATCTGCAATCTTAGGATTGGGTAATTTAGGAGCAATTGCATCAAAACCTGTAATGGAAGGTAAAGCGGTATTATTTAAAAGATTTGCAGATATAGATGCTATTGATTTAGAAATTGACAGTAAAGATCCTGAAGAAATAGTTAATAGTATAAAAAATTTTGCTGTAAGTTTTGGAGGTATCAATCTTGAGGATATTGCTGCCCCAGAGTGTTTTATTATTGAGGAAAATTTAAAAAAAATACTTGATATACCGGTTTTTCATGATGACCAACATGGAACGGCAATTATAACATCAGCGGCACTCATTAATTCAATACATATTACTAAAAAAATAATTTCTAAAATAAAAGTTGTTGTAAACGGTGCTGGAGCATCTGCTATGGCTTGCTCAGATTTATTTATAAAATTAGGAGTAAAAAAACAAAATTTGACAATGATTGATAGCAAAGGTGTAATTAGTTTAGATAGAAAAGGATTAAATAAGTGGAAATTAAAATATGCAAAAAAAACAAAAGATATAACTCTAAGTGATGCATTAAAAAATGCGGATGTTTTTTTAGGACTATCATCAGCAGGTATCCTAAAAAAAGAAATGATTAAACAAATGGCAAAAAACCCAATTATATTTGCATGTGCTAACCCAGATCCAGAAATATTACCAGAGGAAGCTTATAAGATTAGAAAAGACGCAATAATAGCAACTGGTAGATCAGATTATGCAAACCAGGTTAATAACTTAATAGGTTTTCCATATATATTTAGAGGAGCACTTGATGTAAGAGCAAAAACTATAAATGAAGAAATGAAAATTTCTGCAGCTAATGCAATTGCAAATTTAGCTAGAGAAAGAGTACCAGATGAAGTTGCAGCAGCAATGGGTGGAGATAGACCAAAGTATGGCAAAGATTACATAATTCCGTCTACATTTGATCCACGACTAATAAGTGTAATACCAGTAGCAGTAGCAAAAGCCGCAATAAAAAGTGGTGTTGCTAGAAAAAAAATTGAAAATTTTAATTTATACTCAGAACAATTGAAACAAAGATTGGATCCATCAGTAACTATTCTTCAAGGGATAAATTCTAAAGTTAAAAAAAACCAAAAAACTGTTGTGTTTGCAGATGGTGAAGATGAAAATACACTTAAAGCTGCAATTGCATTTAAAAATAGTGGTCTAGGAACTCCAATAATTGTTGCAAAAGAGAATATTATAAAACAACGGCTAAAAGAAATTGGTTATGGAGAAAACCTAAATATTAAAATCGTAAATTCTACTGATAAAAAGTTGAGAGCAAAATATGTTAAATTGCTTTTTAAAAAAATGCACAGAAACCATGGTTTACTTGAGAGAGATTGTGATAGAATGATAAGAAATGATAGAGTTATTTGGTCATCATGTATGGTGGAGTGTGGTGATGCAGATGCAATGGTGACAGGTAATACTAGAAGATATTCTCAATCACTTGAAAAAATAAAAAAAGTGATCCCTCCCAGAGAAGGAGAAATAATGTTTGGATTAAATATGGTGGTAAGCAAAGGTAAAACTATTTTTATTGGTGATACTTCAGTGAATGAGTATCCTTCTTCAGAAGAATTAGCTGATATAGCTGTTTCATCAGCGAGAGTAGCAAGATTATTTGGATTTGATCCTAAAGTAGCATTTTTATCCCATTCAACGTTTGGGCAACCAATAACTAGTAGAACAAAACACATAAGAGATGCTGTAGAAATATTAAAGGACAGAAAAGTGGATTTTAAATTTGATGGAGACATGCAGCCTGATGTTGCTCTTAATGAAGAGTATTCTGATTTGTATCCATTTTCAGAGATAGTGGGAAATGCCAATATTTTAATAATGCCTGGTCAACATAGTGCAGCAATTTCTAACAAAATTATGAAAACACTAGGAGGCGCTAAAGTTATAGGTCCACTATTAATAGGTCTAGCTCAACCAATAGAAATTGCACCGTTAAGATCCTCTACTTCTGAAATATTAGATTTAGCTTCTGTTGCAGCTTATTCAGCTGGAGTTATTAAATACAAAAAGTCAAGTTATTAACATATTTATTTTTTTACTACCCTTAAGTCATCAACCAAAAAAATACTAGTTATTATATCCTCAACATCTAAAATTTGTTTAGCTTCTTTAGTTATCTCGTCCCTTTCAACTTTATTTTGTGCTATTCCATATACATAAATTTTCTTTTTATGAGTATCAATATTGTAATTAACCGATTTAATTTTTTTATTGGAAATCATAGCTGCTCTTAGTTGTGAGGTTATAAGTATATCTTTCGCTGAACTTTTAAAATCAAACTTTTCTCTAATTTGTAAATCATTATTTACTGATCTGGCACCTTTAATTTCCCAAGCTAATTTTGTAATTTTCAGTTTATCTTCAACAGAGTTTACTTTCCCAGTAAGAAATATCCTACCATCAAGAATTTTAGTTTTTACTGAAATTATATAACTTTTATCTGCTGAAATTAACCTTGCTCTAAGATTTTGTTGCATAAGTGAATCATCTATTTGCGTTCCTAAGCTCCTTGGATCTAAAGCAATTGAAACTCCAGTGCCTAATACACCTGTAGAAGAGTAACCAACACAGCTAGAGAGTAAAACAAAAATTAATAATATTATAACTTTTCTAATTTTCATTCTTAATTTCTAGACAATATTTGTAAATTAGTTTTTTAGAAATTTCTCTATCTTCTGAAACTTTTTTAACAATATCTTTTATAGACATTTTTTTAATTAATTTATTAATTTTTTTTTTATCTGATTCTTCTAGTTCTTTAAAACTTAATTTTTCTTTTTTTATTTCAGAAATGACTATGGTAATCTCGCCTTTTCTTGAAAAATTTACATCTGATAACTTTTCTACAGAGGTTCTAATATATTCTTCATGATATTTTGAAATTTCTCTACAAATTAGAATATCTCTGTCTGAAAAAAATTCTTTTAAATCATCTATTCTTTTAATGAGTTTATTTGGCGATATAAAAAAAATAATTGAACTTTCAAATAATGATAGGTTCTTAAATAGTTTTTTTACCTGATTTTGTTTTTCAGGGAGAAATCCACAAAAATAAAAATTATCAGAAAATCCACTTATTGATATTGCTGAACTAACCGCTGATGCTCCTGGAATTGGAAAAATATTAATTTTATTTTTAATACACTCTTTAACCAGTACTCTACCTGGATCAGAAACAGCAGGTGTTCCAGCATCTGAGACCAATGATACTATTTTATTATTTTTAAGTATTTCTATAACTTTCTCTAAATTTTTTTTTTCATTAAATTTATGGTTTGAAATTAGTTTTTTATTAATTTCAAACTTTTGAAGTATTTTTTTTGTAACTCTTGTATCTTCACATAAAATTAAATCAGATTCTTGAAGGATTTTTACGGCTCTAAATGAAATATCACCCATATTTCCAATTGGTGTTGCAACACAATATAGCCCAGGTTTAAATTTATTATTGTTTAAATTCATATGAATTCTCTAAATAAATATATTATTAAAACTTAAATGAAAACTTTAATTAAATTGCTAATAATTATTGCATTAAGTATCTGTCTTTTTAATAAAAACATATTTGCGTCTGAAAAAATTAGGATTGGATTAATTGTTCCTTTAAGTGGTGAAAATTCTTTAATTGGTGAAAAAATTATAAAATCAATAAGAATGGCAATAAATAAAATTAATGATGAAAGGGTGGAAATAATTCCAAAAGATACAAAATCAAATCCTATTGATGCTTTAAAAGTGTCCAGAGAATTATATAAAGATGGAGTAAAAATAATAATTGGCCCAGTCTTTAACGAAAGTACTAAATATCTAGATGATTTAACAGACGTAACTTTTATATCTTTTACCAATAAATTAATTGATAATCCAAAAAATGTAATCAGTGCTGGTGTCAATGCTATATCACAAGTACAAACAATAAAAAAATTTAATAATAGAAAAAATTTATCAAAAGGTATTATTTTAATTCCAAGAGCACAATTTAAAAAAGAAATAGAAGAAGCAATTAATAAAACAAAAATTATACATAAAGAAGTATTCTACTATGACAGAGAGCCAACGAAACTTACCAAGCAAATTGAAGAACTGACTAAATATCAAATAAGGAAAAATAATCTTAAATTTGAAATACAAAGACTTGAGGGTTTATCATTTAAAGACAAAGATAAAAAAATACAAAATTTAAAGAAAAAAGATACACTTGGAAATATTAATTTTGACTCAGTTGTTATAGCTGATTTTGATGAAAATTTGAAAAGTGTTGCTACATCTCTTCTATATACAGATGTCTCATCAAAAAGAATTTCTTATATAACCTTAAATCAATGGTTTGATGAAAGTCTTTTAAAAGATGTTTCCCTACATCCAATATATTTTCCCTCAATTAATAAAGATAATTATGAACTATTTATGAATGATTTTAAAAAGGCTTATGGTTTAGATGGAGATCAACTTTCATTTTTAAGTTATGATTTAATAGGTTTGGTTTATTTTTTAATTTATGAAAACGATTTTAAAATTTCAAAAAAAATATTCTATAAAAAAAATAAGTTTAAAGGCAAAATAGGAGTTTTTGAAATAAGCAAAAATACTATTACTCACCAACTAAACTTTTATAGCATTGAAGATAAAAAATTTAAAAAAATTTTTTAATTTTTTTAAATGCATTAAAACGATGATCTATACTATATTTTTTATGAGGTTCCATCTCACCAAAAGTTAATCTTTTTCCTTTAGGTATAAAGATTGGATCATATCCAAAACCATTTTTTCCTCTCTTTAAATTAGATATTCGTCCCTCAATTTTACCAATTTTGCTTATAAATTTACCATTTGGCCAAAAGATAGTGAGTACGCAAATAAATCTAGCACTTAATTTCTTTTTTTTCCAATTTTTATCTTTTTTAGAAATTTCTTTGTAAACTTTTTTAATAGCTAAATTAAAATTTCTTTTTTTTCCTGACCAATCTGCTGAATACACCCCAGGAGCTTTATCTAAAATATCAATTTCAATGCCTGAGTCATCTGACATACAAATTTTTTTAGTTTTTCCTGAAAAATATTTTGCTTTTAGAAGAGAGTTTTGTTCAAATGAGGCACCCGTCTCTTTTGGGCTAGGTATTTTAAAGTCCAAATTTGAATAAATTTTTAAACTTTTGGGTAATAGATCTGCTATTTCCTTCAGTTTTCCTTTATTATTTGAGCCAATGAATATCTCTCTAATTTTTTTTTTAGGCACCTAGAAATTATACTTTTTCTTACCATATAAACAATATGGATAAGGAAGAATTAAACAAAAACCTGGACAAAAATACTACTGAGGAGGAGTTAAATACCCAATCCAAAGAAAATGATAATGAAGATCAAGCAAATGAAGAAAAACATATAGAGTCTGAAAAATTAGAGTCTGAAATAAAAGAAGTTAAAAAACTGACCCCCGAAGAAGAGTTAGAAGCTCTTAAAGACAAATTAGCAAGAACATTTGCAGAAATGGAAAATCAGAGACGAAGATTTGAAAAAGAAAGAGACGACGCCTACGAATATGGTGGATATTCTTTTGCCAAAGAAGCACTAAACTTATTAGATAACCTTGAAAGATCAAAAGCTGCATTAGAAAATGATGAGAAATTAAAAAATTCAGATGCACTTGAAAAAATTGTAGAACACTTAAATATTATTAGTAATGATATGCTTTCAATATTTAAGAAAAATAATATTAATCCTATAAAATCAATTAATGAAAAACTTGACCCAAATCTTCACCAAGCAATGATGGAAGTTGAGGATGATACAAAAGATCCAGGGACCATCGTACAAGAAATTCAAAGAGGCTTCATGATGAAAGACAGATTATTAAGACCTTCTTTAGTAGGTGTTTCAAAGAAAAAAGCTAAAGAGGTAGAAAAAGAGGAGCAAAAAGATGAAAAAAACTAGTAAAAACAACAAAAATTTAAATTTTATAGACGGTTGTAGTCTTATAATTAGCACTTATATGTCGAAGAGGTATTAAATAATGAGCAAAGTAATAGGAATAGATTTAGGAACAACGAACTCATGTGTAGCTGTAATGGAGGGTGCACAAGCTAAAGTTTTAGAAAATGCTGAGGGAGCAAGAACAACTCCTTCTGTAGTTGCATTTTCAGATAATGATGAAAAATTAATTGGACAGCCTGCAAAGAGACAGGCGGTAACCAATCCAGAAAATACAATATTTGCTGTTAAAAGATTAATTGGAAGAAATTTTGATGATCCTTCTGTAAAAAAAGATGTTGAGACAGCACCTTTTAAGATCGTTAACTCTGATAAAGGAGATGCATGGATAGAAGCTAAAGGTAACAAATACTCACCATCTCAAATTTCTGCTTTTACACTTCAGAAAATGAAAGAAACTGCTGAAAAATATTTAGGCCAAGAAGTTTCTCAAGCTGTAATAACTGTTCCAGCATATTTTAATGATGCACAAAGACAGGCAACTAAAGATGCTGGTAAAATAGCAGGTTTAGAAGTTTTAAGAATTATTAACGAACCAACAGCAGCTTCACTTGCATATGGATTAGATAAGAAAACAAACAATAAAATTGCTGTTTATGATTTAGGTGGAGGTACTTTTGATGTATCAATTCTTGAGTTAGGAGATGGAGTATTTGAGGTTAAATCAACGAATGGTGATACTTTCCTAGGTGGTGAAGATTTTGATAATACAATTGTTGATTACCTATTAACTGAATTCAAAAAAGAAAATGGTATTGATTTAAAATCAGATAAATTAGCATTACAAAGACTTAAGGAAGCTGCAGAAAAAGCAAAAATTGAATTATCATCTGCTACGCAAACTGAGATAAATTTACCATTTATTACAGCTGATAAAACTGGTCCAAAACATATTAATATGAAAATGACTAGAGCAAAACTTGAGGCTCTTGTTGAAGATCTTATTTCTAGAACTATTCCACCCTGTGAAACAGCTCTTAAAGATGCTGGTTTAAGTGCAAGCGAAATTGATGAAATAATACTTGTCGGTGGAATGACGAGGATGCCAAAAGTAATAGAAGAAGTTAAAAATTTCTTTGGAAAAGAACCAAACAAATCTGTAAATCCTGATGAGGTTGTTGCAATGGGTGCTGCTATCCAAGCAGGAGTATTGCAAGGAGACGTTAAAGACGTACTATTATTAGATGTTACACCACTATCTCTAGGAATAGAAACTTTAGGTGGAGTTTCAACTAAATTGATAGAAAAAAATACAACAATACCAACCAAGAAAAGTCAGGTTTTCTCAACGGCAGAAGACAACCAACCTGCAGTTTCAATTAGGGTTTTGCAAGGTGAAAGGGATATGGCCTCTGACAACAAGGTTTTAGGAAATTTTGAACTAGTAGGTATAGCTCCAGCTCCAAGAGGTGTTCCTCAAATTGAGGTTACATTTGATATTGACGCAAATGGAATTGTAAATGTTTCTGCGAAAGACAAAGGGACTGGTAAAGAGCAAAAGATTCAAATTCAAGCGTCAGGTGGTTTAAGTGATGAGGAAATAAATCAAATGGTTAAAGATGCTGAGACAAATAAAGAAGCTGACAAAAAGAAAAGAGAAGCTGTAGATGCTAGAAACCAAGCTGATACTTTGCTTCATTCTACTGAAAAAAATTTAAAAGAACATGGTAGTAAAGTTTCTGATGCAGATAAAAAAGCTATTGAAGATGCATCTGCAAATGTAAGAAATGCATTAAAAGGAACTGATGTTGAAGAAATTAAAAAGAAAACCCAAGATTTGGTTCAAGCTTCTATGAAATTAGGAGAAGCTATTTACAAATCACAACAAAGTACAAAACCTGGTGATGCTCCTAAAGATGCAAAAGATGAAGGGAAAAAAGACGATAATGTTGTTGATGCAGACTTTGAAGAAGTAAAAGACGATAAAGAAAAAAGCGCCTAAACTATCAACCATTTGTCTATAACTAGTTATGGCAAAAAGAGATTACTATGATGTATTGGGTGTTGAAAAAAGCGCAGGTCCAGACCAAATTAAAGCGGCTTATAGAAAACAAGCTGTAAAATACCATCCTGATAAAAACAAAGGCGACAAAGGAGCAGAAGAAAAATTTAAAGAAGCTTCAGAAGCTTATCACGTTCTATCAAATTCAGAGAGAAAACAAAATTATGATAATTTTGGTCACGCTGCATTTGAAAATGGTGGAGGAGGTGGAAGAGGTGGTTTTGGAAATTTTGATTTTTCTGGCTCTTTTTCAGATATCTTTGAAGACTTTTTTGGCGAAGGTTTTGGTAGTGGTGGAAGAAGATCAAGAAGATCTAATAACCGTGGCTCTGATTTAAGATATGACCTATCTATAAGCCTAGAAGAAGCTTATGCTGGAAAGAAACAAGATATTAAATTCTCAACATCTGATAGGTGCGATACTTGTAGTGGTTCAGGATCTAAACCAGGTCAAAGTGCAAGTACATGCTCTATGTGTGGCGGCCATGGACAAGTTCGTTCTAGCCAAGGTTTTTTCACTGTTCAACAAACATGCCCTCAATGTGCTGGTTCAGGCGAACAAATAACTGATCCTTGCACAAGTTGTGGTGGTCAAGGTAAAAAACAAGCAAGTAAGCGCCTTTCTGTGACTATTCCTAAAGGAGTAGACGATGGAACTAGGATCAGATTATCTGGTAAAGGGGAAGCAGGTTCCAGGGGAGCTAGTAATGGTGATCTTTATTTATTTATTAATGTTAATTCTCACGAACTTTTCAAAAGATCTGAAGAAAATTTGTTTTTTGAATGCCCAATATCTATTGCAGATGCAGCACTTGGAACTGAATTAAAAATACCTACTATCGATGGTGGAAAAGCAAAGATAAAAATTCCAGCTGGAACACAAAGTGGAAAACAGTTTAGATTGAGAGAAAAAGGAATGCCATTAATGAGAGGAAATGATTATGGAGACCTTTATGTACAAGTGAACACTGAAGTGCCAGTATCTTTAAATAAAGAGCAAAAAGAGTTACTTGAAAAATTTAGAGAAATTGAAAATGAAAAGTCAAATCCAAGTATTAAAAAATTCTTTAAAAAAGCAAAAAGTTTTTGGAAAAATTAGATGAAAAAAAAAAATTAAATATACAATTTTTGGAATTATTTATGTTTTAGCAATTCTAATTCTGGGCGCTTATTTTTATAAAGAAGGAATTGGAATAATTTAATTATCTTTTGCTAATCTTATAAATATATTACCCATACCACCTTGTACTTCATCAAGGGGAGCATTATTTCTTAGCTTACAGTATTGCCCAGTAACGTCATGACTATCAATAGCAGCAATACTTTGAGAATTACATTTTGTGGCGTTATGAAATAAACCAATTACTAGTCTCTCATCTAATACAAATACTTGATTATTATCGAGTTTATTTCCATCACAAAAATAATCCTTATTTACTTCTCTTGGAAAATCTTTTTTACCGCAAGGATTTTTTATTGTCAGAACAAAAAATTCTTTTTCACCATCTGTAAAATTATATTTCATTTTTTTTACTTTAGAGTATTTCATCAAATCACATGAACATGGATAACAACACTTGTGATAAAATCCGCAAATTCTCTCGTCATTTTCTGTATTTTTAAGATAAACAAATTCTGGTTTGCTGTTTGGATCAATCAATGATCCAGACACAGCACAATATAACTTATTGTATTCTATAAAATCTTGGTAAGTGATTTCTTTTGTTAAAATATGTTTGAAAAATTTTGGACCTGCAGCATTTCTATTTTGATCGGGAAAAATTTTTGGCCAATCTTTTACTAAATCAGCATAATAATTAAATTGATTAGAATATGTTGGTTTTATCGAACTAAAAGTTATTAAAAGAAAAAAAACTATAAAATATTTTAATTTATTCATGATATTCCTATTAGAATACATTAATTATTTTTATTACTGAATTGAGTTCTATTGTCCTATCTTTTTTGATTTACTTCTATTGTTTTATTAAACTCATTTATTTTTAGCGACTGCGAGGAACCATCAGTCCAAACTATTTTTACTGAAATATTTTTTTCACTCTCTCTAATGCCATAATGAGCAATGGGTTCCATTTGACATAAATATCCAGAACCAGCATCAATGGTTTTGGCGTGATCTCTTAAGTTAGAATTTAGTATAACAGTTGCTCCTCTTGCAGGTGCACCATGCTTATTTAAAGGTTTAATTCTTAGATAATTGAAGTCTTTTTTAATATCAGCTTTATACATTGTTAGTGGTTGCATGCCAGATTCTCCATGAGAAACTAATAATTCTAAAATTCCGTCACCATCTATATCCGCAACTGCTGCTCCTGTTCCCAATCCGTTAGATTCGTAAGCATTTTGAATATTTATCTCTTCAAAAAAACCATTTTCTTTTATTTTGAATAACTTATTTGGTTCGCCAATATTATTCATAAATATTTCATCATAGCCATCATTATCAAAATCCGCAGATATCACTGTTCTAATTCTAGTAGGAATATTGTAAGTTGGGGTTGCGATATCTTTAAATTTATTATCTTCTAATACAAAAGCCCTATGATAACCGTTCCAATTAGATGTTATTATATCTAATCTCCCTCTATAAAGTATGTCTGATAAAGTTGTACCTCTTCCATTTTCATATTGATCATCAATTTTATAATCCTTAGCTATATCCTGAAAGAAACCATCAGAATTATAATATAAAAAATTTTTTCCTCTTTCGTTTGCAGCAAATATATCAGTTTTTCCTGATAAAATATTTCCTGCAACTACAGCTCTTCCGCCAGTTATTTTATTAATTTTAAGCTGCTCTGCTAAATCTAGTATTTGTCCAGAACTTTGTTCATAAAACCTAGTCGGACCTCCATAATTAGCAACATATATGCCATATTTTCCATCACCATTTCTATCCACACAAACAACAGATCTACCTGCAGTCAGGTTTAAATTTTTTTTATTAATTCCTTTTTCAAATATATCAATAAAACCATCACTAGTAGCATCAATCAATCTATCTGAATATTTTTTTTCTCCGCTATAGGTATCAGTATTTAAAAAATAAATTTCTTCATAACCGTCTTGGTCAATATCGCAAGCAGCAACTCCGATAGTTTTTCTTTTAGCATCATCAAAGATTTCATTTTTATTTATATTTACAAGTTTCCCATTTTGGTAAGATAACGCTAAGTTTGAAAAACCAAACCCAGTAACGACAAATTCATATTTATTATCTTGATTTATGTCTGTAACAGACACACCGTAACTCAGTCTAAAATCATTATTTTCAATCAAAGATGTAATATCTTTAAAAAAGTCAGCTTTAGATTGATTGATAGACACGAAAAAAATAAAAACCAAAAATAATTTTAAAAGGTATTTAATAACCATAATTGTTGTATATTGTTAAAAAAATATATTAAAAAAATTTAATGAGCAAAGTAAATTTAGCGATATCTGGTTGCATGGGACGAATGGGCCAACAACTAGTAAAATCTTCAAGAGTTGATAAAGATTTTAAACTAACAACCCTCACAGAAAATAGATTAATAAAAAAAAAAATTTCTGGAATTAAACCTAGTTTAAATAATGAAAATTCCTTCAAAAATGTTGATTTAATTATCGATTTTACTGTCCCTAATTGTACTTTTGAAATTCTTAAAATTGCATCAAAACTTAAAAAAAGAGTTATTATTGGTACAACTGGATTTACCAAAAAAGAAGAAAGTCTTATTAAAAAATTTTCAAAGAAAATTCCAATACTGAAAGCTGGAAACATGAGTTTAGGCATAAATTTGTTAATGTATTTAACTGAAGTAGCATCTAAATCATTAGGAAATAATTTTTTAAGTAAAGTATATGAGGTTCATCATAAATATAAAATAGACTATCCATCAGGAACAGCGCTGATGTTGGGTAAAGGAATTGCTGTTGGAAAAAATAAAGATTTTTATAATTTACTTGGAAGAAAATATCTTAATAAAAAAAGTTTTCCTTATGGAAAAAAAATAAATTTTAACTCAATACGAAAAGGCAAAATAGTTGGTGAACATGAAGTTAAATTTTCAAGTGGAAAAGAAATTATTACATTAAATCACGAAGCATTTGATAGGTCTTTATACAGTGAAGGAGCTTTAACGGCTGGAAAATGGTTAATGAAAAAAAAACCAGGTTTATATTCGATGCGTGATGTTTTAAATTTTTAAATGAGTGAGGAGCAAAGAGCAAGAATTGTTCTTCGAACTTTAAACAAAATATATCCAAAGACGCCAATTCCTCTTAAACACAGAAATATTTTTACTTTACTAGTTTCAGTTCTTTTATCTGCACAGTGTACAGACGTAAATGTTAATAATGTTACTAAAAATATATATCCAAAATATAATAAGCCTGAACACTTTGTTAAGTTGGGAAGAAAAAAAATTGAAAAACTAATACGAAGTATTGGTATTTTTAGAATTAAGGCAAAAAGTGTTTACAATTTATCAAAAACTTTAGTTGAAAAGTATAATGGTAAAGTTCCAAAAACATTTGAACAACTTGAAGAATTACCAGGTGTTGGGCACAAAACAGCCAGCGTAGTGATGTCTCAAGGGTTTGGATATGCTGCCTTTCCAGTCGACACCCATATTCATCGGCTAGCACAAAGATGGGGGTTAACTAATGGAAAAAATGTCGTTCAAACAGAAGAAGATCTTAAAAGACTGTTTCCTAAAAAATATTGGAATAAGCTACATCTTCAAATTATATATTATGGAAGAGAATATTGTAAAGCAAGAGAGTGCTATGGTTTATCTTGTAAAATCTGTACTACTTGTTATCCTAAGAGAAAAAAACCACTTATAACCAAGAAAGCATAATTAATGAAAATATTAGGAATTGGAAACGCAATTGTAGATGTAATTTGCAAAGTAGAAGATGATTTTATTATTAAAAATAATTTAACTAAAAGTACCATGAAGTTAATTTTTGATGATAAAGAGTTTAAAGATTTATTATCAAATCTTAAAATTGAAAAAACAGTTTCAGGTGGATCAGTTGCTAACTCAATAGTTGGTTTATCTCAGTTGGGGAACGAAGTTGGATTTATTGGTAAAGTAAATGATGACGACCTTGGTGAAAAATATGAAGATGGTCTAAAGCAGGAGAATGTTAAATATTTTTATTCAAAGAAAAAAGAAGAGCTACCTACCGGAACATGTTTAATATTAGTTACACCTGACTCTGAGAGAACAATGTGTACGTTTTTAGGAACTGCTGGTAAAATAAACGAAAATGATGTAAGTGCAGATGCAATTAAACAAAGTGAGACAATACTTCTAGAAGGTTATCTTTGGGACGAAGGTGAGCCCAAAAAAGCTTTTGAAAAAGCAATTCAAAGCGCAAAAAAAGTAGCAATGTCTTTATCTGATCAGTTTTGCGTTGATAGACACAAACCTCATTTTTTAGAACTGGTTAAAAACAAATTAGATATAACTTTTGCAAATGAACAAGAGATAATGTCTTTGATAGATGCAAAATCTTTTGATGAGGTAATTAGTTTCTCAAAGTCTCTTGGTAAAATAATTGTTTTAACAAGAGGTGAAAAAGGTGCAGTAGCAATTAGTGGGGATGAAGTTGTTGAATGTGGTATTAATCATGGTCTTAAGATTGTTGATTTGACTGGAGCTGGTGATCTTTTTGCAGCAGGCTTTTTACATGGCCAAGTAAATAAAATGTCATTGAAAGAAAGTTTAGATAAAGGAACTGAAATGTCTTCAAAAGTTATACAACAAATAGGTGCTAGACTGTAAAAGATTATTTTTTCTTTCTTTTAAAACTACCCTTGCCCTTCTTTGGTTTAACAACACGGGTTTTATATTTTGGTGTTAACAAATCTTTTGCAATAAGATTTTTTTTTTTCATTGAATAATATAACCTGCCTTGGAACTTTTTATAAAGTTTTCATCACTAAAGATGTTATTTATTTTTTTTCTTAATCTATAAATGTGCGTCTCAACAGTATGAGTTTCTAATTTTGAATTATGTCCCCATACCTCTGTTTGTAATTTACTTATTTTAACAGGTTTTTTGGAATTATATAAAAATATTATAATATTCGCCTCTCTTTCAGTTAAATTAAGACTATTTTTTTCATTAAATATTTTTCTTGAATTCAAGTTTAATTTATAAGTACCAAGATCTATTTCTGATTGCTGATTATATTTTTTTTTTAAAAAATTTATATTAATAAGTTCTACTAATTTATTTATATCAATTGGTAATGGATCAATTATAATTTGGTTTTCAATATTTTGTTTTTTACTTGATATAATGAGATAATCATTTGAAGTTATAAAATTAAGATCAGACAATTTTTTTGTATGCAACAAGCTAAAATTGATATGATTTTCTAATTCACTAAGTATTTCATATAGGATTTTAAAATCATAAATTACTAAAGTTTGATTATTCATATATAATAAAGAATATGACAATTATTTTAAAAAATAAAGCAACTCTTCTTTTTGATGATTTTATTTTCAAATGCTCTATTGGTAAAAGTGGATTAACTAAAAGTAAGATTGAAGGTGACAAAAAAACTCCAATTGGAACATTTTCTTTAAGCAATCTGCTCTATAGAAATGATCGTAATCCTAAGCCCTTGACAAAGTTAAAGTGCATACCGATTAAAAAAAATATGGGTTGGTGTGATGATATCAAAAGTAAAAAATATTATAATAAGTTAATAAATATAAAAAAAAATCTTCGACATGAAAAATTATATAGAAGAGACTACAAATATGACTTTCTAGTTCCAATAAATTACAATACTAAAAACACCAAAATTGGTGCTGGAAGCGCAATTTTTATTCATTTAACAAAAAAATATAATCCGACAGCCGGATGTATAGCACTTCAAAAAAAAGATTTTCTAATTTTATTAAAACTTATCAATAAGAATACAAAAATTAGGATAGCTTAGCCTCTTTGACCAAAGATATTAGATCCAATTCTTAAATAAGTTGACTTGTGCTCTATCGCATTTAAATAATCTGATGACATTCCCATACTTAATTCCTTGAGATTAATTAATTCATTAAGTTCACTCATTTGAGAAAAATATTTAGTGGAGTCCTCATTAAATGGTGGAATACACATAATTCCTATTATGTTAAGATCCAAATTTTTTGAGAAATTATAAAAATCTAATAAGTTTTCTTTTATTATTCCTGATTTTTGACTTTCATTTCCTAGATTTAGTTGAATAAAAATTTTAGGTTTAAGATTTTGTTTAATTTGTTCTTCAGCAATTTTTTTTGCTAATTTTTCATTGTCAAGTGAATGTATATAATCAAAAATTTTAACAGCAAATTTGACTTTATTTGTTTGAAGTTTTCCAATCAAATGTAAACGGATATCTTTATTTTGATTTTTGATATCTGTCCATTTTTCAATTGCCTCTTGAACTTTATTTTCACCAAAGTCTAAATGACCATACTGAATTAATGGTAAAATGTGATCTATTTTAAAAGTTTTAGAAACTGCTATTATTTTTGGGATTCTACTTTTTTCTTTTAATTCTAGTAGTTTTGAATTGATTAAGCTTTGAATTGATATTAAATTTTTAACTGTTTCATGCATAAAAGATTTTTTAAATTATATTACTTTATAGAGGAATTTAAAAAAAGTATCATTGATAAACAAAGTAAAAATACTGCAATAATTTATAGAAATTACAAAAAAAATTACAAAATTAGTGAGATAATTTATATAAGAGATTATTGTAGAAAAAAAAATATTAAGTTTTTTTTATCGAATAATATTAAACTATCCATTAATTTAAATTTAGATGGAGTATATTTGCCATCATTTAATAAGAGCTTAGTTCATTTAAATTATAGTTTTAAAAAGAATTTTATACTTCTTGGGTCAGCTCATAATTTAAAAGAAATTAGAATAAAAGAGAGACAAAAGGTAAAAGAAATTTTCTTGTCTTCATTATTTAAAGATAATGGAAATTTTTTAGGTTTAAATAAATTTTATCTATTATCAAATTATACTAAAAAAGGTGTTATCGCCTTAGGTGGTATTTCTAAGGAAAATATCAATTTAATAAATCTTACAAAATCAGTTGGATTTGCTGGAATTTCATATTTTAAATAAAAAAAAGGCCCCTAAAAAGGGGCCCTTTTATATCAATATTTGATCCTTTAATTAGAATGCAAATGAGAAATTGACTTCATAACCAGAGTTATCTGCAGAAGCAGATCCAGCTACGTTATCAATTGTTGAGTGAGTTCCTGAAACAGTCAATCCACCTGAAGTATAAGAGAAACTTACACCTGTAGCTTCTTGATCATTTGAACCTGACTCAAAATCAATTTCTGATACGTTGTAAGATACTGATAGATCGTCACTTATCGCATATGAAACACCAATAGCTGTAAAGTCTTCGTCTTGAGACGCAGTACCTGAGTCTGTTTCATTAGCTTGGTAACCAACTGTAATCGCACCCATTGCATATGTAACAGCAAAAGCAGTTAAGTCTGACTTACCTGTGATACCAGCTGTAGGTTGGTCATTGTTTTCACCCATTGCAGCATAGATAGATAAACCATCAATACCAGTGTACAATGCACCGATTTCTGTTGAGCTTTCAACTTTGCCAACACCACCTGATGGAGTGTAAGCAGCTTTAATCGCTAAACCATCCATTGCAGTGTAGTCGTATACAAATCTGTTAGCAGAGCTAGCAGCATTTGCAGCACCAGCAGCTGTTCCAGCTGTAGCAGTTCCATGAGCTTCTTCGTTTGCAGAAGGAGTTACATCATCCCATGCACCGATAGGTCCTGAAGTTCCACTTCCTGAGAAAGTCAGTTTACCCATGTCACCTGTGTCGATAGTAATACTTCTATCGTCAAGCGCACCGTTGTCTAATTCAAATGCAGTTGAAACTGTGAAACCGTTATCCATTTCACCACTTGCTGCAAAACTAATTGAGTCAGTCATTGACCAACCATTTCCAAGATCAGAATTATCCTCACCATTGAAAAAGATTGAAGTAGCGCCTGATACACTTAAAGATGCTGCTTGTGCAGATCCCGCTGTTACCAATGCAGTACCTAATGCTGTCAATCCTATTTTTTTTAGATTGTTCATATTATTACCTTTCGTTAATTGTTTAATATTAAACAGGATTTATTTATCAATTATTTCCATTAATTATCGGAATTTTTGGTTAAAATTATCTAATTTTGTTAAAGTGTTGTATTTTTACATCACCAAAAATCCCTTTAAATATGGTTTTTTTTGATCTATTTTAAAAAAAACTTTTTAATCTTTAGTTTTTTCATTTATTACTAATTTTTAGGAAAATTATGTCATTTTTTTTTAAGTCACAAATCACCTCAATTTTATTAATATCATTGGTTGCATTATATTCGTGTGAGGGAATGCCAGGAGGAGATGCCAGGAAATATCCACCAAATCCAAAAGAAAGGGTCAAAAAAAACTTAGAGGAAGGCAGAGGTTTTAGATTAGACAACATGCTTGGTGGTCAAACTGGAAAAGGTGGAGATTTTATGTTTGCAAGCGCAAACGAGCTATGGAGGGCCTCTTTAGATACGATAGATTTTATGCCTCTTTCCTCTGTAAATTACAGTGGGGGGATAATCATTACTGACTGGTACTCAGATGGAAACAATATTGATGAATCAGTAAAGATAAGCATTAGATTTTTAACAAATGAGGTTAGGACAGATGCATTAGATATAAAAGTTTTTTATAAAAAATGTAATCAAGTGGCAAATTGTAAAATAGAGCAAAAAACTGGATCACTTGTTGCAGAGTTAAAAAAAGAAATCTTAAGTAAAGCCGCTGTTTACAAAAAGCAAAAAAAAGATAAAAACTTCAAACCTTATACAGGTAGTGCAGTCGACACTACGAAATAGGTTTTATAATTAAAGTGACTTCTTCAGAGAGATATAATTTTAAAACCATAGAGGAAAAATGGCAAGAAAAGTGGAGTAAAAATAAGTCTTTTTTAAGTAAAATTGATACCTCAAAACAAAAGTTTTATTGTTTAGAAATGTTTCCTTATCCGTCAGGAAAAATTCATATGGGACATGTTCGAAATTACACAATTGGAGATGTGTTGTCTAGATACAAATCACTAAAAGGTTTTAATGTGATGCACCCAATGGGATGGGATGCTTTTGGAATGCCGGCTGAAAATGCTGCTCGTGAAAATAATTTAGATCCAAAAGATTGGACTAATAAAAATATTTTAACTATGAAAAATCAATTAAAAAAACTAGGTCTATCAATTGATTGGGATAGAGAGATTTCTACATGTTCAGAAGAATACTACAAACATCAACAATTATTTTTTTTAGAGTTATATGAAAAAGGATTAGTTTATAGAAAAGAGAACTATGTAAATTGGGATCCAGTTGATCAAACTGTTCTTGCTAATGAACAGGTTATTGATGGCAAAGGCTGGAGATCAGGAGCTACAGTTGAGAGAAAAAAACTAAATCAATGGTTTTTTAAAATCTCAGAATTTTCTCAGGAACTTTTAGACGATCTAGAAAAATTAAATGAATGGCCTAATAAAGTCAAAGTGATGCAAAAAAACTGGATAGGTAAATCTTTTGGTTGTGAAATAGCTTTTAAAACTGAAGGAGATTTACCAATTGATGAAATAAAGTGTTTCACAACAAGGCCCGATACTTTGTTTGGTTTTTCCTTTTTAGCTCTTTCAATTGATCATGAAATTTCAAAATTTTTTTCAGAAAACAAAGACTTTCAAGAGTTTAAAAAAGAGTGTCAAAAAACTGGAACTACTGAGGAAGCACTTGCAATAGGTGATAAAATTGGATTTAAAACGAACCTGAAGGCAATAAATCCATTAAATCCAAAGGAAAAAGTCCCTGTTTTCTTTGCTAATTTCGTTTTAATGGATTATGGATTTGGAGCTGTATTTGGCTGTCCAGCTCACGATCAAAGAGATTTTGATTTTGCAACAAAATACAATTTAGACATTAAAACTGTTGTAAGACCTGAAGAGGAAGATGAAAGTTTTATTGTCAAAACAGAGGCATATACAGGATCAGGAGTAATAGTAAATTCTGAATTTTTAAATGGTTTAAAAGTTCCTGAAGAGTCAATTACTAATACAATTGACATTTTGGAGAAAAAAAAGATTGGAAAAAAACAAGTCAATTTTAGACTTAAAGATTGGGGAGTTTCCAGACAGCGTTATTGGGGATGTCCAATACCTATCGCATATGACGAGGCTGGGAACGTAATTACAATTCCAAAAAAAAACTTGCCAGTAACACTCCCAGAAAATATAAATTTAAATAGTAAAGGTAATCCATTAGATTCAGAAACAGATTGGAAAAATATAACAATTAATGGAAAAAAATATACTAGAGAGACAGATACACTAGATACTTTTGTCTGTTCATCTTGGTATTATCTTAGATTCTGTTCACCTAAAGAAACTGAATATGGATACAAAAATGAAGATATTAATTATTGGATGCCTGTCGATCAATATATTGGTGGGGTAGAACATGCAATTCTTCATCTTTTGTATTCTCGTTTTTTTATGAAAGCTCTTGGCTATAAAAATAAAGATTTTTCATTTACGGAACCATTCAAAGGTTTATTTACTCAGGGTATGGTATGTCATGAGACTTATAAAGATCAAAGAAATAATTGGATAAGTCCTGACGAGATAGAGTTAATTGAGGGAGAATTTTTTAAAAAAGGAGAGTCAAATAATAAAATTATTGTCGGACCATCTGAGTCAATGTCAAAATCAAAAAAAAACGTTATAGATCCAGAAAATATAATAAATAATTATGGTGCTGATGCTGTGAGATTATTCATATTGTCAGATAGTCCACCTGAAAAAGATGTCCAATGGTCAGAACAAGGAATGACTGCTTCATACAAATTTTTACTTAAACTATGGACACTTCACCAAAAAATAAAAAACAAAATTAAAATAGAAAATAAAAATCAAAATAGAAAGTTAGATAAATTTACAAATCAAATGATTAGTAAAATCACAAATAATCTTGAAAATTTTAACTACAACGTGATCATAGCTAATATTTATGAAATATATAATTTTTTCAACAAAGAAATAGTAAATGATATTGATAATAATCTTTTAAGAGAAAACTACATTAAAATTTTAACTCTGATGGCACCTGCAATACCTCATTTTAGTCATGAGTGTTTGGAAGATCTAGGCTATTTCGAGTCATTGAGTTGGCCATCAATAGATAAGAGCCAACTAAATGAAAATAAAATAGATTATGTAATTCAAATTAATGGAAAAAAAAGAGCGATTTTAAACGAAAATAGAGATATCAATGAAGAAAGCCTTTTATCTAAAGTAAAAACAAATAAGCTATCAAATAAATATTTAAAAAACAAAACTATTAAAAAAATAATATTTGTGAAAAACAGATTAATAAATTTATTAATAAATGAATAAAATTTTTTCAAAAATAGTAATTATTTTTCTTATTCTATTTACGACCTCGTGTTCATATAAACCAATTTTCTCAGAAAAAAATTATAATTTTCAAATTGATAAACTTATTCTAACCGGTGACAAAGATATAAATAGAGTGATTGATAGAAAATTTACAATGATTAAAAAAAGTAAAAATTTAGATAAAAAGAAATTTTCTGTATTTATAAATTCGATAAAAAATAAAAAAATAATTTCTAACGATAGCAAAGGTGACCCACTCAAGTTTGAAATTGATATTCTCGTAAGTTATGAAATATTGGAGAATGAAAAAATAATTTTAGAAAGAGAGATAGAAAAGAGTAACATATATAACAATAAATCTGATAAGTTTGAGCTTGAACAAAACGAAAAAAATATAATAACTAATTTATCTGAAAAAATTAGTGATAGTATAATATCCTCAATTATAAATTTAAATGATAATTAAAAGCTTTGAGTTAGATAAATTAAATTCATATGATTTCAATTTACACTTAATTTATGGAAACAATGAGGGAATAAAAGACGATATTATAAATAATAAGTATCTAAAAGATTTTAGTGGTGAGGTGTTAAAATATGAAGAGCAAGAACTTTTAAATAGTAAGGATGAATTCATTTCGAGTTTATTAACAAAATCTCTTTTCGAGACCAATAAATTAATTATTGTTTCAAGATGTTCTGATAAATTATCAAATTTGTTAGCAGAAATTTTGGAAAATGAGATAACAGAAACAAAAATTATAATAAAATCATCAAATCTTGAAAAAAAATCAAAACTTAGGAATTTATTTGAAAAAGAAAAAAAAGCAGTTTGTACACCAGTTTATGAAGATGATAGTCGTTCATTGAATTCAGTAATTAATATTTTTTTAAAAGAGCAAAACTTTAATTTATCTCAAGAAATTAAAAATATACTTATTGAAAGGTCAAAAGGAGATAGGATTAATTTAAAAAACGAATTGATAAAATTGAAAAATTTATCAATTAGTAAAAATAAAATAAGCGCAGAGGATGTGCTCAAACTTTCAAATCTTGCAGAAAATTATAGTGTATTTGAGTTGTCTGATAACTATTTAGCTAAAAATTCAAAGAAAGTTTCCAACATTCTAAATGAAAATAATTATTCTTCGGATGACTGCATCTTAATAATAAGAACAATACTTAATAAATCTAAAAGACTTTTAAAAATAAGGACAGAAATAGACAATAATTCAAATATTGATCAAGTTATATCTAGTTTCAAGCCTCCTATATTTTGGAAAGAAAAAGATATCATTAAAAAACAAGCTCAATCATGGTCAACTGATCAGGTGAAAGAAATAATATTTAAAATTAATGATTTAGAGGCCTTAGTTAAGAAAAATACATCAAACTCAATACTTTTTGTCTCTAATTTTGTAAGTAATTACTAGTAATTTTGTTTAATAATCTCCACTAATCTATCAAGTTGATCAGCTCCCTTATACTCTAAGCTTATAGTTCCAGAGTTATTTTTTTTATTTTTAACAAAAACTCGCATTCCAATTTTATCTGTTAACTCTTGCTCAAGATTTACAATATTTGGATCTTTTTTCCTAGAAGGACTATTAGAACTAGATTTCAACATGCGTACTAAACTTTCAGCTTGTCTGACAGATAATTTTTTTGAAATAATTTTCTTTGCTAAAAGAATAGCATTATCCAATCCAACTAAAATTTTTGCATGACCTTGAGATAATTTTTCTTCAATTATTAATTCTATAATTTCTTGTGGAAGAGATAAAAGTCGTAAACAATTTGAAATATGAGATCGACTCTTTCCTATAAATTTCGAAACTTTATCTTGATCATAGCTAAATTCATCAATTAATCTTTTATAACCTTCAGCTTCCTCAATTGGATTTAAATCCTCTCTTTGAACATTCTCAACAATGGCAAATTCTAGAGATTTAAGATTATCAACATTTATAACAACTACTGGTACTTCGTGAAGTCCTGCATATTGTGCTGCTTGCCATCTTCTTTCTCCAGCTATTATTTCAAATTTATCTTCTTCATCAGAAGATGGTCTTACAATAATAGGTTGGATAATGCCTCGCTCTCTTATAGAATTAGTTAACTCCTCTAGGCTAATCTCGTCAAATTTTTTTCTGGGTTGATACTTATTTCTAACTAGTGAACTTATAGACATATTTTTTTTATCATCAATTTTTTCACTATCGCCTATTAAGGAAGACAATCCTCTTCCAAGTCCTTTTTTTGATTTAAACGGATTGATCATGCTGCACTCTCCACTGGTTTATCTTGGTTTAGAAATTCCTCTGTAAAACTAAAATATGCTCTGCTACCTGGACATGACTTATCATAAATTAAAACTGGGACACCGTGTGAGGGTGCTTCTGATAATCTAACATTTCTTGGAACAGCAGTGCTATAAACTTTATCCTTAAAATAATTTCTTGCCTCTGTCTCTACCTCTCCAGATAATTTATTTCTCTTATCATACATTGTCAGTAGTATTCCTCTTATGTCTAAATTTGGATTTAAGTTTGACTTTATCCTCTCAATTGTTTTCAAGAGCTGTGTAAGCCCCTCCAAAGCAAAGAATTCTGTCTGAAGTGGTACCACGAGCGCATCAGAGGCTACCAATGCCATTATTGTTAGGAGGCTTAAAGATGGTGGACAGTCAATTATGACATAATCATAGGATGGCTCAGAATTGTTTAAAATAGGGGTTAATTCGTCTTTTAATTTAAAGGCTCTTCGGCTGTCTCCGGCTGTCTCCACTTCTAGCCCCGACAAATCAACATTTGAAGATATCAAATCTAAATTTTCAAAGCTTGTTGACTGGATTACCTCAGAAATTTTTTTATTTCCATTTAATACATTGTAAATTGTTTGATCAGAACTTGTTGCGTTAGATAATCCAAGTCCCGTTGAAGCATTACCTTGTGGATCAAGATCAATTACAAGAATTTTTTTTCCTTTCATGGTTAGACCAGCCGCAAGATTGATGACGGTTGTGGTCTTTCCTACTCCACCTTTTTGATTTATGACTGAAATAATTTTTTTATTCATATTTTTTTTTTAAATTAGAAATTTTTACTACTGATGACTCATTACTTGTAAGACTTTTCATTTCCTCTATATCAAATTTCCATTTTGTTGAGACTTCTTTTAAAATTTTTTTTCCACTCTTTCCTAAATACATGACTATGTATTTAAAATTTTTAAAATTTTTTGTTGCTATATCAAAAATCACAGGTAAAGGTTTGAATGCTCTACAAATTATTACATCTGTAACTAAATTTTTCTCTTCAAATATATTTTTTTGGTAAACTTTTGCTTCCAATTTAAATTTTTCTACCATCTCCTTTAAAAAATTGCTCTTATGATAGCTCTTCTCATAAAAAATTAGCTTAAAACCTTGCTTTTTAGATTTCATCAAAATACCTAAAACTATACTAGGAAGCCCTGCACCTGAGCCGAGATCAGTACATACCTTGATGTCATTTTTATCAATAAATTCAACGGTTTGTGCACTATCATAAATATGCCTTGTATTTATTGACTTTTCTGTAGTTGAACTTATCAAATTTATTTTCTTGTTTGTGCTTAATATTGACTGAGAATATTCTCCTAACTCCTTAAGTGTTTCACGTGAAACATTTGGGATATAAATTTTATTAGTTTTTATTATTTTCGAATCAATCAAGCTATATGCTTAATAGACTTTCTTTTGACATGAGACAACAAAATATATACTGCTGCTGGAGTAATTCCATCTATTCTTAGTGCTTGACCAAGTGTTTTTGGCTTTATTATCTTAAATTTTGACTTAACTTCATTTGATAATCCAGAAAATTGATCATAGTCTAGATTTTCTGGTATTTTAAGATTTTCATCCCTTTTGAATGCTAAAATATCTGCATTTTGTTTCTTTAAATAACCTTTATAATGAGCCTTTATCTCAATTTGCTCATCAATTTCACGTGAAACATATTCAATTTCTGGCCAAATATCCCTAATTTTACTCATATTTACTGACTTTTGCCTTAATATTTCTATTGCATTTCTTTTAACGCCGTCTTTTGCAATGTTAATTCCAAATTTAGATGCTTTAGATGGGGAAATTAGCGAATTTTCCATCTTTTCAAGACTTTTTTCCAATTTTAAAGCTTTTTCTTTAAATATAATTTTTCTTTCATCTAATATTAAACCAATATCAATTCCTTTTTGGGTAAGTCGAATATCTGCATTATCAGATCTCAAAGATAGCCTATATTCTGCCCTTGATGTGAACATTCTATATGGTTCTGCAACCCCTTTTGTAACTAAATCGTCTATCATAACACCTATGTATGCCTCAGATCTATCAAGGATAAATGGTTCTTTAACTTTAATAGAGAGAGCAGCATTTATTCCAGCTATCAGTCCTTGTGCTGCTGCTTCTTCATAGCCTGTGGTTCCATTAATTTGTCCTGCAAGGTAAAGATTTTTTATTTTTTTTGTCTCTAAAGTTAGAAATAGCTCGCGAGGATCCACAAAATCGTACTCTATTGCATATCCAGGCCTTAAAATCTTAACATTTTCTAAACCATTGATATTATTACATATTTCTTGCTGTATATTAGCTGGAAGAGAAGTTGAAATTCCATTAGGGTAAATAGTTTCATCATTTAAACCCTCTGGCTCCAAAAATATTTGATGCTTTTGCTTATCAGCAAACTTTACAATTTTATCTTCTATTGAGGGACAATATCTTGGACCAACTCCTTTGATGCTGCCAGAATACATAGCACTACTTTTTATATTTTTAGAAATAATCTTATGCACTGCTTGATTGGTATAAGTCATCCTACATGAAATTTGTCTGTTGATATTTTTTTTTGTGAGGAAAGAAAAAAAATATGGATCTTCATCTGCATGCTGCTCTTCGAGTTTTTCGAAATTAATTGTCGTTGCATCCAATCTTGGAGGTGTACCTGTTTTTAATCTTCCAATTTTAAAATCATATTTTTCTAATTGTTCACTTAAACCTGTTGAAGGTTTTTCATTAAATCTTCCTGCAGGTGTTTTTTCTTCACCAATGTGAATTAAACCATTTAAAAAAGTTCCAGTTGTAAGGATTACTTTAGATGATAGTACTTTTTTACCTTCTTGTGTAATAAAACCAATTATATTGTTTTTTACAAAAATAAACTCTGTTACAGGATCTGAAAAAATGCTTAAATTACAGTAATTTACGAGTTTTTCTTGCATATATTTCTTATATAATGATCTATCACTTTGAGTTCTTGGCCCACGCACTGCAGGGCCTCTGCTTCTATTCAATAATCGAAATTGTATTCCTGATTTATCTGCAACTTCACCCATTACGCCATCTAGCGCATCTATCTCTCTAACAAGATGACCTTTACCTAATCCACCTATAGCTGGATTACATGACATCTCACCAATAGTATCAAATTTATGTGTAAATAAGGCTGTATTTACTCCTAATCTAGCAGATGCTGCTGCTGCTTCACAGCCAGCATGACCACCACCAATCACAACTACATCAAATGACAACTCATTTTTCATAGCTTTAATTTATTATTGATCTTAAAATTTACAAGAAAACACTTAAAAATGCTCAAAAAACAAGCAATTTCAATACTTATTTGCCTATACAAAAATCACTAAAAATGGAACCTAATATTTCTTCAACATCTACTTTACCAACAATCATACCTAGATGTCTTGTTGCTAACCTTAAGTCCTCTGCAGCTTTATCAAAATCTTCTTTCGAATTTTTTTCCTCAAAATTTTTTAAATTTTGAACACAAGCTTCTAAACTTTGTCTATGTCTTTCTCTAGTAATTAGAGTTTCGTTTGAACTAACAAATTTATTTTTTAGTTTATCTTTAATTCTGGTTATTAACTCATCTAAGTTTGTTTCATTTTTAATTGATAAAAAAATTGGATTAAACTTTTCAATTTGTTGATTTATATTTTTATAACCAAGATCAATTTTGTTAATAACAATTATCGATTTTTCACTTACTAAATCATTCAAAAATCCAGTAAAATCTATACTTTTTGGCTCAATTACTATTATGTTTAAATCGGCATCCTCAGCACGTTTAAGAGCTAATTTAATTCCTTTTTTTTCTATTTCATCTTTAGACTCTCTAATACCAGCAGTGTCAGAGATAACAACTGGATAACCATCCAAATTTAAATGAGCTTCGATAACGTCTCTTGTTGTTCCTGCAATTTCTGAAACGATAGCCACATCTCTGTTAGAAAGATAATTTAACAAAGAAGATTTTCCTGCATTTGCCGGTCCGATAATTGCAATCTTAAAACCTTCTCTAATTCTTTCTCCAACTTTTTCATCATTTAAAATTTTTTCAATTTCATTTCTTATTTTTTCAGAATCTATTTTAATATTTTTTATCACATCTTCTGGAAGATCATCTTCAGGAAAATCAATTTTAGCCTCAACGTTTGATAAAATTTTTAAAAGCATTTCACGAAGAGAATTGAATTTATCAGAACTTCTACCACTCATTATTTTTAGTGCTTGTTGTCTTTGAATTTCAGTTTCTGCAGAAATTAGATCGGATATACTCTCAGCTTTAAGAAGATTTATTTTTCCATTTTGAAAAGCAATTTTTGTAAATTCTCCAGGCTCTGCAAGTCTACAATTTTCTAATTTTGATAATTGGTCTAAAATTGATCGAATTACAGCAATACTACCATGGACATGTATTTCAGCCATATCTTCACCTGTGTAGCTCTCAGGGCCTGGAAACCATAATAATAATCCCTCATCAATTAGTTCAGAAGTATTGATTTTACTGATTTTTTTAAGTGTAGCCAATCTTGGTGAGGGCAGTTCATCTTTAATGAGACTTTGAATTATTTCTTTAGTTCCAATTCCAGAGACTCTAATAACAGCTACACCTGAAACTCCAGCTCCAGATGATAGGGCATATATTGTCATAAGAATTATTATAGTTTTATATTAACCAAAATTATATAATTTTATTAATGATAATTTGGTTAGCATCTTATCCTAAAAGTGGAAACACATGGCTTAGATTTTTTGTAGTTTCTCTTCTTTTAAAAGAAAATAATGAAGTAAGCTTAAAACACTTAGAGGGTATTAAACAGTTTCCTACAAACTATCATTTTAGGGGTTTCAATTTGTCAAAACCTGATCTTGGAAATCTGAATAAAATTTGTAAATATTGGACTGCTGCACAGAAAATAATTAACTCTGATAACAAAATTAGATTTTTCAAAACTCATAATGCACTATGTAAGTTAGACAATAGTATTTTTACTAATGAAGAAAATACCCTTGGTACACTTCATATTGTAAGAGATCCAAGAAATGTCCTTTCATCAGTAAACAATCATTTTCATCATAAAAGTTTGGAAGAATCTAAAGAATTTATTCTTGATGAAAGAAAAGGGATATTCAATAAATCTAAAATTGAGCAGAGTAATATTTTTACACTTCCCCAAGTTATCGGTTCATGGAAAACTCATTACAATTCATGGAAATTAATAAAAAAAAATTATCTTCTAGTTAAATATGAAGATCTAATAGAAAAACCGGAATCGGAATTTAAAAGGATAGCTAATTATTTAGAACCTTTATTAAAAGTAAGATTTACTAATGAAAATATTACTAAAGCAATTGAATTAAGTAGTTTTGATAGGCTTAAAAAAATTGAAGAGAAAGAAGGTTTTTTTGAAAGTGTGACAAATTTAGAAACTGGAAAAAAAGAAACTTTTTTTAATTTAGGTCCTAAAAATGATTGGAGAAATATTCTAGATGGAAGTATTTCTGATGAAATAAATAAAAGGTTTGAATCAGAAATGAAAGAGTTGGGATATATTTAATTAAACAAATACTAAAAAATCAAATAACTTTTAGAAAACAAAAATTGTAACGCTTACAAGTTAATGTCACGGGATACAGTTTAAATCTATTCATTATGATTTAAATCTTATGCAGTAACTGCATATCCGCATATAGCAATTGATATTTGTATTGAAAGACCATTTTAGGTCAAAGTACAAAATACATTATGTTTTTAGATGACAATATGATTTCCATCAAGTTTAAAGATGGACTAGAATTATTCAAAAAAAAGAAATTTACAGAAGCTGAAAAAATTTTCCAAAAAATTTTTAAACTTAAACCAGAAGATATCTTAGTAAACTTTTTTTTAGGAGCTGCTTATTTCGAAAACAGAAAGTTCAGTTTATCACAAGAAAGATTAAGAAAAGTAATATCAATTGAAGACAATCATAGAGATGCAAACTTCTTACTTAGTATGATGAGTTATAATGAAAATAAATTTGATAATGCCAAAAATTATTTGGAAAAAATTTATAATTTAAATACTAATGATTCAAATGTAGCAAATTTATTTGCGAAAGTATTAATTAAAACTAGAGATTACGATAATGCAATAAATATCTTAAAAATGGAACTTAAAAAAGATCCTAACAATTTTGATTTAATAAACAATTTAGGTTATGCATATCTGTTAAATGCGGATATTAATCAATCCATTAAATTTTTATCAATAGCATTAGAACGCAATTCAAAAAGTTCATATACCTATGCAAATCTTGGAACCTCATTTTTTTTAAAAAACGACTTATCAGAAAGTAAAAAAATTTTAAAAAAGGGATTAGAAATATTTCCTGAAAATAACCTCATTTCTTTTGCCTTTAGTATCTCTGAACTGTCAGATTGCAATTTTGACGATGGGTTTAAACTTTATGAGAAGAGAAAGAATAAAAAAGATTATGAGCTAAATTTTAATAAAAATCATAAAGAATGGAAGGGAGAAGATTTAAATGGGAAAGTTATTTATGTAATTTCTGAACAGGGTATTGGGGATATAATACAATTTTCAAGATATTTAATCTCGCTAAAAAAAAAATATTCAGTAAAAATTATTTTTGCAGTTAATAAAAATCTCAAACATCTATTTAATTTTGATGGTATTGACGTAGTTGAAAAGCAAAACTTAAATATTAAATTTGATTATTTTCAATATTTGTTAAGTCTACCAGGTATTTTTTATAAACTTGAAAAAAAATTTGTAGAAAATAAAAATTTTATCAAAATAAATAATGTTATTTTAAATAAGTGGTCTGAAAAAATTAAGACTATAAAAGGACCAAAGATCGGCTTTAATTTTCAAGGAGATCCAGGTTATATATTAGATAAATCAAGATCTATACCTTTTAATTCTTTTAAAGATCTATTTTTGCAAAATAATTTAAATTTTATAAGTTTGGTCAAAGGTCATGGTGAAATAGAATTAGATAAAATTATTTTAAAAAAAAACGTTTTAAATTTTTCTAAAGATATAGATAATAATGATAATTCATTTGAAGATACAATTGCTATATTAAAAAATCTTGATTTACTTATAACTTCTGATACCGCAATTGCACATCTAGCATCAACCATGGAGATAAAAACATGGCTACTTTTAAATTTTAGTCCAGATTGGAGATGGCATATAAATATAAAATTATTTAAATGGTACAAGAATTTAAAGATTTTTAGGCAAGGGTCTGACCTAAAGTGGGATAAGGTCATAAAAGAAGTAAGTACAGAATTGAATAAAAGTTTTTAGATAAGAGTTAATTATGATGGTTTATTCATTGAATTAAAAAATTCTGCATTATTTTTAGTTGTTTTTAATTTTGAGTTTATAAAATCAATTGCATCCATCGATCCCATTGGAGCAATAATTCTTCTTAAAACATTCATTTTTTGGAGATCATTTTTATCAAAAATAAGTTCTTCTCTTCTTGTTCCTGATTTAGTTATATCTATAGCTGGATAAATTCTTTTCTCGGAAATCTTTCTATCTAAAATAGTTTCACTGTTACCAGTTCCTTTGAATTCCTCAAAAATCACTTCGTCCATTCTGCTTCCTGTATCGATAAGAGCTGTTGCAATAATTGTGAGAGAACCACCCTCCTCAATATTTCTGGCTGCACCAAAAAATCTTTTGGGTCTTTGAAGGGCATTAGCATCTACACCACCAGTTAAAACTTTTCCTGAACTAGGTACAACAGCATTATATGCTCTTCCTAATCTTGTAATTGAGTCTAATAAAATAACTACATCTTTTTTGTGTTCTGTAAGTCTTTTAGCTTTTTCAATCACCATCTCAGCAACAGCAACGTGGCGTTGTGCAGGTTCGTCAAATGTAGAACTTATTACTTCACCTCTAACTGTTCTCTGCATGTCCGTTACTTCCTCTGGTCTTTCATCAATTAATAAAACCATTAGGTAACACTCTGGATGATTAGCAGTGATAGAATTAGCTATACTTTGTAAAATCATTGTTTTACCAGCTTTTGGTGGTGAGATTATTAGTGATCTTTGACCTTTCCCGATTGGGCTTACTAAATCGATTAACCTTGGGGTTAAATCAGGTTTCTTTTCAGTTTTATTTGATTCAACTTCCATTCCTAACTGTTTATTTGGATAAAGAGGAGTCAAGTTATCGAAAGCAATTTTATGCTTAAATTTATCTGGTTCTTCAAAATTAATTTTACTTACTTGCAAAAGTGCGAAATACCTTTCTCCATCTTTTGGAGATCTTATTGGTCCCTCGACAGTGTCACCGGTTCTAAGTCCAAATCTTCTTATCTGACTTGGGCTAACGTATATATCATCCGCTCCAGGCAAATAATTTGACTCCATTGCTCGTAAGAATCCAAATCCATCTTGGAGTAATTGTAAAACTCCGCCCCCAGTAATTTCCTCACCTTTTTCTGCAAGTTTTTTTAGGATTGCAAAATAAATCTCTTGTCTTCTTAAAGTACTAGCGTTTTCAATACCTAGTTTTTCAGCCTCAGTAATTAACTTTTCAGAGCTTTTTTCTTTTAATTCTTGAATATTCATGTGTGGAAATTTTTTTAAAGATAAGACAAATATATATACTGAATTAAAAATTTCAACCTTAGATAGGTTTAAAAACTACAATAAAAACTATAAAAATCAGCAAAATTGTTGGTATTTCATTAATTATCCTAAAAAATTTGGAAGTTTTTGTATTTTCTTTTAGCTTTAATAAACGCATGCATTTTCCAAGGTATTCATGATAAATCGTCAAAATTATAACTAAAAGAATTTTTATTTGTAGCCATAAATAACCAAAACTTTCAACGCCATTAATCCAGATTAGTATGATACCAAAAACCCAAGATAAAATCATGGCTGGACGCATTATGTAATTATAGAGCTTTCTCTCCATTGTCTCAAAAATTTCAGTTGCTTGTTCTTTTTCAAAATTTTCAACATGGTAAACAAATATTCTTGGTAAGTATAAAAGACCTGCCATCCAAGAAATTACTGCTATTAGATGAAGTGATTTAAATAAAAGATATCCACTCATTGATTATAAATTTTTTGAAATAAGATGTTTGAATAAAGAAATATGATCTTCATTATCATTTAAGCAAGGTATCATTTCAAAGTTTTCACCGCCTGATTTGATAAAACTTTCTTTCCCCTGGATGGATATTTCTTCTAAAGTCTCAACACAATCAGATGAAAAACCAGGACATATTACTAAAATATTTTTTTTTCCCTCTTTAGGCAAGGCTTCAAAAGTTTTATCTGTATAGGGTTGCAGCCATTCTTGAGGACCAAATCTAGATTGAAATGTTGTCATAATTTTAATATCTGAATATTTTTCAGAAATTAGTCTAGTAGTTTTATGGCAATAGCAATGATAGGGATCTCCCTTTTCAAAATATTTTTTTGGTATTCCATGATACGAAGCTACTATTAGGTCTGGTTTCCAATTAATTTCATTAATTTTTTTTACAATACTATTGTTAATAGCATTTATATAAAGAGGTTCAGACTCGTAATGAGGAATTATTTTTAAATTTGGTTGCCACCTCATTTTCATTAAAGTTCTATATACTTCATCACAAACAGTTGCAGTAGTTGCTGCTGCATATTGAGGATATAGAGGTAGTATTATTAAATTCTCACAACCTTTTTCATGAAGTTCATTAATCTTACTTTTTATGCTTGGGTTCCCATATCTCATAGCAAAATCTACTATTATTTTTTCATTACCAATTTGTTTAGACAATTTTTGTGCTTGACTTTCAGTAAAATATCTTAATGGTGACATGTTCTTGTCCTTCATCCATATTTCTTTGTAGGCTTTAGCGGTCTTTGATGGCCTGAAAGTAAGTATAAATAAGTTAAGAATTACTTGCCAAATAAGAGGATTTACTTCAATAACTCTTCTATCAGATAAAAATTCCTTTAAATATTTCCTTATATCTAGCCAACTAGTGGAATCAGGTGTTCCAAGATTTATAATTAAAACCCCTGTTTTGCCATAATTAACTTTTGGGTGGTCTGATTTCATTTAAAGTTTCTTACGATTTTAATCAAATCTTCGACCATTTCAATTTTAGTTTCTGGTAAGATTCCATGTCCTAAATTAAATATGTATGGATGATCCTTAAAAATATGGAGATATTTTTCCACTTCTTTTTTTAGAGTTTCCTTATCAGTTAATAGTATTTTAGGATCAAGCCCGCCTTGGATGGGAATTTTTATTTCTTTTACTATTTTTTCTGGATTAACATCATAATCTATATTTACCGCATCTGGTTTAACTATTTCGCAAAAATTTTTGTAGTCTTTAATACCTCTTGGAAAACAAATTACAGGCACGCCTAATTGTTTAACATATTCTACAATATTTAATGTGGGTATATAAATATATTCAGGAATTTTATCATTTAATAATCCTGCCCAGCTATCAAAGATTTGAATTACTTTAGCCCCGGCTTCAACTTGATTTTTAATATGAACCTTTAAAAATTTTTCAATGATTTGTAGTAGTCTATTTATTAAAAATTCATCTTTAAAGAATTCACCTTTAAGACCTTTTTTTGGGGATGATCTATTAATCATATATACAAGAATAGTCCATGGAGCCCCAACAAATCCTATCATGTCTTTATTATTCATTAAAGGGTCCTGAGAAGTTTTAGAAATTGCTTTATAAACTTTATAAACTTTTTCTGTAAAGTTAATTTCATCAACATTTTTAATATTATCTAATTCTATTTCTCCAAGTTTTGGCCCAAAGTTTTTTTCAAATTCTACTTTTTGACCAAGACCATATGGTAACATCAAAATATCGGAAAATATTACTGCACCATCAAATCCAAATCTCTTTATAGGTTGAAGCGTAATCTCAGATGCTAAATCGCTATTTAAACAAAGTTTTATAAAATCTGTATTTTCTTTTCTTATGTCTCGAAATTCAGGTAAATATCTTCCTGCTTGTCTCATTAACCATATAGGATTGGTTTTAGTGTCTTTATTTTTTATACAGTTAGTTAAGGGACTCATATAAATAGATATATATTATTTACTTTATTAGTATTATGTATTGTGGATAACGTAAATTAGTCAATTATCACAGTTTGTTAACTTTTTATTAAGAATTTAGATCTCTATTTAGCTTTATTTAATAAGGATTAATTAAGATTTCTCATATTTTATGTATATTATGTATAAGTTTGTTAACATTTTACAATTTAGTTAATTTTATGGAAAAAAAACTAACTATTATTATTCAGAAGGATAAATCTGAATTTTTCTTATTTTACTTATAGATTATAAACACTTTATACATGAGAAATTTATATCAAATATACTTAATATCAGACTCCACCGGCGAAACACTTGATAGAATTTTTCTTGCTTTGAAAGCGCAGTTTCCTAATTTCGAATACGAGACAAATCATTTTTCTTTTACTCGTACCGAAAGCCAAACTCTAGCTATATTAAAACAAGCAAAAAAAGATAAAAATTCAATTATTTTATATACTATTGTTAACAGTAAATTAGCAAAATATCTTACAGAAAAAGCCTTCGAAAGAAATATACCTTGTTTTGGAGTTCTTGGAGACTTGATTTTAAATTTTTCTAAGGTCTTAAATCAAAAAGCCTCTCATCAGCCAAGTGGACAGCATATTTTAAATGAAGAATATTATGATAGAATAGAAGCTATTCAATTTACGATGAACCATGATGATGGTAATCAAACCGAAGATATAGAGAAATCAGATATTATTTTATTAGGTGTAAGTAGAACTAGTAAAACGCCCACTTCCATTTATCTAGCTAATAGAGGTTTTAAAACTTCAAATATTCCACTAGTAAATAAAAATTCTATACCATCTAAAGTTACTGAAAAAAATTTTAAACCGTGCGTTGTTGGTTTAGTTACAGAAGCAGAGAGATTATATGATTTAAGAAAAAATAGATTGAATTTATTAAAGGAAGATCAAAATAGTGAATATGTAAATATTGATAAGATTAAAGATGAACTAAATAGTGCTAGAAAACTATTCAAAGAGAATAATTGGCCAACGATAGATGTAACAAGAAAATCGGTTGAAGAAACTGCTGCGTCGGTGATAAAAATTTTTGAAATAAAGAATAAAAAAAATGCCTAACATAATTTTAGCTTCAAAAAGTAAAGTTAGAAAAGAAATACTAGATAATCATAATATTAACAGTAAGGTTGAAGCCTCAAATGTAGATGAAGACCCTATAAAAGAAAGTTTATTAAAGGAAGGAGCTTCACCAGAAATTATTTCTAAGAATCTAGCAGAATTAAAAGCAAACAAGGTAAGTCAAAAAATTAACAATACTCTAGTATTAGGAGCAGATAGCGTCATCGATTTAACTGGAGAATTGATCTCAAAACCAGAAAGTAGAGAAGAGGCTTTAAATATTTTAAAGAAACTCAATGGAAAAAAACATTCTTTGATCAGTTCAGTTTGTATATCTAAAAATGGATCTATGGTTTGGAACTATACTGACAAAGCTTACTTGACCATGAAGGATTTTTCTGAAAATGAATTAACTACTTATCTAAATAAAATAAGTGATGAAGCTTTATATGCTTATAATGTTTATCAAATTGAAGGAGAAGGAAGAGCCTTATTCTCAAATATTGATGGAGATGAAGATACTATAATGGGCTTGCCTATCAAAAAAATTAAGGAATATTTGGAACTTCAAAAGTGAAAAAATTTTTAGTAATAGGTAATCCAATTGAACATTCTTTATCTCCAAAGTTGCATAATTATTGGATAAAAAAAAATAGTTTAGATGCAATCTATGGGAAACTGGAAACCTATGACAATGATTTGTCTGAACTATGCAAATCTATCAAAAAGGGAGATTTGGATGGTTTAAATGTTACTGTTCCTTTTAAAAAATCTATAATACCTCACCTGGATATTTTAAGTAGTAATGCATTAAGAACACAGTCTGTAAATACTATCTCGTTGAATAAAGGTCATTTAATTGGAGATAACACTGACATTAATGGGTTTGAATTAAGTATTAGAAAATTGAATTATGATGTTAGTGACAAGACAATTCTTATATTAGGTGCTGGTGGTGTTGTGCCGTCAATAATTTTTTCATTGTTAAGGATGAAAGTATCAAAAATATTTTTGAGTAATAGAACTAAAAAAAAGGCTGAAAATTTAAAAAATTTATTCAACGAGATTAATATTCTGGAATGGGGTGATCTACCAAAGTTTGATATGATAATAAATGCTACTACTTTAGGTTTAAATAACTCAGATAAATTTAACATAGACTTTTCTCAGACTGGTCAAAATAAGCTTTTTTATGATGTTATATACTCACCATTTCAAACAGAGTTTTCAGAGGCAGGAAATGTAAAGGGTAATTCAATTGAAAATGGTTTAAATATGTTTTTATTTCAGGGCCAACAAGCTTTCAATATTTGGCATAATGTTGAACCTGAAATTAACAAAGAATTAATTGAATTTCTAAAAAAATGAAATTATGAGATTTAAAATTAAAAATGATTAGAGTTGGAATAATTGGCGGTATAGGTTCAGGAAAATCTTTTATTTCAAAGCTTTTTGGATACCCAGTATTTAATGCAGATCTTGAAGTAAAATTAATTTATAGAAAAAATAAAAAATGCTACACCAAATTAAGAAAAAAATTACCAAAATTTATTAAAACATTTCCAATTAGAAAAAGAGAGCTTATATCAGCTGTTAGCTCAAATAAAAAAAATATTAAAATAATATCTTCTGTTGTTCATCCATTAGTAAGAAAAAAAATGAAAAGTTTCATAATGAAAAACAAAAAGAGTGAAATGATTATTCTCGATATTCCCTTGTTAATTGAAAATAAACTAAATAAAAAAAATGACATAATAATTTTTATTAACTCTAAAAAGTCTAAAGTCATTGATAGATTAAAAAAAAGACCTAATTTTAATGAAAAATTGATCAGGAGTTTAAAAGAAAATCAACTTATCATTTCTAAAAAAAAAAAATTATCTGACTATGTTATTAATAATAATTTTTCTGCACATATAATGAAAAAAAAAGTTAAACTAATTAAAGAAGAAATTTTGAATGAAAGAAATAGTTCTAGATACTGAAACAACTGGTTTATCTGTTCGAGATGGTCATAGGATTGTTGAAATTGGATGTATTGAACTTGATAATTTAATACCCACAAAAAATATATTTCATTTTTATTTAAATCCTGAAAGAAAAGTATCAGAAAAGGCGTTTGAAGTTCATGGATACTCAGATGAATTTTTATCTTCCAAGCAAAAATTTTCTGAAATTGCAGATGATTTTATAAATTTTATTAAAGATAAAAAAATTATTATTCATAATGCAGAGTTTGATATTGGACATTTAAATAATGAATTGTCTTTAATAGGTAAGCCAAAAATAAATAATTCGAATGTTATTGATACTTTGGAATTAGCTAGGAATAAATTCCCAGGTTCAGGAATAAGTTTAGATGCATTATGTAAAAGATTTAGAATTGATAATTCTAAAAGGGAAAAACATACTGCTTTAATTGATTGTGATTTACTTGCAAAAGTTTATATAAATTTGATTGATCAAAAAGAACCAACCTTAAATTTGGTTGATGAAAGTATTTACAAATCTCAAGCAAGAAAGAGTGAATTGGATTATTTTAAAAAAGTGATTAAACCTACTCAGAAGGAATTATTAAACCATAAGAATTTCTTAAAAAAAAATTTTAAAAAAAATTATTTTTAATTTAGCCTTGCTTTGTATAGGCTTTCGAAATCTATTTTTTTCCCAAATTTTAAATCTGGTAAACCTGCCTCACTTAGAATTGTAAGAAATTTTTTCTCTAGTTCAGGGTAAATTTTAATTTGTAAATCACATAAAACAATTTTTTCTAATTCATCTTTTTTAATTTCTAAGTCTAAAATATCTATTACAGTAGCATACTTGATTTGAAAAATTCCTTTTGCCTTTTTTTTATTTTCATTTTCGTAAGTTAGAGTTGTTAAAACTTCAATCATTTTTCTTTTAAGAGGTTTTGAGTTTATATTAACTTTCATTTTATATTCTGGGATAGTATTTCTTACTGTTACCAAAGTTTCTGGGCTAGGTATCTCAACTGATAAATCTTGTATGTAACTTACAATAATTTTATATTTATTTTCCATCTTTATCCTCTATATCCTCATATTCACCTTCAATAAAATTTTTTTCCTTTTTGGATGAATTTTTTTTTGAAAACTTCCTTAGAATTACTTTTCTAGTTATTGGAAAAACTAAAAGTATACCTATTATGTCTGTAGCAAATCCAGGTAAAATTAATAGTAAAGCTGCAAAAGCAATTGCTGCCCCGGAAACCATCTCATATAGGGGTAGTTCGTTCTTCACTAGTTGAGACATTCCTGATTTTAAAGTATTAAAACCCTCATACCTTGCATACCAAATACCAACAACTGCAGTAGCTAATATTAACAAAATGGTGTTTAAAGCTCCAATTTGAGACCCAACTTTTATGAATAAGTAGATTTCAATTAGAGGAATACCTAAAATTAGAATTATTGCTGTGTTCATTTGTCTATAATGTAAATTGCAGGTTGAAATTAATCAACATAGTAAATATTATTACTATATGAGTTATAGCTTCGAGTACATTGATATAATATTACTAGCAATGATTGCTGGTTTCATTTTCCTTAGATTAAGAGGAATTTTGGGTAAAAAAACAGGTTTTGAGAAAAATATTAATTCAAGCTTTCCTCACGAAGAAGTTAAAGAGACTAAAGCTTCTCCTATTCTTAATGCTGAAACTTTTGATGATAAAGCAAAAAAAGATTTTCTAAACGGTGCGAAGATCGCTTATGAAAGCATTATTACAAGCTTTTCTAAAGGAGATTTAAAATCAATTAAAAATCTTTTAGCAAAAAATGTATATGATCAATTTGATGAAGCCATCAAAGACAAAAAGGCAAGAAATGTAACTTCTGAAACCACTTTCATCGGTATTAATTCTGCAGAAATAAAAGAGCATAATCAAAATAAAAATATGCTTGAGGTAAGCGTTGAATTTGTAAGTGAAATTATATCTTGCATTAAAGATAAAGATAATAAAGTTGTATCTGGTGATGCTCAAAAAGTTAAAAAAGTTTTAGATACTTGGAAATTTACAAAAGATAGTACATCTAAAAATCCTAACTGGCTAATAGTGGACACCCAGGCTTAGTTGAATAAAAAAATATCAGATAAAGATAAACAAGACTGGCAAGATTTTTTAAATAGTACTGATAAACTAGAAAATAAAGATCAAAAAATTTCTTCATCACCAAAAAGATATATTGAAAAATCCATTGATTTGCATGGTTATACCTTAGAGGAGGCAAATCAAAAGATGACTTCCTACATAGAAGAATGTTTTATTAATGGAGTTAATAAAATTAATGTTATTACAGGGAAGGGTCTAAGATCTAAAAATTTAAATGATCCATATCAATCTAATGATTTGAGTATATTAAAACACTCAGTACCTAATTTTATTAAAGGTAGTGATCATTTAATGAGTAAAATTATAAGTATTGATTTTGAGGCTGTTGAAAATCCATCTGTAGGCAATTTTGATATTTATTTAAGAAAAAAAAAATAAAAATTATAAAATAAATTTTGATAGATCTGCGTCTTTGACTAGTTCACCAATATTTTTCTTAATATAATCTGAATCTATACTAATTTTTTCTCCAGCTCTGTCTGTTGCTGTAAAACTAATTTCATCTAAAACTCTTTCTATAATTGTGTGCAATCTTCTAGCTCCAATGTTTTCGACAGTCGTATTCACTTCACTAGCGATTGTTGCGATAGTATCAATTCCATCCTCGGTGAATTCTAAGTCAACATTTTCTGTTTTAAGCAAAGCTTTGTATTGCTTAATCAAGCTATTGTCTGGCTCTTTTAGAATTCGCTTAAAATCTTCACTATTCAATGCATCTAACTCAACTCTAATTGGCAGTCGTCCTTGAAGCTCAGGTAAAAGATCTGACGGTTTTGCTAATTGGAAGGCACCAGAAGCTATAAACAATATATGATCTGTTTTAATTGGACCGTACTTAGTACTTACAGTTGTTCCTTCTATTAATGGAAGTAAATCTCTTTGAACACCTTCTCTTGATACATCTCCACCAACTCTATCAGTTCTTGCTGAAATTTTATCTATTTCATCCAAGAATACAATACCATTGTTCTCAGTTGTGTTTTTTGCAGATTTAATAATTTTGTCTTGTTCGATTAATTTATCAGCCTCCTCATTTAATAATATTTCATGAGATTCTTTTACTGACATTTTTTTCTTTTTGGCTTTTTGGCTCATAGATTTTCCAAGCATGTCAGAAATGTTAATCATTCCAACATTAGCACCAGGCATACCAGGAATTTCGAATGAAGGCATTCCACCACCACTCTCTGTTACAGCTATTTCAATCTCATTGTCATCCAAATCACCATCTCTCAATCTTTTCCTAAAACTCTCTCTTGTTGCTACACTTGCTTTGTTACCTACAATTGCATCAAGAACTCTATCTTCTGCTAATTTTTGTGCTTTTGCGTGAACTTCTTTTCTTTTTTTCACTTTTTCCATCGCAATAGCAATTTCTAAAAGATCTCTTATTATTTGTTCTACATCTCTTCCAACATAACCTACTTCAGTAAATCTTGTTGCTTCAACTTTTACAAATGGTGCTTCAGCAAGTTTTGATAATCTTCTAGATATTTCTGTTTTACCGACACCAGTTGGTCCCATCATTAAAATATTTTTTGGAAGAACTTCGTCTTTCATGTCGCCTTCTAAAGCTTGTCTTCTCCATCTATTTCTCAATGCAATTGCAACAGCTCTTTTGGCATTATTTTGCCCAACAACAAATCTATCTAATTCAGAAACTATTTCTCTTGGAGATAATGAATTTTGAATATTATTTTTTTTTTCTTTTACTTTAGCGTTTGGTAGTGTTGTAACGTTTGATTTTTCCATTTAAATTTTCTCTATATTGCAATTATCATTTGTGAAAACACATATTTCAGATGCAACTTTAATTGCTTTTTTTGCAACTTCTTCTGCAGATAAATCTGTGTCCATCAATACTTTTGCTGAAGCCAATGCATAATTTCCACCTGATCCTATTCCAATGACATCACCTTCAGGCTCTAAAACATCACCAGTTCCTGAAATAATAAAACTATTTTCTTTATCACCAACAGCCATTAAGGCTTCTAATCTTCTTAAATACTTATCTGTTCGCCAATCTTTAGCTAATTCGACAGCTGCTCTAGCTAGATTTCCAGCATGTTTTTCTAACTTAGACTCTAATCTCTCAAATAATGTTAAAGCATCTGCAGTAGATCCGGCAAATCCTGCAATCACATTTCTTTTCTCAATCTTACGAACTTTATTTGCAGTTTTCTTAATTACTGTATTTCCCATACTAACTTGGCCATCACCAGCAACTACTACTTCATTGTTTTTTCTTACTAATACTATTGTTGTCATGGGATATAGATGGATACTAAATACAATAGTTCAAGACCAAGGCTAGAATTATTGCCATAATTGAATAATAGATATATACCTTTTTCAAATTATGAAACGTAAAGCCAAAATAAGTAGAAAAACAAAAGAGACCAACATCAGTGTTGATTTAAATATTGATGGTAAGGGTAAGTACAAAGTTGACACAGGTATAGGATTTTTAGATCACATGCTTGAGCAATTATCGAAACACTCTTCGATGGATATGAATATTAAAGCTAAAGGTGATACGCACATTGATCTTCATCACACAACTGAAGATACAGGAATTGCAATTGGTGAATGTTTGAAAAAAGCATCTAAAAAATTTATTGGTATTAAAAGATATGCACATGCGATGATACCGATGGATGAAACATTAACTAGAGTTGCAATCGATGTTTCAAATAGACCTTATTTAATTTGGAAAGTAAAATTGAAAGTAGAAAAGTTAGGTGAGATGGATACAGAACTATTTAAAGAGTGGTTCCAGGCCTTTTCACAAGCTGCGGGAATTACTCTGCACGTTGAAAATATTTATGGTGATAACAGCCACCACATAATCGAATCTTGCTTTAAAGGATTAGCTAGATCATTAAGAGCTGCTTTAGAAATGGATCCAAGAAATAAAACTACAATACCTTCTACAAAAGGTTCTTTATAAATTTAATGAATGTCACAATTGTTGACTACAATTCAGGCAATATAAGTTCTGTTATTAATTCTTTTAAAGAAGTCGCAAAAGATAAAGTAAACATTGAGGTAACGTCAGATCTTGCAATAATAAAAGCTAGTGATAAGGTTGTATTACCTGGACAAGGCTCCTTTAAAAGCTGTATTGATGGTCTCAATAGTATTAATGGTTTAATTGATACTCTTAATGAACTTGCATTAGAAAGTAAAAAACCACTCCTTGGAATTTGTGTTGGTCTTCAAATGTTCGCTGATATTGGCTACGAGGAAATTGAAACAAAAGGCTTGGGATGGATATCAGGCAAAGTATCTAAAATTGACAACCAAGGTGGTAAATTTAAACTTCCACATATTGGCTGGAACGAAATAAATATAGTTAAGGATAATAAGTTTTTTAAAGATATAATGAATAAATCTCATATGTATTTTGTTCACAGCTATGAATTTACACCAGATGATAAATCAGTAATTACAGCAACAACCGATTACTCTTCTAAAATTGTGTGTGCTGTTGAAAAAGACAATATTTTTGGCACACAATTCCACCCAGAAAAGAGTGATAAAACTGGACTTAAAATAATTGATAACTTTATTAACATATAGAAAATGAAAATATTCTTAACCATAGACATTTGATTAAGATGATTGAAAAACTCATAAAGTTCCCTTTATTAAAAAGACTGATACCATCAATTCTCACAAGATATTATAGGGTAACAAAAAAAAGCAGAAAATATTATCAAATTAAAGATATAAACTTTTTTTTGGATTTTTTAGATCCTATGGATAGAGAAATAATTTTATATAAAAATTATGAGTATGATCAGGTTAATTACATAGAAAAAAAAATGAGTAAAAACTCTTTTTCTCACTTAATTGATATAGGATCAAATTCTGGATATTATACTTTTTATTTTGCAAATAAATTCAAAGAACTAAAAATTAATTCTTTTGAACCAAATGCAGATGCTTATAACAAATTTTTAAAAACCTTATATAAAAATTCTTTTAAAAATGTAGAACTTTTTAAATTTGGTTTATCTGATATAGAAAAAAAAATTCAAACAAAAGCTATAGTTAAAAATGGCTATATTCAGTCGAATTTAACTATTTTAGAAAGTAATATTAATTCAAAAGACGTGGATGATATGATGAATTTTAATAAGAAGAGTATAGATATTAAGGATATTATTGTAAAAGTTGGAGACAATATTCTTAATTTCAAAAACAAATTCTTATGCTTCAAAATAGATGTAGAGGGTCATGAAATATATACTTTGAGAGGTTTTATAAATAATTTAAGAAATAATAAATGTTTAATTTTAATAGAAATTTTTGATTTTAATTTTAATAAAGTAAACGAATTTTTTAAAAGTTTAGATTATAAACAAACTTATTATTTTAAAAATACCTCATACTATGTTTTTTCAAATATAAATTAAAAATAATGAACATAATTTTATGAAAATATTCCCTGCAATAGACATTAAAGATAAGAAGTGTGTTAGATTAGTAAAAGGAGACTTTGATAATAAAATCGAATATGAAATGTCACCAGTTGAACAATCTGGCAAATATAAAGACCACGGATTTAAAAATTTACACATAGTTGATCTGGATGGAGCATTAACCGGAGAGACCGTTAATATTAATATTATTGAGGAAATAGTAGGCAAATTTGATCTTAATATTGAAATAGGTGGTGGAGTAAGAACTTTTGAAAGTATTCAAAAATATGTTGATGCTGGAGTTGAGAAAGTAATTTTAGGAAGTGCTGCGATAATAGATAAAAACTTTCTAAAAGAAGCATGCGAAAAATTTCCAGATAAGATTGCTTTGGGTTTAGATGCTAAAGATGGTTATTTATCCATATCTGGATGGAGGGAAAATTCTAATTTAAAAACTTTAGATTTCTTAAAGGATATAAATAATTATGGAGCTAGTAGATTAATTTACACCGATATTAATAGAGATGGAATGAAGTTAAGTCCAAATTTCGATGAAACAGAAAATGTTGCCAATAATTCAAACTGTCCTGTAATTATATCTGGAGGTGTTTCATCAATAGATGATATTAAAAAAGCAAAAGAATTAGGAAATAAAAAAATTGAGGGAATTATCGTTGGTAAAGCTATATATGATGGTGATATTAAATTAGATGAGCTTGCAAAGGAAATAGATGCTTAAAAGTAGAATTATACCCTGTTTAGATGTTAAAAATGGAAGAGTTGTAAAAGGTATTAACTTTGTTGATTTACAAGATGCAGGTGATCCAGTTGAGCAAGCTAAGATTTATAGCGATGGTGGGGCTGATGAAATTTGTTTTTTAGATATAACAGCTTCAAATGAAAATAGAGATACTATTTACGAAGTAGTGAAAGATACTTCAAAAAAATGTTTTGTACCTTTAACTGTTGGTGGAGGAGTAAGAAGTATAGATGATATTAGTAAACTCTTAAACTGTGGAGCTGATAAAGTTTCAATTAATACAGCAGCAGTACAAAACGCTGATGTTATAGTTCAAAGTTCAAAAAAATTTGGCTCTCAATGTATCGTCGTTGCAATTGATGCAAAGAAAAATGGAGAGAAATGGGAAGTTTTTACCCATGGAGGTAGAAATAATACAGGAATTGATGCTTTAGAGTTTGCAAAGAAGATGGAAGAGAGTGGTGCAGGTGAGTTGTTGGTCACCTCAATGGATAGAGATGGTACTCAGGTGGGCTATGACATTGATCTTATGTATAAAATTTCTTCAATGGTAAACATACCAATAATAGCGTCAGGAGGAGTTGGTGATCTTGGCCACTTAGTGGATGGCATCAAATTAGGCAATGCTAGTGCAGTTTTAGCAGCATCTATATTTCACTATGGTAAATATTCTGTCAAAGAAGCTAAAGAATATTTGGACTCAAAAGGAATACCTGTTAGGATTTGAGATGCTAAATACCCTTGAGAGCCTATTTAAACTTGCAAGAGAAAGAAAATTCTCACCCGTTGATGGTTCGTATACTAACAAACTTCTGAGCGATAAATCTTTGAGTAAAGCTAAAGTTTTAGAAGAAATAAATGAACTTATTGAAGCTGTAGAAGAGGATTCAAATAAAATTCATGAGGCAGCTGATGTATTTTATCATTTAATAATATACCTTGAGGCAAATAATATTAAAATTGAAGATGTAATGAGCGAATTAGATAAAAGAAAAAAATGAGCCATAAATTTTATAAACCTGCAAGGTCAAGATTACAAAGAAGTGAATTAGCAGTTCCAGGTTCATCACCTAAAATGTTTGAAAAAGCTCTAAGTTCAGCTGCAGATTATGTTTTTTTAGATCTTGAAGATGCAGTTTCTCCTAATGATAAAATTACTGCTAGAGCAAATGTTATTAAAGCTTTGAATGAAATGGATTGGAGAGGAAGTGGTAAAACTATTTCTGTACGAATAAATAGTTTAGATACTCATTATATGTATTCAGATTTAATCGAGATCGTTGAACAAGCTGGGGAAAATGTAGATACAATTTTAGTTCCAAAAGCAGGAACTGCAAGCGATGTTTATATGGTAGATTGTTTATTAACTCAAATTGAAACGAATAAAAAATTAAAAAATAAAATTGGAATAGAATGTTTAATTGAAACTGCATTAGGTATGTCAAATATTAAAGAAATTGCAACTTCAAGTGAAAGATTAGAGGCATTACATTTTGGTGTTGCAGATTATGCTGCTAGTTTAAGAGCGAGAACCACTGTTATAGGCGGTCTTAATGAAAATTATCCAGGTGATCAGTGGCATCATGGTTTATCCGAATTAGTTATGACTTGTAGAGCATATGGAATAAGAGCAATTGATGGACCTTTTGGAGATTTTAATGATCCAGACGCTTATATAGCAGCTGCTAAAAGAGGTGCTGCAATTGGTATCGAGGGTAAATGGGCAATCCATCCTTCACAAATTGAACTAGCAAATAATGTATTCTCTCCACCAGAAGCAGAAGTTACTAAGGCTAAAAGGATCTTAGAAGAGTTAGAAAAGGCTGCTAAAGAGGGCAAAGGAGCTGCTCAGCTGGATGGCAGGATGATTGACGCTGCATCGGCTAGAATGGCTGAAAATATTGTAAATATCGACAAGTTAATCCATAATAAATAAATAAAATAATGGACATTCACGAATATCAAGCAAAAAAAATACTTTCAAACTTTGGAGTAACAATTCCTACGGGTGGAATTGTTTACAGCCCAGAGAATGCTGAGAATAAGGCAAGAGAAATTGGTGGATCAAGATGGGTAGTAAAAGCACAAATTCATTCTGGTGCAAGAGGAAAAGCTGGAGGGATAATTGTTTGTAATACCCCATTAGAAGTTGCTCAAGCAACTGACAAATTATTAGGAAAAAAATTAGTTACAAATCAAACAGGACCTGAAGGAAAAATTGTAAATAGAATTTATATTGAGGAAGCTACAGATATTGAAAAGGAATTATATTTGGGATTAGTTTTTGATAGAAGCTCAGAAAGTATTATGGTTGTTGCATCAACAGAAGGTGGAATGAGTGTTGAAGAAATTTCAAAGGAAAAACCAGAAACAATTATTAGATCTAAAATTGAGGTTGCAGTTGGAATGCAAAATTTTCAAGCTAGAGAATTAGCATTTGGTCTTGGTATAGAGCCAGACTTAATTAGAAGAGCTTCTGATACTATTATTGGATGTTATAAAGCTTTCAGTGAACTAGATGCAACAATGGTAGAAGTTAATCCTTTGGTAATTTCAAAACAAAAACAAATTTTAGCATTAGACTGTAAAATGAGTTTTGATAACAATGCAATGTTTAGAAGAAGTCAAGTTTCTGAACTAAGAGATAAAACACAAGAAGATTCAAAAGAAATATTTGCATCAGATAGAGGTTTAAACTATGTCAGTTTAGATGGGAATATAGGTAATATTATTAATGGTGCTGGTTTAGCAATGGCATCTATGGATATGATAAAATTAGCTGGAGGAGCTCCTGCAAATTTTTTAGATGTTGGAGGTGGAGCAACACCTGAAAAAATAGTTAAGGCCTTTAAATTAGTTACAATGGATGAAAAAGTTAAAGTAATTCTTGTAAATATTTTTGCTGGTATCAATAGATGTGATTGGGTTGCAGAAGGAATTGTAGATGCATTAAAAAAAATTGAAATTAAGGTTCCATTAGTTATTCGTTTAGCAGGTACTAATGTCGAAAAAGGAAATAAAATCTTAAAAGAGAGTAAAATAAATTATATAGAGGCAAATACTTTAGAGGATGCAGCAAATAAAGCAGTTGAAGCACTAAATAAATCATGACAGTACTCGTAGATAAAAATAGTAAGATAATTATTCAAGGTTTTACAGGTAAAATGGGCTCTTTTCATGCAGATGAGATGATAAAATATGGCTCAAATGTAGTGGGTGGAGTAACACCGGGAAAAGGGGGCTCTAAGCATTTAGATTTACCAGTATTTAACACAGTTAAAGATGCTGTGAATGAAACAGGGGCTGATGCATCTATTTTATTTGTACCCCCAGCTTTTGCAGCCGACTCAGCAATGGAAGCAGCTGATGCTGGAATTAAAATATGTGTAGCTATTGTTGACGGAATACCTTCTCACGACATGATAAGAATTAAAAGGTACATGAGAAGATATACTAAAAGTTCTAAAATGACATTAGTTGGACCAAACTGTGCTGGAATTATTAGTCCTGGAAAATCAATGTTGGGTATTATGCCAGGACATATTTATAAAGAAGGAAACGTCGGAATTATTAGTAGATCAGGTACATTAGGTTATGAAGCCGCTCAACAACTTAAAAATTTAAATATAGGTGTTTCAACAAGTGTAGGAATCGGAGGAGATCCAATAAATGGAAGTTCTTTTAGAGATATAATTGAAAAGTTTGAAACAGATAACGAGACCGATGTAATATTAATGATTGGTGAAATTGGTGGCCCCCAGGAAGTAGCTGCAGGAGAATTTGCAAAAGAAAACATGAAGAAACCAGTTATTGCCTACATAGCTGGATTAACTGCACCAAAAGGGAGAGTGATGGGACATGCGGGAGCAATAGTTTCAGCTTATGGTGAAAGTGCAATTGAAAAAGTTGAAATTTTAAAAGAGTGTGGAATTACAATTTCTAAAAATCCATCTGTTATGGGTGATACTGTAAAATCTATTCTAGAAAAAATGTAATCATGAGTTACGATGATAATAATATATTTGCAAAAATATTAAGAAATGAGATACCTTGTAATAAAATTTATGAGGATGAATTTATTTTATCCTTTCATGATATAAATCCTCAAAAAAAAATTCATGCCTTAGTAATCCCAAAAGGAAAATATGTTGATTTAGACGATTTTAGTTTAAATGCATCTCCTGAAGAAATGGTAGGACTGTTAAAAGGTATAAATATTGTAGCAAAGAAATTAAATATATCTGTTGATACTGGCAGAGGATATAGAGCGCTCGCAAATATAAGCGAAGATGGGGGACAAGAAGTTCCACATTTACATTTTCATTTGTTTGGTGGAGAGAAAATCGGTAAAATGGTCTCGTGAGAATAAATGTAGATAGAAGCTTTTTAGAAATAAATTCAATAGGAGACCTAAATCGTTCAAAAAGCCCTGGACCTAGCTTTAAAATTATTGAAGTAAACCCACCTGATTTCCAATTAAACAAATTTTTTTATAAACAAATTGGAAAAAAACATAGATGGATAGATAGATTATCATGGGGTGATAATAAATGGATCGAGTATGTTGAAAATCCAAGAATAAAAACCTTTATTTTAAAGGATAATTCCAATCTAGCTGGATATTATGAAACTATCCTAGACTCAGACAACAATCATTCTGAAATTGCTTATTTTGGAGTTTTAGAGGAATATTTTGGAAAAAAATGTGGAGGCTATCTTCTTTCAGAGGCTATTAATAAGTTATTTGATGATGGAATATCAAGAGTTTGGCTACATACTTGTTCGTTAGATCATGAAAATGCAATTAAAAATTATTTAGCGAGAGGCATGCAGGTATTTAAATCTGAAAAAATAAATATCGAAGTTAATTAATATAATTTTGTATTGAAAATATTCTTTCTTCAACATCAATATTAATATTAATATCACTTAAAAAAGTCTGAATAAGATTTTGGTATATATCCTTAGTTTCCCAGCCAATTAAATCTAAAGTTTCTTTATCAAAGAAAACTTTTATCAAATTATTTTCATATTCAAAATTAAATACATAATAAAAGGGATAATTTTTATCGTATCCTACTTCTTTCATTTTTAAAACTAAAAATTTTTTATCAAGAATAAAATTTAAAGGTGTTTTATCTAAGGGATATCTATAATAATTTTTGATTTTATCTGAATTAATAACTAGAGACTTACCATTTGAAACTAAGATTTTATTATAAATATCATAATACTTACAAAGAATTTTTTTTGGGTATAAAATTATACATTCACCTTTTTCAATATTATTATTGTCAATCTTTTGTATAAATTTAAATTCTAAAGAGTTTATGTTTTCTAAGTGATTTATAATTTCTTGATTTATAGAACTATGTGCTTTTAAATTAAAAAATAAAATAAAAAAAAAAATTAAATAATTTCTCATTTGAGAACTTCTCTTTTACCTACATGATTTGCCTGGCTTATCTCTCCATTTGCTTCCATTTGATCAACTATTCTAGCTGCTCTATTATATCCAATTTGTAATTTTCTTTGTAAAAAAGAGGTTGATGCTTTCCTTTCAGATTTGACTATTTCTAAAGCGGTATTATACAATTCATCTAAGTTTTCATTATCTTTCACATCACTACTTCCTTCTTTTTCATCCACAAAATTAAGAATTTCGTCTACATAATCTGGTTCAGCTTGATTTCTCAAAAAATTATTTATTTTTTCAATTTCTCCTTCTGATACAAATGGTGCATGAATCCTTGTCATTCTATTTGCTGAAGTCATATAAAGCATATCTCCTTTCCCAAGTAATTGTTCAGCGCCTTGTTCACCAAGAATTGTTCTACTATCTATTTTAGATGTAACTTGAAATGATATCCTAGTTGGAAAGTTTGCTTTTATTGTTCCAGTTATCACATCAACACTTGGTCTTTGTGTAGCCATTATAATATGTATTCCTGCAGCCCTAGCCATTTGAGAAAGTTTTTGAATATAATTTTCTATATCCTTGCCAGCTACAAGCATTAAATCTGACATTTCGTCAACAATTACAATGATATAAGGCATAGAAATCTTATGTTTTTCGTTATATCCGTCAATATTTCTTACTCCAACTTTTGTCATTAGTTTGTATCGATTTTCCATCTCTTTTACTACCCAACCTAAGACAGAGGCAGCTCTTTTTGCTTCAGTAATAACAGGACATAATAAATGTGGGATACCTTCGTATGTTGAAAGTTCCAACATCTTTGGATCTATTAATATAAACTTACATTTTTCAGGGGAATGTTTGTATAAAAGTGATAAAATAATTGTATTTATACAAACCGATTTGCCCGATCCTGTAGTACCAGCTATAAGCAAATGAGGCATCGTACTCAGATCTCCTGTTATTGGTAATCCTGAAATACTTTTTCCAAGTGCAATTGGTAATTTAATGTCTTTTTTTTTAAAATTAGTGTCAGAAATTATTTCGCTTAAAAAAACATTTTCTCTTAATGGTTTAGGTAACTCAATACCTATAGTATTACTTCCAGGTATAGTTGCAATTCTAGCAGATTCGGAACTAGTATTTCTTGCAATATCCTCTGAGAGATTAATAATTTTTGATACTTTCACACCAGGTGCTGGTTCAAATTCATACAATGTAACTACTGGACCTTGGCTTACTTTTTTAACCTCTCCCTCAACCCCAAAATCTAATAAAATCTTTTCTAAAGTTTTTTCGTCAATTCTATTTTCTGATAAATTCCTATCTTTTTTGGATGGAATTTTTAAAAAATCTAAGGAAGGTAATTTATATTTAATAGTTTTTTTGTTGGAGGGAGTCATATTCTTATCAAATGAAAAATTTTCCTGAACTCTGGTCTCATTATATTTATAATCATTTTCGTCCATTAAATTTTCATTATAATTCTCAGCAATACTTCTAGTGGGAATTTTTTTTGATTTAGTAAAAAGAGAAGTAAGATACTTAAATGATTTTAACTTAAAATTCATACTTAATAGAAAGAAAATTAGTACAAGAATAACTAAAATTACATAACTTATTTGGAGATTTAGATTTATTAAGTTTATTAAAAAAGTTTCTTCAAATAGATTACCCAAAAATCCATTATTTCCATTTATTGTAAGCCAGAATGTCTCAGTGTGGAATACAGTAAAAAACAATGCACCAGAAATTGAATATAAAACTATGAAAAATAAACTTTCAATTATGTATAAAATTTTTTTATCAATTATTACTGACAGGGATATAAAAAATAGTGAAATTGGTATTAATAACGAAGTTAAACCAATTGACTGATATAAAATATCAGAAGTGAAGCTACCTTTTGAACCCAGTAAATTTTTTATCTCAGTACTCTCTGGAAAAATAAAGTTTGGGTCTTCAGGTGAATAGCTAACTAATGATACAAGGAGTAACACTGATAAACTCAACAAAACTGCCCCTAAAAGCTCTGAAAGTCTTCGAAAGAGAAAACTAGTTGTTTTATCAACGAAATTTTTTATTTTCATATTGTAATTAATGATTTGTCACTTTGTATCATTTAATTTTTATTGATAAAATTAAATAATATTATGAATATTTGCTTATTAGGAAACAATTTAACAAACCTTGTTTTAGCAAATATATTTCTTAAAAATAAGATTAATGTTGATATTGTTTCACAAACTCCTGCACCGATATTAAAAAATACAATTAGAACAATTGCAATTTCAAACGAGAATTATAAATTTTTAAAAGAAAATATTAAAAACTTTAGTAATTTAGGTTGGCCAACATCAATAATTAAAATTTATTCCGAGAAGAATAGATCTTCTGAGCTGTTTGAATTTAAGAATAAAAACGAAAATAATTTTTATTTACTGAAATATATTGAATTTTATAAATTGTTAAGAAAAAATAAATTTCTTAAATTTCTTAAATATAAAAATTATAGTTTTGAATCTATAAATAAAAGAAATTATAATTTAATTATTAATTCTGAACATAATAATCCTATTACTAAAAAATTTTTTCCAAATAAAATAGAGAAAAATTATAACGCTTCAGCTTATACCACTATAATTAATCATAAAAAAATTGAAAATAAAATAGCTGTACAAATCTTTACAAAAAATGGACCTTTAGCATTTCTTCCATTATCTGATTATCAAACCTCAATAGTATTTTCAAATAATTCAAACAAATTAATTAATAAAAAAAAACTTTTGGAAATTATAAATAATTATAATCAAAAATACGTTATAAATAAAATAAGTAATGTTGAGAAATTTGAAATTAAATTTTCGTTTCTAAGAAAATATGTTTATAAAAATATTTTATCATTTGGAGATTTAATACATAAAGTTCATCCATTAGCAGGGCAAGGTTTTAACATGACTATAAGAGATATTAAATCACTGTCTCTTATTTTGGATGAAAATATAAAATTGGGTATTGATAACGGTGAAATAATAGCACAAAAATTTCAGCAAAATAATAAACATTTGAACTTTATGTACGGTGTTGGAATAGACTCAATTAATTCCTTCTTTAATCTTGATAATAAATTTAAAAACAATCTGTCTGAACCAATGTTTAAAATTTTTAAAGGTAATAAATTTTTAAATGATTACGCTACGTTTTTTTCAAATTAAATTATCTAAAAATTAATTTATTGTAATGTTTTGTTATTAAAGTTGTCTAAAATATAAGTATTTAGAATTTCTTCTAATTTTTCTTTTCTCATGTTTAAGTCTTTGCTTTCAAGCAAAACCTGCTTTTCTTCTAAAGAAAATGGCGATGCCATAGAAAGAGTATTAATAGTTTGATCTAAACTCTGTTTTTCAATTTCTTTCCAATTAATTTCATATCCTTGTTTTTTAAATAAACCTTTTAAATTTTGAAAAATTAGTCTTAAATCAGAAAATTTGATTTCATCAGATTTTTCTATTAAATCATTTGAAAATTCCTCATACTTAACCTCACACTCTCTATATAAATTTTCATTATTTATTTCCCCCATAATTTTAAATCTACAAATTCCGTTCAAAATTATCAGGTATCGTCCATCATCTGTCTCATTAAAACTGGTTATTTTCCCAGCACAGCCGACACTATGTAGATCAGGTTTTTTTAGTTCTCCAGTTTTTCTTGGCTGAATCATACCAATAATTCGGTCACTTTTCATACTTTTATCAACCATTTGAATATATCTTGGTTCAAATATATTTAATGGAACTGTGGTTCTTGGAAAGATAATGAAGTTTGATAGTGGGAATACTGGTAAAATTTTTGGCAATTCTTCTTTTTTCATTATTTTTAAATTATAACAAATAATTAATGAATTCAAATAATTTTGACAAAGAAAAAAAAAGACTAATAACTTTTTTTAATAAAAAAAAATTTTTAGATGTAGTACAGAATGGTACTAAATTACTTAAACATTCACCTAATAATATACAAATTATCCGAATATTGGGGATAAGTTCAATTCAAATGCAAAACTTTATTGAAGCAGAAAAATATTTTATAAAACTTTTATTAATAGAAAAAAATGCTGATAATTATTACACTTTAGGAAATATCCAAAAAAAATTAAACAAATTTAAAGAAGCTGCCATATCGTTTGAAAACGCTTTAAAAATAAAACCAAAATTTTCAGAGGCACATAATAATTTAGGTAATGTAAAAAAATCACTTAATAAAAAAGATGAAGCTATTTATCATTATAAAAAAGCTATTAATTTCAAAAATGATAATATCGCAGCACTTATAAACTTATCAACAATCCTTAAAGAGAATAATAGTTATGAGAAATTAATTGAAATATATGAGAAAATTTTAAATTTAGATCCAAAAAATTTAAAGACACTTTATAACCTTGGAACTACACATCTCTTTTTAGGCAATACCTCAAAAGCAAGAGAGTATTTTGAAAACATAATCAAAATTGATAAATTCAACATTCCTAGCTTTAGAAATTATGTTTCAACACTTAAGATAGATGAATCAAATATTATATTTAAAATTTTCAAAAACTTAGACTTATCGACTTTGAATTATGAAAATAAAATTTTATTTCTAGATGCATTAAGTAAATGCTACTTTGACATGGATAAAATTGATCTTGCATTTGATTGTCTTGATAAATGTAATTCATTAAAAAGAAAAAATTCTAGCTTTTCTATGAAAGAACAAGAAATTTTATTTGATAAAATAAAATCTTTTTTTGCAGATATAAGTAATAATAATTTGGATTTTAAAGATAAAATTAGAATAAAACCTATTTTTATTATCGGAATGCCAAGATCAGGCACATCTCTTCTAGAACAAATTTTATCCACACATTCAAAAATTTATGGAGCTGGTGAACTTAATTATTTACAAAAAATAATTGATAAATCAGGGTTAGAAAAACCAAATAATATTCAAGATTATTTTTATGAAATAAGAAAATATTACTATAGTCAAATTTCTCAAATTTCTAACTCTGATTTTATAGTTGATAAATTACCTTCAAACTTTAGATGGATTGGTTTTATTATTAAAGCATTTCCTGAGGCGAAAATTATACACATAAAAAGAAACCCAATGGCAGTTTGTTGGTCTAACTACAAAAATTTCTTTATAGATAATGGTTTAGATTTTAATTTAAATCAAAGAGATGTTGCTGAATATTATTCAATGTACTTAGAATTAATGGATTTTTGGACAAAAAAATATAAAAAAAATATTCTAGATATTCATTATGAAATTTTTGTTAAAGACTTTGAAGCAAATACCAAAAAAATTTTAGATCACTTGAACTTGCAGTGGGAAAGTCAATTATTACAATACCAAAAGACTAATAGACCAGTCACTACAGCTTCACATCAACAAGTAAGAGAAAAAATAAAAATGAATACCTCAGTAGAATGGAAAAAGTATAAAAATTATCTTGTACCTATGCAGGAAGTTTTGAGAGATAAGAATATAAAATACTAAATATAATTTAATATCCAAGTTTATTTAAATCATGATTAAATATATTATTTATTATGTTTATTTGTTTTGTAGAAAGTAGATTTTGCCATTTATTCTCTTTACCCAAATAAAAAAAGCTTATTTTTTGTTTTTCATTATTCATTACTGCTTCTGGAAAACCTTCATCATTCTCTTTTTTTTTTAGTGATTCAAAACTGACAGCATCAATTATTTTGGTAAGTCGATTGCTATCAATTTTTTCCTTTTTTTTCATGATTTTGTTTAAAAATTCTACAATTTTTTTAAATGTATTAAATGTATCATTTTCTAAATCTTCATATTTTATAAAAAGTAAATTGAATTGTTTTGTATGTAGCCAAGATTTGTAGTGTTCAGACCATGAGTTTAAAAATGTAAAATTACCAAAATTAGATGGATCATTTTTTTTCATTAGAAATTTTTTTTTATTAGTCATAAATTCTAAAGACTCATCGAATGTTAATTGATAATGATTTGCTATAGAAGTGACAACATTTCTAGGATCTCTAACAACATAAATTGCTCCTAAAGTATTTTTATTGTTTGTAAAAGGTATATTATTGATTTTTACAAGAGCTGCATGAGTTTTAAGAAATATCAATTCATTTTTTAGATTGATATTATTTTGAGCTAAATCCCAATTGTTTATTGCTGAGTTTATGTCAGTAATTTTTTTGTTAAAGAATTTTTCATGCGGAAATTGCCGAATATTCTTTAACATTTTAAAATTAAATTTATCATTACTACTTAAATAGTAAGTTGATATAAAAGTTCTAATCCAAGTGTTACCACTTTTCGGATAGGAAGAAATCCAAACAATCATTATGTTTTAAAATGCATATTGTGATATGACCCAAAATGGTCTTTCAATGCAAATATTAATTGCTATATGCGGATATGCAGTTGCTGCATATGATTTAATTCATTATGGATAGGTTTTAACTGTATTTCGATCCATTAACTTGTAAGTATTAAAATTGTTGTTTTCTAAAAGTTATTTGATTTTTTAGTATTTGAGACAAAAAGTTTGACGAGACATTACTGCTATAAATTTTTTCAAATGAATTGTCACCAACTATCTCAGCATAATCTAACCAATTTTTAATAATCAATATATCCGATAAATTAATTTTATTTATAGTTGGGTTTATAACTCTTTCACTAAAAGGGGGTGAATTATCGTCAACTAATTTCTCATACTTTTTCCATGATTTCTCATAAGACATTTCTTGTTCACCATTATAGTTGATTTTTTTAAAATTTGGATGCTTTTCATAATACTCAGTACATCCATGCTTAATTTCAATTTTTTTATAATCAATTTCATTTTCAATTAATTTAGACTCTGAAATTTCTAAAATTTTTTTTGCTTCATCTAAACTCCTACAATAAATAAATCCTTTAAAATTTTCTTTAACATTGCTTCTAGTCTCAACCATACATTTTCTAACATTATTATTTTCTAGATAATTTGTATTAAAAAGAAAAAATAGTTTTATCAGGCTAAACACATTTTTTGTGCTTATTTGAACCTTGTAACAACTAAAACAATATTCAGGTATAACGCTAAATTTATTAAAAACTTTAAAATGTCTTCCACAATTCAAATTTTCAGTATTTCTTCTGAAAATTTCAGTTTTGTTATAAATAATTTTATGCTCCTCTTTACCTAAATCGTCTTTAATTATATCAATTAGTTGAATTATTAATTCATATTTTGGGATCTTGTTTAATTTTTCATCGCTGAAATTATTTAGTACTTTCTCGTTTAACTTTAATAAAAGATTATTTTGATTTGTTTTTGGAACTATATAATTCAAAATATCTATGGTCATTATTTTACAATTATTATTTCTATTATTCAAAGAAAGTGCATTTGTAAAACAGTCAATTGCCTGTTCATAATTTCCAAGATGTAAATATGATGTACCAAGGTTTTGATAAGGAAGTTCTGCTTTATTATTAATTTCAATACATTTTTTAAAATAGGTTATGGTTTCTGTTATCCTACCAAGGTTGAATAATGATACAGCTAAATTGTTATAATCTTCAAAACTTGCCTCATTTTTCTCAACTATTTTATTGTGATAAGTAAGAGATTGTATCCATTTTCCCGTAAGAAAATATATAGAAGCATAAAGTTTAATTTTAAACTTTTCAAACTCCTCTTTTTTTGGAAGATTGTTTAAAAGTTTAAGTGCTTCATTGAAATTTTTATTATTATAATTGATTACAATATCTTTAAATTCATTAGGAAAATTCATGATTAGTATACGTATTAATGATAGTATTTGAGATTGTATTATATTCAAGATATATTAAATAATTCATATAAATATCATTTTTTAAATGGATGATCATCACTATTTTTAATTCTAAATTTTTTCCAATCTTCGCTTAGTTTAATCTCTGTGCTTTGATGAATACATAACATATTACAAGAAATTATTTTAGGAAAAATGTTCTTTTTATTTTTTAAAAAATTATTTGGATTGTATAGTGGTGGCAGATGCCAAAACATAATATACCCCATACCTTTTAGTTTTTCTATTAGTGTTTTTGAAGTGTTTAACTCATCATTTTCTAAATAAAGAAAAGGTTTATATGTATCTATAATTTTCTTTGAACCCAAGATAATATTAAGCTCTTGTCCTTGCGCATCACATTTTATTAATTTTATTGGTTCTTTTTTCTTATTATCAACATAAAATAATTGATCTAAAGTTTTCACTGTTACACTTTCAGAATTTAGAAAATTATTTTCAAAAATTTTAGAATCTCCATAATTATTTAACAAATTTTCATTAAAAATATTCATATAAGCCTCACCCTTTTTTGATGAAATTGCTAATTTTAAAATTTTAACATTTTTTAATTTATTATCCTTAATGTTTTCTGATAAAAGTTTATAGTTTTGAGATTGAGGTTCTATTGCATATACTAGCCCACCATTTAACACATGTTTTGCCAAAGGAATTGTATGGGTTCCTATGTTTGATCCTATCTCAATTATATTCTCATTATCTTTTACTAATTGTTTTAATAAAACAACCTCAGTTTCTGACCATTCTCCATATTCTGATAAACTTTTTCCAATGTACTCATCGTTTGTATAATAGGAGAAAATTCCATGCTTAAAGATCTGTTTTTTTATATTACTCATTATGAGAATTTATCATATTTTTTTTGAGATCCATATTAATGGCTTAATATTTCAGCAACACAAAATTGTTAAAATTAAAATTTTAATTAGTTTTAAATAAATTCTAAGAAGTATAAATTCACTAGGTTACACAGATTATCAAAAATTTATTCAAATTTAATATTGCTTGCATTTCTAAAAACCGCTATCTATAATGTTTTTTAATAGGCGGGCATAGCTCAGTGGTAGAGCGTCTCGTTGCCAACGAGGTAGTCCACGTTCCTTTTGCAAGACTAATCAATCCTTATTCGACATGTAAATGTTTTCGGCCACACTGACGGCCACACTTCGACACAGAAAAGAAAAACTATGGTGAGTGGAATAAAATATAATTGTAATTAAACTGTTACAAATTTTTCATCTTGTTTTGATATCTTTCCATAAAAACAAAAAGGAATATATAATGATAAAATTTATCTTAGCAGGCCTTCTGGCCTCAACCGCATTTGTTAGCACAGTAAATGCAGACTTTAAAGAAATTGGGAAATTTGGAACACCAGCAAATAACCCTAGTGCAGAAGAAACATCAGCAGAAATAATTGCGGCAACAGCAGATGGCATGAAACTGGTATATAGCGATAGCCCTGCAAACGCATTAGGCATGATTGATATTACTGATCCAGCAAATCCGAAACCATTAGGCCACATGAATTTAGGTGGTGAACCAACTAGTGTTGCAATCAAAAATGGACAAGCATTTGTAGGTATTAATACTTCTCCAAACTATGTAGAGCCAAGTGGTCACTTATTAGTTGTTGATCTTGCCTCAGGAAAAGAAGTTACAAAAGTAGAACTAGGTGGACAGCCAGACTCGGTTGCAGTTAGTCCAGATGGAACTTTTGTGGCAGTAGCTATTGAAAATGAACGTAACGAAGATATCAACGATGAAAAAATTCCACAACTTCCAGGGGGTTTTGTGGCAATTATTAATTTAGCAGATAACAGTGTTACTAAAGCGGACTTAGTTGGTTTTTCAACTATTGCTCCTAACGATCCAGAGCCTGAGTTTGTTGATATCAATAATTTAGGTGAAATAGTTGTTACTATGCAAGAGAATAACTGGATGGCGGTTATTGATCGAAGTGGAAAAGTAATTTCAGAGTTTGATGCAGGACTAGTAACATTAGTAGGTATTGATAACAAAAAAGATGGTGAACTAAAGATGGTTGATACCATTGAGAATGTTCGTAGAGAACCAGACGCAGTTAAGTGGATTGACGATGATCATTTTGCAACTGCAAATGAAGGTGACTATAAACATGAAGCACCAGGTCAAGCGAAACGTGGTGGTAGTCGTGGATGGACAATCTTCAATAAAAATGGTTCGGTGGTATACGAGTCAGGTTCGTCATATGAAAGAGCACTCGCTTCAGCAGGTTACTGGCCAGAAAAACGTGCAGAGAAAAAAGGTGTAGAACCAGAGTCAGTTGAAGTAGCAATATATGGTGATACACGTTATATCTTTGTTGGTGCTGAAAGAGCAAATGCTATCGGCGTTTATAAAGCAAACGATTTGAAAAACCCAGAATTAGTTGCTATTTTACCAACGGGTATTGGACCAGAAGGTTTGGTTGCTATTCCACAACGGAACTTATTTATAAGTGCTAATGAAGTTGACAAAGAAAAATCAGTTACAATTTATAGCTTAGATTAATAACTAAATTAAGCCTGTGGGGGCGTTAGCCCCCAACATAAACTTTCATGTAAAGTTTTAAAAAAATCTCGACACACTCACGACACAGTTGGTGATAAATTTTACTAATTTAACTAATACTTGCATTTATAAAAACCGCTATCTATAATGATTTTTAATAAGCGGGCATAGCTCAGTGGTAGAGCGTCTCGTTGCCAACGAGAAGGTCGTGGGTTCGAGTCCCATTGCCCGCTCCATAAATATCAATATGATTATTTGGATCGCATCTTATCCCAAAAGTGGGAATACTTATTTAAGATCTTTTATATCTTCATATTTCTTTTCTAAAAAAGGAAAATTCGATTTTGATTTACTTTTAAATATTCTTCAGTTTCCATCTTTAAAATTTACAAAAAAAAATATTTTTTCAGAAGATGAGGCAAGTCAGAATTGGATTTTTAATCAAAATCAATTTTTCATAAATAATAATAATAAAGTCCACTTTGTTAAAACTCACAATACTTTAGACAAATTTAATGGAAATAAATTTACTACTAACCAGCAAACTCTTGGAGCAATATATATTGTAAGAGATCCTAGAAATATAGTAAGTTCTTTGACTCATCATTATTCATTAAATTATGACCAAGCATACCATAAAATTATGGATGAGAATGCATCTTTATTGGAAAAGTCTTTAAACAACGATTATAGTAATTTTACTTTCCTTGGGTCTTGGTCAACTCATTATAAATCTTGGAAAAATACAACAGAATTTAAAACTTTATTTATAAAATATGAGGACTTGGAGAATAATAAATATGATACGTTTAAAAATGTAATAAAGTTTATTAATAGTATTAAACGTAATAAATTAGAAATAGACGAAAAAAAGTTGCTTAATTCTATTAGATCGACAAATTTTACAAACCTAAAGAATAAAGAACAAAATGAAGGATTTGAAGAGAGTGTAATTTCTAGCAATGGAAAAAAAAAACCATTTTTTAATCTTGGTTTTAATAATAGATGGGAAAAAATTTTACCAAAAAATATCCTTACTCAATTAAATAAAAATTTACAAAACGACTTAAATGATTTAGGTTACAATCCAAATGAGTGATTTAGCAGACAAAAAGTGTATACCTTGTGAAGGAGGTATCCCTAGCTTTGATTTAGATGAAATCCATAAATACCTTAAGAAAGTTGATGGATGGAATGTGGTATCAGATAACAATAAAGATTATTATATAGTTAAAAGTTATAAATTTAACAATTTTTTAGAAAGCCAATCTTTTGTTAATAAAGTTGGTGAGATTGCTGAACAAGAAGGACATCACCCAGATATTTGGTTTGGTTGGGGATATGCAAAAATCAAAATACAAACTCATGCAATAAATGGTTTGCACGAAAGCGATTTTGTACTTGCAGCAAAAGTTGACAGAATCAACTAAATTAATGTTTAAAATGCCTTGTATTTGAAAAAACCAATATAATTCCTACTTTATCAGCAAATTTAATAATTTCTTTGTCACGAATAGATCCAGATGGTTGGATAATTGCACCAACTCCATTTTGAACTAAAGTTTCTATGCCATCAACGAAAGGAAAAAATGCATCAGATGCCCCCAAAATTAAATCATCCTTGTTAATTTTTTGGAATTTTCTCATTTTTTCAATAGCTATTCTACAACTATCTAATCTACTTGGTTGACCTGAACCAATTCCAACAGTTGAACTATCTTTTGTTAAAACAATCGCATTTGATTTAACATTTCTACATACATTAAATGCAAATATTAGGTCATTTAAAATTTTCTTAGATGGTTTTATTTTAGTTACAACTCTAAAATCATTTTTCGTAAATTTTTTTTTGTCTATACTTTGTAGTAATAATGAGTCAAAATTACTTACAATGTTCACTAGGTTATTTTCTTTTAATTTGGACGCATCAATTAATCTTAAATTTTTCTTTTTTTTGAGAATTTTTATAGAATCTTTGTCAAAACCAAGTCCTATTACTACCTCTAAAAATATTTTATTTAATTCTAGAGCTATTTTTTCATTTATTTTAAAATTACATGAAACAATTCCTCCAAATGCACTTATTGGATCACATGCTAAGGCTTCTTTGTAACTTTCTATTTTACTTTTGTTCACCGATACACCACATGGGTTAGAATGTTTTACAATTACAGTTCCAATATTTTTTGGAAGTGTTTGTGAAACATTTAATGCAGCATAAATATCATTATAATTATTATAACTTAATTTTTTTCCACTTAATTGTGATATACCTAAATTATCATGCTTACTATAAATTGCTGATTGTTGATGGGGGTTTTCACCATATCGTAATACTTCTATCAAGTTCCCATGAATTGTTTGCTTTTGAGGAAAATGAATATTATTTTTTATATTCAAATATTCTGAAATAACAGAATCATAGTATGCAGTTAAATTAAATGCTTCTTGGGATAGTTTTTTTCTAAATTCTAAACTTGTAGCACCTTTATTTTTTTCCAAATCTAAAATGAATTCTCTGTATTGATGTGGAGATGTTATAACAGTTGTATGTTTATAATTTTTAGCTGCTGCCCTCACAAGAGTTGGACCTCCAATATCTATGTTTTCAACAAGTTTATTGTGGTTTTTTGTACTTTTTAATGTTTTTTCAAATGGATAAAAATTAACTATAACTAAATCTATTTCATTATAATTATTCTTTTTAAGTTCTTTTTTATGGTTATTGTTTTCTCTTTTGCTTAAAATCCCTGCATATAACTTTGGATGCAGTGTTTTAACTCTACCATCTAAAATCTCATCTGTATTTGTATATTCTGATATTTCAGTACATTTGTAGCCTAATTTTTTAATTACTTTAGATGTACCCCCTGTGCTTATAATATTAACTTTATGTTTTTTGAGTGTATTTAATATTAATTTAATTTCTGATTTGTCTGATAAAGATATAATTGCTTTTTTAATTTTTTTACTCATATTTTACTAATTTGCCATTCAATTAATTGTTCATTATTTTGAGTAATACCTGAGATAAAAATATTCTGGTTCTCAATATAATTATTTTTATTACCGAAATATAACCCAGTTTCAATACCTATCAATCCATCATTTGAAAAGAACTTCCAACCAGAATTTTCTAATTCAATTAACACAGATTTATTATCCTGAAGCTTTGTAACTTTAATATTCGGTAGAAGATGAAACCTTATTTCAAAGTTTGTAACTTTAAAATTCTTTTTTTTAATAAGTTTTTCTTTTCCAAAAAGAATATTTCTATCATTGTCAAATTCCAAATTTCTCTGATGTATTACCCCATATCTTGATAAATACCCATCATGTGAGCATTTAATACTCCAATAATCTTTTTCATATGTTACGTCGTTATCAAACGTTTTAAATCCTTTACTTAATATACTAGGTCCTTTACTATTTTTTTTAAAATTACAAGTTGAAGAGTTATCTAAAACTAGTGTCGAATGAGTTGCAGTTGATTTTGAAATTGAATTCAGTTGGTGATTATGATTTTGAAAATAACCAGAGTTAGTAATTAGTTTTTTACCTTTAAAAAAAAATTCAAATGATAATGGTCCACTTTGATAATTTTCTGAGTAATTTTTTGCTGGGCTACTCCCTGTATCCATAGCTAGGATTACGTCTTTATTTTTTAAGATTGTATAGCCGGATATATCAAATTTATCACTCTTAAACTTATATCTAAATAGAGATAGATATTCATCAAAGTCTTTATAATTTGAATTATTATTTCCATTAAATAATAAACTCTGCTTTAATGAACCCCAAATAAAATCATAGGATTTGCCAAGAAAATGAATTATTTCATTTAAATATTCTGGTATATCATTTAAAGAATCTTTTAAAAGTTCTCTAATCAAAATAAAATATTTTAAATAAAAAACCATCTGTCTTATATTTCTTGATTTTGGAAAGTAGTAATTATCAAACGATGTATTAATAATTTTCTTAAGTAAATTTAATCCATACTCCAAGAACCTTTTGTTTTTATATGCTATTCCTGTGAGTGTTATCGCTGTACACCCTATCATTTTATCGTTTAAATCAGAGGACCGACCAATTTCAATCATTAAATGATTTACTTGTTTATTAACTATTTCGTTAAAAGTATTTTTATAGTTATTTTCAGATTTATCATAAGTTATTTTTGAATTTGATATCCAAGCTATTACTCTTTTAGAAAGAATATCTATATCCCAACTTTTTGCTTCATAGTTTTGATTTTTTTTAATCCAATTTTTTATAATTGTCTGAGTAACTTCATTAGAAGACTTAAGATCTATAGAGAATAGCCAATAAAAACTATGAAGTTTTTTAAAATCATTATAATTTATTTGTTTATTCTCCCATATAGATTGAACATTAAAATCTTCAATTTTCTTTTTTTGTTTTTCATATTTTATTAATGAACTAAGTATATTAAGACTTGGTTGATAAACTAAAGTAGTTTCATCAACTTTAGAAATTTTTCTATTATAAATAGATGAAGTTAAATAAAATTTTCGTATTTGATTTCTAAATATTAAACAAAATTCATTGATGTAATTAAAAGAACTTTTTAAAAACATTTTACATTGATTTTAGTTTTTCAATATTAGCTTTGATATTACCATCGTTTTCTTTGAACACTGTTGTTCCAGATACCAAAATATTAGCTCCAGCCTCCAAAACTATTTTTGAATTACTAAAATTAATTCCTCCATCAACTTCAATATCAAAGTGATATTGGTTTTCTTCTTTTATTTTTTTTAATTCTTTTATTTTATCCAATACTTCAGGCATAAATTTTTGCCCACCAAAACCAGGATTAACACTCATGACTAGAACCAAATCAACACTATCTATTTCATCAATTAAAGTTTTTATTTCAGTTTTTGGATTTAAAGATACACCAACTTTTTTGCCAAGTCTTTTTATCAAATTTATAGACTCTTTTAAGTTTTCAGTAGCTTCAGGATGAATGGTTATTATATCAGCACCGGCTTCCGCATAATTTTCTATATATTTGTGTACTGGAGAAATCATTAAGTGCACATCAAATGGAAGGTTAGTATATTTTCTAAGGTTTTTTATTACTGGAGGACCTATTGTCAAATTTGGAACAAAGTGACCATCCATTACATCGACATGAATTAAGTCAGCCCCACCTTGTTCTAGTTTCTTAATCTCACTACCAAGCTGGCTAAAGTCAGCTGATAATATTGATGGAGAAATTTGAATTTTTTTCATTTGATACTAAAAATATTAGTATCAATTTTTTGTTCTATTTGAATTAGTTTTTACTAAATATTCTATATATTTCTCGAGCAATTTCACTTTCAAGAGGGAATGAAAGCATACCCATAACCGAATAACCAAGTAAATAAGGCATTAAATAGAAACGACCCATGTAAAAGAACCAAGCTACATAAAGTGGAACTAAAGGTCCTATAATGAAACTTGGAGTAATTGGTTTAAATATTTTTATAAGTGGGTTTGTTAGTTTCACAAACACTTTCATAAAAAAAAATTGCGAATCTTCCTTCTGAAATATATTCATCGCAACTCGTCCAATTAGAGTCCACATTATAACTCCAAGGACATAATCAATTATATAAACTAAAGGATGAAAGTTTGCTGACATTTAAGATCTTATCTAGGGGCGAAATTTTCGCCCCTAAAATAATATATTTTAATTAATGTTGTTTTCCAAGTATGGTTTTACCACTTGGAACACGCACATCATCAACCATCTTCTGAGTAGCTGCGTCTGGTGCTGCAGTTATTAAACTGACAACAATCATAGAAACTAAACTTACAGCTGCTCCAACTATTCCAAAAGTAAGTTGAGTTATACCTAAGAACCCAGATCCACCACTTCGTACCCAAACTAGGTACGCAGTTCCTGAGATCAGTCCTAATAGCATTCCAGCAACAGCTCCTGGTGCGTTAGCTCTCTTCCACCATACACCAAGTACAAGTGGGAAGAATAGCCCAGACATCGCAAAGTCAAAAGCCCAAATTACCGAACCTAGAATACCTTGTATCTCTAGTGCAGCAATTGTAGCTCCTGCAAAACCAATCAATACAAGTAATACCCTTGCAACAATTAATCTTTTTGCAGTTTCAGCTTTTGGATTAATGATTTTGTAGTAAACATCATGTGATAACGCATTTGAAATAGCTAAAACTAATCCATCCGCAGTTGACATGGCAGCAGCCATACCTCCAGCAGCAACAAGTCCAGATATTACATAAGGTAATCCAGCAATCTCAGGCGTTGCTAATACAACAGCACTACCTTTCATAAAGAACTCATTAAGTTCTAGAGTTCCATTGCCGTTAAAATCACTTACAAACATCAATTTTGCTTGGTTCCAGTTTTGATACCAGTCAAGAGCTTGAACTTCAGTTATTGATTTACCGATAATTCCAGTAGCTAGATTAGGATCCATCAAAGAAATTTTTGATAGAGTAGCTAACATTGGAGCTGAAGAGTAAAGTAGGAATATAAAGAATAGTGACCAACCTACTGATCTTCTAGCTGTTCTTACACTTGGAGTAGTGAAGTATCTCATCATAACGTGAGGTAATGAAGCTGTTCCTGCCATCATACATACTGCTAATGAAATAAATGCCCAAGGTGTTGCATTAACTGATGAGTGAGCTTTAGTAATTGCAGACAATCCTTTTGGAACTGTAGCTAAATCTGCAGCTGAGTTTTTAACAAATCCAAATTGACCTTCAAGTTCTGCAATTCTTGCTACTTCGTCAGCTAACATGAAGTGTGGGAAGAAACCTGCACCAATATTGTTACTTATCCAGAATACTGGAAGTAAATAAGCAATAATTAGTACAATGTATTGAGCAACTTGTGTCCAAGTTACTGCTCTCATTCCACCAAGCATTGAGCACATCAAAATACTAGCTAATCCAACGTAAACTGCAATTTCAAATGGAATATCTAAAGCAACAGAAGCAATTGTTCCTGTAGCGTTAATTTGAGCAGTCACATAAGTGAATGATGCAACGGTTAAGACTATAACAGCACTAAATCTTGCTAAGTTACCACCATAACGAGTTCCTATAAAATCTGGAACAGTGTAACATCCAAATTTTCTAAGATATGGTGCTAATAAAGATGCAACTAGTACATATCCACCAGTCCATCCAACAAGCAGTGCCATATAACCATAGCCCTTGAAGTAAATACCACCTGCCATGGCTACAAAAGATGCACCAGACATCCAGTCTGCTGCAGTTGCCATTCCATTAAATACGGTAGGTACCTGCCTTCCAGCTACGTAATAAGCGTCTGTTTGCAGTGTTCTAGATAACCAACCAATTAAAGCATAAATCAAAACTGTAAATGATACGAAAAAGATACCAATCATCTTTGCTGTCATTCCAGCTTGTTCAGCTATTGCCATTATGATGATAAATACTAAAAAACCTCCAGTATATATCCCATAGACTTTAGGTAAGTTATCTATAAATTTACCTTTTATCATTGATCACCCTCTCTTTCAGTAAATCCGAATTCATCATCTATTTTCTCTTGTCGACCGGCAAACCAGAAAATTAGAATGACGAAGATTGCAAGCGATCCCTGACATGTAAACCAATACGTTAAAGGATATCCAAATGGTCTAATGCTTGATTCTTGCATTTCGGCTCCGAAAAGAAAGATGCCAATTGAGAAAACAAACCAAATTGCTAATGTAATAAAGAGCAAGTTCCTGGTTTTTTCCCAGTGTTGTTCTTGTTTTGACATTTTTTCTCTCTCCTATAGGTTAAAGAAAGAACCATACCGATAATCAAATTTATTTAAACCCCTAAAAACACTCGATATTGTGTCATTTTTACATTATACATCAACATATTAAGTAGATAAATGGCCCTTAAATACAGATTCAACTTAAAAGATATAAAACTTGAAGATTTCAAAGTTTATTTAGTTGCAATGTTTAAAGGCATTTTGCCAAAGAAAAAAATAAAAAATGTTGATGATTTGAAAGAATTTATTCAGCAAAAATCAGCATGGGTATCACAAGTTACTTTATATAATTATTTAAAAACTAGAATGGGCACGAAATGGGTTCTCCATTTTGATGATGAAAAATTTTTAAAATCAATTAACACAGCCAAATGGAACATATATGCAATTTCACTTCAAGATTTATCTTTTTACACTGTTTCGTATTTAAATGTTTTTTATAATTTTCGAGAAACTAATAAAGCTTCTGAAATTTATAATGATATTTTGGACAAAGAATTAGAGAATGGTATGCCCAAGGAAATTGTTCATGAAGCAAAGGCAAGTTTTCAGAAAAGATTAGATAAAATTAAATGGGATGACTATTATAAGTCTTGGCCATTTAATGAAAGTGCTCTTGCATTATATAATTGGGCTCCGGTAGCAAATGAGTTAAAATCAATAGATAGAAAGATAGTTCTCAATTCTATGATTTTGAAATGGGATAATATTAAGGAAGAGTTTTCTAAACTAATAAAGATCTAGATATTTTTTCTATTATCGACCAAACTTTCAACAACCGATGGATCAGCCAAAGTGGTTGTATCTCCTAATTGACCATGTTCATTGGCAGCAATCTTTCTTAGAATTCTTCTCATTATTTTACCCGATCTTGTTTTTGGTAGTCCTGGAGCAAATTGAATTAAGTCGGGAGTTGCTATTGGACCAATTTGTTTCCTTACCCAAAGTTTTAAATCTCTCTCTAAATCAAGAGTACTTTTTTCTCCAGCATTTAAAGTTACATAACAGTACAGCCCATTTCCTTTTATATCATGTGGGTAACCAACTACTGCTGCTTCAGCCACTTTTGGATGAGCTACAAACGCACTTTCAATTTCTGCTGTACCTAAATTATGTCCAGAAACAATAATTACATCATCTACTCTTCCGGTAATCCAATAGTATCCGTCCTTATCTCTTCTGCAGCCATCACCTGTAAAATATTTCCCATCAAATTGTGAAAAATAAGTATCTATAAATCTTTGATGGTCACCATAGACACTTCTCATTTGTCCAGGCCATGATTGTGAAATACAAAGTCTACCTTGCGCTTCTCCTTTTAAAACCTTGCCATCTTTATCCAGGATCTCTGGTTTAATTCCATAAAATGGTTTGGTTGCTGAACCAGGTTTTAAATCTATTGCTCCAGTTTGAGGACTAATCAAAATTCCACCTGTTTCTGTTTGCCACCAAGTATCAACGATTGGGCATCTACTATCACCAACAGTTTTGTAATACCATTCCCAAGCTTCAGGATTAATTGGTTCACCTACAGTACCTAAAAGTTTTAAAGTTTTTCTAGATGTTTTCTTTACAGGTTTATCACCTTCCCTCATTAAAGCTCTGATTGCTGTTGGAGCCGTATAGAAAATATTTACTTTATATTTGTCAACTATTTGCCACCACCTTGATGTATCAGGATAAGTAGGTATTCCTTCAAACATTATTGTGGTTGCACCATTAGCAAGTGGACCATAAATAATATAACTATGTCCTGTAACCCAGCCTATATCAGCTGTACACCAGTAAATATCTTTAGGTTTATAATTAAAAATATATTGGTGAGTCATTGATGCATAAACCATATATCCACCTGTTGTATGTAGCACACCTTTTGGTTTCCCGGTTGAACCAGATGTGTAAAGAATGAATAATGGATCTTCAGCATTCATTTCTTCAGGCTCACATTTTGCTGAGACTTTACTTGTCATTTTGTGATACCAAACATCACGATCATTGTACCAATCAATCTTTTTAGTACCTGTTCTCTTTACAACAACACATTTCTTTACATTGGGACAGCTTTGTAAAGCTTCATCTGTAATAGATTTCAAAGGAATTGTTTTGCCACCTCTTACACCTTCATCTGCAGTTATCACATAATCAGACTCGCAATCATTAATTCTACCTGAAATACTATCTGGTGAAAAACCTCCAAATATTATGGAGTGAACTGCACCTATTCTAGCACATGCAAGCATTGTGTAGGCAAGTTCTGGTATCATGGTAAGATAAATTGTTACTCTATCACCCTTTTGAACTCCTAGATTTTTTAATCCATTTGCTGCTTTTGAAACTTCTTTATGAAGTTCTTTATATGTAATTTTTTTTTGAACTTTAGGATCGTCACCTACCCATATAATTGCAGTCTTATTAGCATTTTTTTTAAGATGCCTATCAATGCAATTTGCTGAGGCATTTAAAGTACCATCATAGAACCATTTAATATGAACATCATCTTTACTATATTTAATGTCTTTGATTTTTTTATAAGATTTAATCCAATTAATTCTTTTTCCTTCTTTTTTCCAAAATCCATCGTTGTCTTTAATCGACTCGTTATATTTCTTTATATATTGAGATTTATTGACGGTTGCTTTACTTATCCATTCTTTCTTTGTTTTATAAACTGTCTCTTTGGGTTTTTTAGAGATTATTTTTTTTTTAACTTTTTTTTTCTTAGGCATGAATTTTTTTTTAATTAATTCTACCCATCTTCAAAATTATTTTCCAGCTTTTAGTATCAATAGGCATGACAGACAGTCTACTTTGTCTAATTAGAGATAAGTTCTCCAAAGCCTTAGTTTTTTTGATGTTTTCAAGTGTTACAGGATTTTGAAGTTTACTTTTAAATCTAACTTTAACTGCAACAAACCTTTTTTCTTTATCAGTTGGATCAATGAATGCCGTTTTAATAACTTCGACTATACCAACTATCTCTTTTCCAATATTAGAATGATAAAAAAAACAAAGATCTCCTTTTTCCATTTTTTTTAAGTTGCTTGCTGCCTGGTAATTTCTTACACCATCCCATTCTGCTCCGTTATACCCAGCTTTGATCTGTTGATCAATTGACCATACATTTGGTTCTGATTTAAGTAACCAATACTTCATTTAATTTTTTAATAAATTATAATTTACTTCCTTTGAAATATACCATGCATCAAAAGCAGTAAACTCTTTGAATATTCTCACATAGTCGTTTTCAAACATTAGACCATCAATTTTATTTTCAATTTCAGTAAAGTTATGTTCAATAGTAAAAACAACTGGTCGGAATTTTTTAAAATTAAAAAATCTTAAAATTTCATACTCTGATCCCTCAGTGTCAATTGATATATATGATGGAGCAACAGAATTAAAAGATTTATGAATTACGTCATTTAAACTTATAGTTTCTACTTTAACTAACTTACCACTTCGAACTCTTTCAATTGTGTTCCCTGGAATTGAAACTTTATCACTTTCCTTATATTTACTAATTGTTGATAAAACCCCAACATCTGACTCAAAAAAATCTAATACTTCTCCACTTTTTGACCAAATACATTTTGTAATAATGTTACAGTTTGGTCTATTGTTTTTTAGATTTTTATGCCACTGCGGACTAGGTTCACTTAAAGATCCATTCCAACCAAAATTTTTTTCAAGAACATATGTGTTAGATAAGTCTATGCCATCTGTGGCACCAAATTCTAAAAAAGTTTTATTAAAATTTTTATCGATTATAAATGAAGCAAATACATCTTGATATAGTTGAGATTTAATTTCAGTTATTTTTGAAAAGTGTTCAATAAAATTTTTTAATAAATTTTTATTTTCCCCAACAATCATTTTTTGATCATATGCTTGTTTTAATATACTTCCATGATCAAGATTGTTTTGATTTACATAGGATGAAACTTTAAAAAAATTAATATTTTTTTTATTGTTATTTTGCATCTTTAAATTCTTAAAATCTATTATTTAATTTTTTTTATAAACACTTAAAAGAGTTTCTTTAAAATCATTTGCAAATTGTTTTGCATCAAATAATGGAGTATTTAGTATGTTTTTAAACAGTTTATCTCTTTCTAACTCTAATTTTTCGATGTTTTTTGATAAGAGAATACACTTTTTAATATATTCATCTTTATTAGTTGCTAAAAAAAAATTTAAATCGCCATTTATTAAAATACTTTCTCCACATCTAGAGTTAAAATTAAAACCCCTTAAAGACATTACTGGAACTCCAGCCCACAAAGATTCAAAAGATGTTGTAACTCCATTATATGGAAAAGTATCGAGGGAAATATCAATTGAATTATAAAGATTAAGATGATCTTTAATATCGGGATAATTTGCTCTATCTAAAATTTTAATTGAGTCTGTAACTCCATTTTTTTCAAATTTTCGTAAAATAGACGAGGAGTCGTATTTATATGAAGATTTTAATATTAATTGCGAATTTTTTATTTTCTTCAAAATAGTACTCCAAACGTTAACTACGTCATCAGATATTTTCAAAAAATTGTTAAATGATCCAAAGGTTATAAAATTATTCTTTTTATATGGCAATGTAGGTTTTTTCCTTTCAAACTCAAATCCAGAATGACAATTCCATATATTTTTTAGTCTCAATATTTTTTCAGAATAAAATTGTTGTTCGTCATCGTAAATCAAATTATTATCAACTAGAATATAATCTATAGTGTCAAAACCTACTGTGTTACAGAATGCATTCCATGAAATCTGTACAGGACTAACTCTATTATTAAAAATTTCAATTCTTGAAGATTGAGTTAGTCCCATTTGGTCGATCAGGATCTCTATTTTTTCATTTTGAATTATATTAACAATTTGTTGATTATTATGGTTACTTAAATTCAACCATTTATCAAATACATTTACAATATCGGATGAAGAGTTATTAGTATCATCATTTTTTCCAAGGTAAATAGCGTACGTCTCAAATTTTGTCTTATCTAAATTTTTAAGTAGTGGTTTAGTATTGTAACTAACAGAATGATTTATGAAATCAGACGAAATAAAGCCAATTTTAATTTTTTTATTATTTTTAAAATTTATTTCATTTAGGTTTTTTGTTTTTAGAGTTGGGAAAAAATTTTTAAATTTCAAAGAGTAATCATAATAATCTTTCTTATCCCAATGATACAAATAATTATTAAAAAAACCATAGGTACATAAAATTGATTTTGATTTTGTACCATTTATTAACAAAGATTTTAGTATCAATCCCAGTTTCTCATGTTCACAAAAAAAGTTGAATAAATCTACACCATGAGTAAATAATTTTTCATCATAACCAAACTTTTTTTCAGCCTTTTTAAACATTTTTTTTGCAATAGATAAATATTCAAATAAATCTAAATTTTTTTGATGATTATTTAATGTGCAATTTATGAAATTACACAAAGCTTCAATGGCAATGTTTTTTTCATTTGATTTTTCGAAAGCATTGATAAAATCTTTTAAACCTAAAATTAAATCTTGTTTAGATCTATTATTTTTTAGTATCCTACACACCCCCAAAATTGATGACATGCCTGGCGTTCTATCGTCAAATGTGGAAATTTTTTCTATCGTACTAATTAATTCTTCATATTTTTTTTCTGAAAAGAGACTACTTATATTATTCTCTAATGTTTTATTTAAC